>CAZMFM010000171.1:0-6628 GCA_964565565.1 uncultured Spirochaetaceae bacterium | reverse complement strand
TGGCGGCGAGGGACGGGAATCGAACCCGCCTGGATCGCGGCGACGCAATCCACACTCGATTTGAAGTCGAGGCCGGGCACCAGCCGCGGGAACCTCGCCGCGAGCGAGCCTAGCCCGCGGCCATAACGCGGGCTAGCGCTCGTGCCTTTTACAATGTGAAATTCCGGAATCGATTTGTTGGTTCCCAGTTGTGCGCGGACGTGTCATGCTTGTCCCGTGACGGATTATTCGCTCGGTGATGTCGCCCGAATCCTGAAAGTTTCGCCCGGTCGACTTCGCTATTGGCAGCGCACGGAGTTGGTCGAGCCGCTCGCGTCCGAATCGGACGGAGACGGTTATGCCTTTCGCGACCTCGTCGTCCTGCGCGCGATTCTCTCCTTGCTCGACAAGGGAATCCCCTTGCAGCGCATTCGTCGCAATCTCGAAACCCTGAAAAGCCGGCTGCCAGACCTCGACGATCCCGCGGCCGCGCTTCGCTTGGTGGATGAACAATCCGATCGGCTGGTCGTTCGCCACGCGGGTCGCCTGGAGGAGACCGGGGGGCAATTGCTGCTCGAGTTCGAGGAGAGCCCGGCCCCTCACGAAGACGCGGTGGCCTCGCTGGCCGACTTCGAGGACACGGATTCACCCGCGAGGTTGCCGACGGTGGGCGATGCCGTCGGCTGGTTCGAACGGGGTTGCGAACTCGACGCGGAGTCTGCGAATTGGCCAGAGGCGATCGAGGCCTATGAGAAGGCGCTGGAGCTGGCCCCGGACTATGCGGACGCCTACTGCAACCTGGGCGCGGTGCGATACAACCAGGGACAGCGTGCCGCCGCGCGTCGCGCTTTCGAAGCGTGTCTTGGCCGGGAGGCCGATCACGTCGAGGCCAATTTCAATCTCGCGAATGTGCTCGAGGAGATGGGCGAAGAGGGTGCGGCGCTCGCACACTACCGGCGCGCGCTGGCGTCGGATCCCCTCTATCCGGACCTGCACATCAATCTCGCGCTGCTCTACGAAAAGATCGACCGGCCCCGGGCGGGTCTCGATCATTGGCGCCGCTATCTGCAGATCGACCCAGACGGATCCTGGGCGGAAGTGGCTCGTCGCAAGCTCGACTGCGAATCGGATCGGGCTTAGCGAGCGGACCGGCTTGTTACGAGTCCGCGTCGCGCTCCGCGACGGATTTCTGATAGGCCTCGGTGCTCAGCAGGGCGTCGAGTTGGGAGCGATCGGAGGGGCGGAGTTTGATTAGCCAGCCCTCGCCGTAACAGGCTTCGTTGACCTTTTCAGGTTCGTCTTCGAGGGCTTCGTTGATTGACAGGATCTCGCCGGAGAGTGGAGCGCAGAGATCCGAAACGGCTTTGACGGATTCGATCGTGCCGAAGGGTGCACCGATTTCGGTACTGGCGCCCACCTCGGGAAGCTCGACGAAGACGATGTCTCCCAACTGGTTCTGGGCAAAATCACTGATGCCGATCACGACTTGATCGCCCTCGACTCGGATCCACTCGTCGTCATTCGTGAACAGTAGGCCGTCCGAAAAATCGTAGTCCGCCACCTGTCGAGCTCTCCCTCTTTGGTCGAACCACTAACGGTCGACTCGTTCTGCGCGTTTGCGTTGGCCGGTCCCGTCCGCGCTGCGGGTGCATCAGTTCAACCGGTTGTTCAGCCAGCCAAGCTAGCGCGCCCGCGAAGTGAAGGCGCCAGCGAAGTGAGCGTGCCGGTCCAAATTCAGGGCGGTAGCCAATCTAGGTTGAGAGAAAGGGCCGTTCGACGATTCTGGCCTCGACGTCCTTGTTGCGAATTCGGATGGCTAGCGCCTGGCCGACCTCGCTCTGGGCACGCGGAACGTAGCCGAGGCCGATCGACTTTCCGAGGGTGGGCGAGGGCGTGCCGGAAGTCACGAGGCCGATGGGTTGGCCGTCGTGGATGATTTCGTACTCCGCACGGGCGATGCCGCGACCGATCATTTCGAATCCGATCAGACATCGCTCGCAGTCGCGGCCTCCCTTTGCGGCCAATGCCCGGGCACCCAGGAACTCACGCTCGAGAGGCTTCACGAAGCGACCGAGTCCTGCTTCGAAGGGCGTCGTTTCGTCGTCGAGTTCGTGGCCATAGAGGGGCAGGGCCGCTTCGATGCGCAGCGTATCGCGCGCGCCGAGCCCGGCCGGCAAGACGCCGAGATCGGCGCCGACCTCGAGGATGGCTTCGAAGAGCTTTTCGGCATCGCGGTTGGAAACGTAGAGTTCAAAGCCCGGCGACCCCGTATAGCCGGTCGCCGAGACGAGCGTGGTGACCCCGGTGAGCACGCGCTGCGCGACCCGAAAGCGTTTCGGCAATTCGGAAGCCTCGGGGCCGAGTCGTGTCAGGATCTCCTTGGCGGCGGGGCCCTGCAGCGCCAGGAGCGCGGTGTCCGGGCTGCGATCTTCGATGGCCACATCCGCTCCGACGTGGGACTCGATCCAGTCCCGCGCCTTCTGGACATTCGAGGCGTTGACGCAGAGAAAATATTCTTCCTCGGCGACGCGAGTCAACATCACGTCATCGATGCATCCACCGGCCTCGTTGAGCAAGAGTCCGTAGCGTGCACGCTCGACGCGCAGCGACGCGACCTCACAGGTGAGCAGCATTTCGAGGGCTTCGCCGGCCTTCGCCCCGTTGAAATAGATCTGGCCCATGTGGGAAACGTCGAAGAGGCCGGCGCGCTCGCGAACCGCCGTGTGTTCTTCGCGGATCGACGAGTATTGGATGGGCATCTCGTAGCCGGCGAAGGGAACCAGGCGCGCCTTCAGGCGGCGATGTGCGGCGTAGAGCGGCGTTTTCAGTAACGCGCTCACAGGCCCTTCCGCGCGACGTAGGCATTCAACGTATTGCGCAGCAACATCGTGATCGTCATCGGGCCGATGCCCCGACGCGAGGGTGTGATCAGGCTCGCGATGCCCTGTGCCGCTTCGAAATCGACGTCGCCTACGAGTTTGCCGTCGACTTCGGTGACACCCACGTCCATCACAGCGGCGCCGGGTTTGATCCAATCCGCCTTGACCATGCGCGGGCTGCCGACTGCAGCGACGAGAATGTCCGCGCTTCGGCAGATTGCGCCGAGATCCCGTGTTCGCGAATGGCACATCGTGACGGTGGCATTCTGTTGTTGGAGCAGGATCGAGACCGGCTTGCCGACGATGTTGCTGCGGCCGATCACGACCGCGTGGGCACCAGCGATCTCGATATCGTGTTGTGCGAGGATAGACATGACACCGAGGGGTGTACACGAAATGAGCTTCGCATTGCCGAGCAGGAGCCGGCCGAAATTGAGCGGGTGAATGCCGTCGGCATCTTTCGCCGGATCGACCGCTTCCGCCACCACTTCCGGCGAGATGCCCTTCGGTAGCGGAAGCTGAACGAGGATGCCGTCGACGGCGTCGTCGTGATTGAGCTTGTCGAGCAGCTCGAGGAGTTCTTTTTCACTCGTCGACTCCGGCAACAGGTACTCCGCGGAGTCCGCACCGATTCGTGCGCAGGCGCGTTGCTTGCCCTTGATGTACGAGCGGCTCGCCGGATCGTCACCAACCAGGACGACGCTGAGTTGAGGAGGGCGATGGCCGGCTTCGACCAGCGCTTCGATCTCGCGCTTCATGCCATCGCGTAATTCGTTGGCCAAGGCCAGCCCGTCGACAACGACGGTTTCGATCGGTTCGCTCGTACTCATCCGGCTTTGCTCTTGCTTGATTTGCTTCCGGTCTTCTTTTCGGACGACGACTTGCCGGACGAGTCCTTCGATTTGGTCTTGCTCTTCGAGTCGTCCTTCTTCGAAGAGTCGTCGCTCGAAGACTTGTCGGACGAGTCACCGTCGTCCGCAGATTTCTTGCCGCTACTGCCGTATCCGTCGGCATACCAGCCGCCGCCTTTCAGGATGAAGCTCGAGGCGGAGAGCAAACGCTTGGCCTTGCGGCTCTTGCATTCGGGACAGGTCTTGATCGCATCTGCGGTGATTCGTTGCTCACGCTCGAATTCGAAGCCGCATTTCTGACATTGGTATTCGTAGGTCGGCATCGCCGTCTTTTCCTCGCGAGGGCCCGGGACGGCGCCTTTGATATCCCATTGGTCGAGGGCTGCCAACGGGGCGAGGCATCAAGTCGATGATTCGTGGAAAATCAGCCGCTCTCCGACTTTTCCGAGCTGGCGGGGAGGGCGGATTTCGAAGCTTGCTTGGGCTTCTGGCTCCGACTTTCGCGCTGCAGGTAGGCCACGGTCCCCTCGACCAATCCCTCGACGAGCGGGTCTTGTTCGGGGTCCGTTTCGAGGGTTTCGAGCAGCGAAAGATGGGTCTCGGCGGCGCTGCGGAAGGACTCGGCGAGCCGGACGCGCAGGGCGCGCATCTCGCGGATATCCTGGGCCAGACGGGCCGCGCGACGATGGGAGGCGTCGAGGATTTTCTCGGCGCGCACCTCGACCTCAGCCAAACGGAGTTCTGCTTCTCGCTCCGCGGTCCCGCGCAGCTCCTCGGTCATCGCCTGGGCGCTGATCAGGGTTTCCTTCAGCAGGTCCTCCTGGGCGGAAAGTTCTGCGGTGCGGATCTCGAGTCGTCGGATCCGGTCGTTCTGGCTGGCGGTTTCAAGCACCAGGCCCTCGTAGTCCTCGGAGACGATTCGCAGGAAGGCGTCGACCTCGTCCGGGTCGTAGCCCCGCAACCGATGAGCGAATTGGTGACTCTGAACATCCAGGGGTGTCATGCGCATGACGACGATCTCCGCGGCAACCTACGCCAGGGCGGCGTCGGTGAGGGCTCTCTCCCTGCGGCAGAAGATCGGCCAGGTTGGCGGAAAACTTGAGGGTTTGGGGCTGCGGCCACCCGTAGCGGGCTTCGCAGGTGTCGCGGGTGAAAGTGGGTGTGGCGGTTCAGGCGTCGCGTAGGGCCTTGGATCGCTCGGTGGCTGCACGCACGGCGTCGTAGAGTGCGGCCCGGACCCCGTGTGCCTCGAGCTGTTCGAGTCCTGCGATGGTCGTTCCACCGGGCGAGGTCACCTGGTCCTTCAACACGCCGGGATGGGTGCCGGTTTCGAGGGCCAGTTTCGCGGCACCGAGTACGGTGCGCGTGGCCAGCTCCTGTGCGGCATCGCGGGGGAGTCCCTGTCGGACCCCGGCATCGGCCAGCGCCTCGAGGATCAAGAAGACATAGGCCGGCCCGCTGCCCGATAGGCCCGTCACGGCGTCGAGCAGATCTTCGTTCGGGGCCCGCCAACACCAGCCGGCCGCTTCGAGAACGGCCTCGATCAACAAGAGATCCGCTGGCTCGACGTCCGGCCCGGGAAAGTACGCGGTCGCACCGGCACCGACGAGGGCGGGCGTATTCGGCATCGTACGGACAACGCGCGTGCCCGCCGGCAGGGCGTTTTGCAATTTTTCAAGCGGTACGCCGGCGGCGATCGAAATCCAGAGCGGGCCGCCGGCAATTGCGGGGTCGAGGTCTTTGAGGACCGAGGCGACGGCCCCGGGTTTCACGGCCAGCACCAGGACATCCGACCGCGAGACGACGTCGGCGTTCGCCTCGACGGCCTTGGCCCCGATGGCCTGTTCGAATTGCGCTCGCGCCGCCGCAAAGGGATCCGAAGCGGCGATCTGGGATGCGTCGACCCCTGACTCGATCAATCCCCCAGCCAGGGCCCGTGCCATCGCGCCGCAGCCGATGAATCCAATCCTGCTCTTCTCGAGAGGGTCCGTCGCCATCGCTTGCCTGCTCCGTTCTGGTCCGCATCGGTTCGTGTCGATGGACTTCGTCGGTCTATTCCGACTCTTCGCGATCAGCGCGGACGTTCGCGCGAGGAGTCTGGGATTCTCGTTGAAGCCGTTTTCGTGTGTCGATCAGGCCGACGAGGGCGGCTCGACGCGTGGACCAAAGAGTGCTGTGCCCACGCGAACGAGGGTAGCGCCCTCTTCGACGGCGACCTCTAGATCGGCGGACATTCCCATCGAGAGTGCGGCCTGGCCAAGTGCCGGGTCGAGTTGTGCGAGGACGTTTCGCAGGCCGCGCAGTTCGCGAAAGGCCGGGCGCGCGGCTTCAGGATCGTGATTCGCTGCCGGAATCGTCATCAGCCCCCGGAGCCGCAACGTATCGGTCGCGAGAATCTGCTCGGCGAGCGCCGGGAGTTCGTCTCGCTGACAGCCACCTTTCTGCGCCTCCCCGCACAAGCTGACCTGGATCAATACGTCGAGCCGCCGGCCCTCCTCGCTCGCGTGACGGGCGAGGGTGCGAACGAGCTTGGGGCGATCGACGGTTTCGATCGCGTCGAATAGTCGAGCGGCCAGGGCGGCCTTGTTCGTTTGAAGTCGACCGACCATGCGCCATTCGAGCCTTGTTTCGGACAGCGCAGCGTCCTTGGCCAGAGCGGCCTCGATCACCGGACGGATCTCCCGGGTTTCCTGGAGATAGCTTTGGCCGAGCACGCGAAGGCCCGCCGCGATGGCGGCCAGGGTGCGCTGTGGCGGTTGTTTCTTGGCGACGCCAACGAGCGTGATCTCGTCCAACGAGCGACCCGCGCGCTCAGCCGCTTGTTCGATTCGCGTCCTCACCCCGGCGTACCGTTCACGGGCCGCTTCGAGTTCCGTTGTAGAGGGTGCCAGGCTCTCGAGTTCGGGGGCCATCGTCAGG
>CAZMFM010000170.1:0-6762 GCA_964565565.1 uncultured Spirochaetaceae bacterium | reverse complement strand
CAGGCGCGATGGAGATCGGAAGCGGCAGGCCGTCACCGATCTGACCACGAATCTGGCCACCGAGGCCACAACTCGTGCCGGAGCACGCCAAGCCGGCTTGAGCCGCCGCCGTGCTTGCGAAGACCATGGGGGCTAAGAACGCCACCATCGTCACCGCTAGTTGATTGCGAAAAGACATGGTTTGAGTCTCCAATCATTGAAACGGCAGCAGCCGCCGCCGAGTATGAAATTCATGGATGGGATCATCCATTTGGCCATACTGAAGGAACGCGTGGACCCGATCAACTCGGGTTCTCGGCCATGCAGGGATCGCGGAAGTAAGTGTCACAAGTATCTGGAAACCAAGGGACAATGAAATTATGCGGAGTGCAGACCATGAGCTGTTTCGTGGCGCCTGCTCGGTTTTAGGGAGGCTTTCGGTTCATCAATCATCCCACGGGCCTTCAATCTGCTGCTTCAGGCGCTCAACCCGAGCATCGAATCCGACGATGCGGCAGGGACGGTATGCGGATGCTTCCTATTCCCTTGCCTTATCAATCGCTTGTCGTTTCTTGTTCCACTCGGGGCAAGTCCATGAAACCCGAGTTGATAGGCCCCAGGCGATGTTCCAGAATTCGTGCGAGGCGATCGAGAACGCCTGGATGGCGTTCGTGAGTCTTTGATTTTGGAATCGAGTTCGACTAACAGGAGAGCATCCATGCCCAAGGCTGAGTCCGGAGCAGGTGAGCGGGGCTACACATTCCCCAACCGTGTGCGTAATCCGTTTCGGGTCATGCTCGCCATGTGGCGGGTGGTGAAGGACATCAAGAACACAGCCGAGGCTGGAATCGTCGAAATGGCCTTCGCCCGTTCGCGTCGGATTCGGCGCTATGCCCGTTGGGATACCGTCATCGCTCGGATGTCAGCGGATGAGCCACAGATTCAATCCGCCTTCGCGAAGAGAACTCGCCTGCGCTGGATCGACGTCGAGGAACTCTCCCTGCTGCCCAGTGGGACGCTTGGGCGCGTATTCGCTGATCACCTCACCGTGAACGGCTTGAATCCGAATTTGATCGATATTCCGGTCGAGGATGACGGCAGCTACTTCCTTGCACATCTCTACGAGACGCATGATATCTGGCATGTCGTCAGTGGTTGCGGCACGGACGAAGCTGGAGAATTCGCGGTTGGCGGCTTCTATGCTGCACAAACCGAGGCACCCTTTTTCGCATTCCTGCTCGGGCTCGTTTTCTTCAATACGGCGTTTTCCAAGCCAGAACAATTTCGTGAAAGGATGGAGGGGCTCGCCCGCGGATTCCTTGCCGGCCGCCGCGCGCAGCCGTTCTTCGGCACGGACTGGGCGGCGCTCTGGGACGTGCCCATCGAGACGGTTCGGCGAGACCTGGGCGTCGACGCCAATCCTGCCTATGCGGGAGATGGGATTCGCAAGGCTGCCTAGCAAATCAGCCTTCAGCCAGGCGCCGCCGGATCTCTGCGGCAAGGAACCACAGTCGATCTTGTCCCCAGACACAGAGATCGGGCTTGCCTGCTTCCCGGAGCCGATAACTCGGGACGCCCCAAAGCCCCATCTCCTGGTACATGGCGAGACGATTGGTCTCCAATTCTTCTCGCCAGTCTTCCTTTTCGAGAGCCGGTCGGGCCTCGTCGAAGGAGAGGCCGGCCTCCTCGACGACGTGGCGCAACCCCGCAACGGTGCCGGTCGGTCTTCCTTCGACGAAGGCCGCTCGAAGGAAGGCCGCGAGGAATTCTGCGCCCCGTCCCTTGTCACGCGCATAGGGCCAAAGGGCAAAGCCGCGTTCCACGGCGGCGCCGATCGGGTCATACATATTCCCGAATGGTGCGTCGATCTGTTTGGCTTCGCGCACTGCGTCCAGCATGATGTAGAGGCCCTTGGCGGGGGGAGCGGGGACGCCGCGCATCACCATGGGCATAACGGGGCGTAGCGTGACCGGGATGTCCACGGATTTGGCGAGGGCCAGACTTCGCTCAAAGATCATGGCGGTATAGGGCGACCGGAGGGACGGGAAGATTTCGAGCGTCAGGCGCCCGCCATTCTGGATTCTTCCAGGATCGAGAGGTGGGCGGTCGAAGCGGATCTCCGTTCCGGCGCCGCGTGTGGCGCCGAGTTTGATCAACCTCCGTTCGAGGTGATGGAGCCGGTCGACGCCCCAATACCATTCCCCCGCATACCAGAACATGCCGCCCGAATAATGTCTTCGGCTCGAGCGAAGTTCGTTTCCGCCATCGATGGCGGTCGCGACTTCTTCATCCGTCGCCATGGGGATATTCGTCGCGAGGCGGTCGAGGTCTTTCCGATCCGATTGCCAGAGTGCTCGCCCTGCCTGGAGTGCAATTTCCAGAAAGCGCGGATCCCCGCACACGTCAGGGCTCGATTCACAGGTCAGGCCCGCGAGTAGATGTTCGACGGTCGCGACGTCAGCGTCGCTCGGTTCATGCGCATCGGCTGGAAATTCGAGGCCGTAATAGGGCGCGACAGCGGCACAATCGCGACGCGCATACGCGGCGAGCAGGTCGGGTTCAGGAGCGTGGTCCCGATCGGTCTGGCTGGTCAGGTGGAAACGGACTTCGATCTCGTAGCGGCCGAGCAAAAGACTGATCGCTTCGAGTGCGAGGTGGCTATAGGGGTCATCGACCTGATGGAAGAAGTCGATCGCGTGCGCCCGGCCGGTGATCTTACGAAGGAACTCTCGGCGTTGCGCGTCGAGGCCTAGCAGATGCGGAACGATCTGGCCGACGCGACGTTGGAGTTCCCGTTGCCAATGCGGGCGGTCCTGTTTCTCTGCGCCGGTTTTGGACGGAGGAAAATTGGTCTCAGCGTCGGGGTCGATCATCTCGCATGTCTCCTATGGGATGCCCAACACTGCGTTTCAGTCTTCGACGAAGGTGTTCTCGGCCTCGCCGCGCAGCACATGTTTCATGACCTTGCCCGTTGCGTTGCGTGGCAGGCTTTCAGTTCGGATCTCGATGATTTCTGGAACTTTGTAGTAGGCGAGCGTTTGCGCGGCAAAGTCGCGGATCGATTCTTTGCTCGGTGTCGTGTCGGGTTCCGGGACGATGACGGCCTTGACGCGCTCACCCAACTCGCGGTCGTCGACTCCGTGCACGGCGACTTCGGCCACATCGGGATGGAGTTCGATCCGGTTCTCGATCTCGGAGGGGAAGATATTCTCCCCGCCGCGAATAATCATGTCGCGCAGGCGGCTCTCGAGAAAGAGTCGTCCGCCGTGAAGGTGGCCCAGATCTCCTGTGTCGACCCAGCGCCCGGGCAATAGCGCTTCGGCATTGGCCTCGGGATTGTCGAGGTACTCGAGCATGACGAGCGGGCTTCGCGCGCAGATTCGACCATTCTCACCATCGGGCAACGCATTGCCTGCCTGGTCGACGATCTTGACCTCCACGGTCGGCAATGGCGTCCCGACACAGTTGGCTGCTTCGCGAAGCATCGAGGCCGACGCATAACTGATCAAGCCACCGCTTTCGGTCGAGCCATAACCCGAGCCCAGATTCGCTGCCAGGTGGGGGAAGCGATGGGCGATCGCGCGCAACAGCTCCGGGGTCGAGGCCGACCCGCCGGCGCTGATGTTGGTGAAGCGGTCCGCATCGAGGGCTTCAATGTCTGGATGGTTGAGCAAGCGAAAGAGATGTGTCGTAGCGCCGGCCCAATTCGTGACGTTCTCTTCCTGAGAGAGTTGGATGATCTTGGCTGGATCGAAGCGACCCATTGGCCAGACCGTCTTCACGCCTCCCGCTAGTCCGGCGGTGACGCTGCCCATCGTTCCGGAAAGATGAAAGAGGGGGAAAGGCGCCAGGACCGCACCGCTTTCCCTTTCGCGAAGTTCTTCGGTCATGCTTCGCAGCGCGCCGAGAAAGAAGCTCGACATGGTAAAGGCGATCAAGGTCCGATGGCTGATGAGGGCGGCCTTGGGTCGCCCGGTCGTTCCGGAGGTAAAGAGCAGAAGCGCGGGATCATCTTCGGCGATCGGATGGCTCGAAGCCGTCGGCAACGAAGCGTCCTTGGCATGAAGGCGCAGCGATTCGAAATCGCGCTCGAAAGAAACGATCGGGAGATCCGTTCCGATCTCATTCAAACGTTCGATCCGACGCTCGTCGGCCAGGATCAACTTCGGCTTCGTCATTTCGAGGGCGGAGCGGATTTCGTCTGGCGCCCACCAGCCGTTCATTGCGACCACGACAGCGCCGAGGGAGGCTGTTGCCCAATAGCTGAGAATCCACTCAGGGGCGTTCGCGGCAAGGATGGCGACGGAGTCGCCGGAGCCGATATCGAAGCGCTCTTTCAGGGCCGATGCCACCGATGCGACATCGGCGAGATGCTCCCGGTAGGTCCAGCGCCGACCGTCCGAGAAAACCAGATATTCCTTGTCGCCCTGACCGGCCGAGCCCGCGAGCAGATCACGCAAGGATCGCGGGCGCGTCTTGTAGACGCTCATGGTCTCGCCGAGGACGGATTCTTCTGTGAGTTCGAAGGGGCTCCCGGACGAGAGCAGGCGTCGACGCGCCTCTTCGTAGTCGGGCCGGTCCTGAATGTCGTCATCCGGCATCAAACACGCTCAAGTCTGCGGATTGCTCCGCGAAGGCGCTCTCGACAAGCGTCTAGCTTTGTCGAGAGCGCCGAGACAACATCATGCTGACGCAGTGAAGAGCCACTGCATCGGTGCTAGTTGCTCGGGCCTTCCAAGATGTGGATGCCGCAACAGGTGCCGAGACCGATCACATGCGCGAGTCCGATGCGAGCCCCTTCCGCCTGTCGTTTGCCGGCATTGCCGCGCAGATGGGTTGCGATCTCGTAGACATTGGCAACGCCGGTCGCGCCAATCGGATGTCCCTTCGAGAGCAATCCACCCGACAGGTTCACGGGGATTCGGCCTCCGAGCCAAGTGGCCTTTTCGTCGATCAGCTTGCCCGCTTCACCGTCGGCGCAGAGGCCCAGGTTTTCGTAGTGGAGAACTTCCGCCGTCGCGAAGCAATCATGCAATTCGACGAGATCGAGATCGTTCGGACCGACGCCGGCCATTTCATAGGCCTGCGCCGCAGCGTTACGCGTGCAGGTACTGATATCGGGCATGACCTCGTCGCGATCCGTCCAGGGATCGGTGGTCAGGACTGACGCCCGAATCTTGACAGCCTGTCCCATCAGCCCGAGTTCCTTCACCTTCTTTTCGGACATCAGGACCGCCGCGGCAGCGCCGTCGACATTGGCTGAACACATCAGCTTCGTGTTCGGGTACGAAATCATCTCGGCGTTCATGACTTCTTCGATCGGTGTTTCGATCTGGTAGCGGGCCTTCGGATTCATGGTCGAATGATGATGGTTCTTGACGGCGATCGTTGCGAATTGCTCGAAGGTCGTACCGTACTCCTTGGAGTGGGCCATCCCCGCTTCGGCGAAGACGCAGGGCATCGCGCCAGAGCCGAGCAGGCCTTCCGGGGAAATTCCCTTGCTGCTTCCGCCGCCACCGCCGAGCATTCCGGCCCCGGCGAGCTTCTCGACGCCGACTGCGAGAACCGTGTCGTAGAGCCCGGCCCGGATCGCCGTCCAGCCTTCGCGCAATGCCGTGGCGCCAGTGGCGCAGGCGTTGGCACAGTTGACGACGGGAATGCCCGTCTGCCCGATTTCCTTCTGGATCTGCTGGCCGACCATCGCGGAGGCCATCATCAGGTTCCCGCTGTAGAGGGCCTGGATGTCATTGATCGTGATCCCTGCGTCGTCGAGGGCGAGCAATGCCGCTTCGGCGCCGAGCGTGGCGATGGAAATGTCCGGAAACTTTCCGAACTTGATCATGTCGATTCCAGCAATGTAGACGTCTTCACTACCCATGAGTTGCTCCTGATTTCGGCCGAGGTCCCGGGGACGCGGCCGCATTGATTGTTAGGCGGCTGTTTGCGCGGCGCTTCAGGCCGCGGGCTTGATGAAATAGCCGAGGTATTCGTTTCCCTCGGCGTCTTTGCGGTCGACGACTTCGAAGACGACGTCGACATCCATGCCGAGTTGAATCTTCTCGGGATCCGGATCGATGCCGATCAGATTGGTCTTGATCGTGCCTCCGCCCTCGAGGTCGGCGATTGCCGAGATGAAGGGAACGTCGATTCCGGGGAAGGCTCGGTAGACGATGGAGTAGGCGTGAAGCTTTCCCTTGTTGGCGAGACGCATGTTTTCGCTTGAATCGCGGGCTCCGCAATTCGCACAAGCCATTCGTGCCTTGAGGGAGATCGCTCCGCAGCCCTTGCATTTCAGGCCTTGCAGGAAGGGGTCTCCAGATTCGGGAATTTGAACCAGGGATGTGATGGGAAGGGGGCTGTCGGACACGGTCTGAACTCCGATCGGGCGCGGATCGCAAGCGAGCTTGGCGATGCTTTGAAGGAAAGAGAGTAAGTAGAAGGTTGAAAGGAAAATAGAACGCTGTTGAAGGCCGTTGACGATAGATCATCTTGCCCGGGCTGCGCCAAGCCGCAATCGCGTCAGCTCCGCGTCGCCGGTCCCTTGCTCTTAGCGCTCGCCGTGAACCCAGAAGGTCTCGAAGCCGCGAAAACTCGGATTCGAGGCGTAGCGATGGCCGCCGTCTCCGAGCGAGAGCTTGGGGAAGCGAGCCAAGAGCGCGGAGACGGTCTCCGCTGCCTCGAGCCGGGCCAGATGCGACCCCAGGCAAAAATGCGTTCCACCACCGAAGGCCTGGTGATGGGTGTCTTTGCGCTCGATGTCGAATCGGTCTGGGTCCGGATAGA
>CAZMFM010000169.1:0-7334 GCA_964565565.1 uncultured Spirochaetaceae bacterium | reverse complement strand
CTTCCTGACCCTCGACGGGCTGAGAATCCTCTTCGAGAAGAACCGGGCCGACCGCGAATGAGCGGGACCCGGCGCGGCTGAGTGATCCAGTCGGAGGCCGCCTCCCGCGAACCCGCGATGGAGAATGCCTGCTCGACCTCCTCGCCGGTCTGCCAGAGGGGGATCAAGTCGTGTACTTGCGAGGCCGATGCACTCTGCGGATGGTTTCACTGCACTTTGCGTAACCACGGCGGAATCACGCCGCTTCGCATCGTGCTGAGGTATTTCGCCCACATTTTTCGACTATGACGAAAACTCGTCGCGCCGAAAAGGCCGGGCTGGAGAAAAGCGCGTTGTCAGAAGATTCCTCGGGCCGCCGAAAAGTCACACTCAAGCTCTCCGCGCAGGCTGAGAAATACGCACGCGGTGACGCACCGCTCGATGCCCGGAAGATGGCTGCGCGCGGTGCGCTCCCCCTCGAACCGATCGAATTGGCGACCGTCCTCTTTGTTCTTGCCAGCGACTCAGAGCCCGAGGTCAAGGAGACGGCCCGGTCGAGCCTCGAAAGCCTTCCCGATCACGTGCTCGAGATTGTCTTGCGAGGCAAAGCCCATCCCGCCCTGCTCTCCTTCCTGGCCAAAATCCACAAAGAAAACGAAGCGCATTGTGAAGCCATCGCGCTGAACAACGCGACCGAAGATGCCACCATCGCGTGGCTCGCCACACTGCCTCATAGTCGCGTCATCGATATCATCAGCCAGAATCAGAAACGAATGCTGCGGCACGAGGAGATCGTCGATGCACTCGGCGCCAATCCGCTGACCGGACGCGCCGTGATCGAACGGATCCTCAGCTTCCTCGGCCTCGACGAACGAGAGACGACGGATGATGATGAAAATCTCAGCGAATCGGCGGCGGAAGAGGCCGTACTCGAACTTCTCGGCGGCGACATGACGGAGATCGCCAAACTACTCGCCTCCGAAAAAGACTCGGAGGAAGGCGAAGAAACGAGCGGGAATCTTTATGCAGCCGTCCAGAACATGACCGTGATGCAAAAGATCAAGCTCGCTCGAATCGGCGGCAAGGAGGCGCGCTCGATGCTGATCAAGGATCGCAATCGCATGGTCTCCTCGTCCGTTTTGGGCAGCCCCAAGCTGACCGAGACCGAGGTCGTCACCTTTGCGCAGAATCGTTCGATGGGAGACGAGCTGTTGCGAATCATTTCGAATAATCGCGAGTGGACGAAGAGTTATCAGATCAAGCTGGCGCTGACGATGAACCCGAAGACCCCGATCCCCCAGGCCGTCAAATTCATGAACTATCTCCAGGACAAGGATCTGCGAAATCTGATGAAGAGCAAGGACGTGCCAAACAATATCAGCGCGCATGCCCGTCGCTTGCTGACCAAGAAGGGAAAGCTTTGATGGCCGAGATCAACGCCAGGATCCTGCTCTGGGGCATCGAAGGCGCGGGCAAATCCACCAGCCTGAAGACGATCCACGCCAAGCTGCGTCCCGACTTGCGCGGAGACTTGTTGGTCGAGCCCACCCGGCTCGATCCCACGGTTTACTTCGAGTCGCTTCCAATTACGCTAGGCGACGTAGGCGGCGTTGGAACACAGCTCGAAATCGTCGCCGTGCCAGGTGCCCCGGACCAGGCGATGACCCGAAAGCAGCTACTCGACGAAGTCGACGGCATCATCATCGTGCTCGATGCTTCGCCGGAACGAATCGACGCCAACTACGCAGCGATCGACGAATTACGCGCCTCCCTCGCCGCCTACGGCCATCGACTCGACGCCTTCCCGGTGGTGCTGCAGTACAACAAACGAGACATTGCGGACCCCTTTGCCATCGAGGAGCTCCACCGCAGAATCGGCCTCGATCAGGCGGCCGTCTTCGAGACGATCGCCACGACCGGCCACGGAATTCTCGCCGCGCTGACCACCATCTCGAAACACGTCGTGCGGGCTCGACGCAGTAGCAGCCCGGCCGCGGCCGCACCCGCTGCCGCCACGGCGGCCACCGCAGCTGAAATCGAGGACTCCGCGGCGTCATCCCACGAAATTCTGGAAGCGGCCATTCTCGCCGAAGGCGAAGCAGAAGCAGGCGTCGAAGAATTTGCCGAGTTCGTCGAGCTAGAGCCCATGGAAGGATCATCACCGGATTGGAACGCGGTCTCGAGCGGCTCGGCCTCTGCAATCAAGCCTGAATCCGGTCTCGGCGACAAGCTCCGCATCGTCTCAGCCGGCCAGGCCGAGGTGGAACCGGACGGCGGCCTCCGACTTCCGTTGGTATTGGGTGACGAATCAGGACAGACCCGCACGGTGGTCCTCTCGCTACGCCTCGACACCCTCCTCACGGACGGCGACAACTGATGCGTCGGCGACTCGGCATCTGGGGAGCGAGCGAGGAGTCTCTTCGTTTGCTGCGCCTCTTGGCGGGCAACCCCGATATCGAGGTCCAGCGAATCTACGACACCGACGTCAGCGCAGCCCTCGAACGCGCCCGCGGCCTGGGCATCGAAGTGGCCCACCTGATCGCACCCATCCTCGTCGACGACACCAATGCCTTTTTCGCCGAACAGGACTTCGACGCCATCGTCGACTCGGACGGAGATCTATCCAGCCACCTGCCGCCGGGACCGCGATCGTCGCTGCAAGTCGTCACCCCGCTCACCGCTCGTCTGCTCTGGGGCTACGGCGTTGCGCCGCGCGATCGCAAGGCCGAACTCCTTCAAGCGCTGCATGAAGTCGTCGAATCCGTCGATCTGACAATCGAAGCCGACGAGCTCTTCGATCGCATGCTCGAGATCGCGGTCGGTGTTACCGGTGCGGAAGGCGGCAGCCTGATGCTGCTTGATAAATCCGGCCAGGTGCTTCGCATGCGTGTCGCGCGCGGCGTCGAACCCGAACTCTGGCCAAAGATTCGCGTGGCCCTGGGCCAGGGAATTTCCGGACGAGTCGCCGCAGAGGGACGTCCGATTCAACTGCGCGGTCGCGCCGATCGACGTGACTACGACCTCACCCGCGAGCGCGTGGACGTCGAATCCGCACTCTGCGTCCCACTAATTCATGCCGGCCGCGTATTAGGCGTACTCAACGTTCATCACGCGACGCGCGCGGACGTATTCTCCGACGAAGACCTGCGCTTCATGGAACAACTTGCCAGCCTCGACGCCCAGATCATCGCCCGTGCTGAGGAGCATTCTTCGTTGCGGCGTCAGGCAGCGAGATACGATGCGATCCGCGAGGTCCAGAAGCTGCTTCGCGGCCCAGCGATCCTGTCCGACCGTCTCGAGGAGTTCTGTCACTTCGTCGCTGAACAAGCCAGCGAGGGGATCGCTCATCTCTACTTGAAGGAATCCGACGGCAGCCTTCGCCTGGCGGCGACCTCTCTCGAAGGCGGTGGTTTTGGCGGCGAATATCGACTTCCGATCGGTGCTGGAATCGACGGCACGGCAACCAAGCGCCAGGCGCCAATCATCCTGCACCACGAGGACGGCCGGATCGGCTACGCCGCCCTTCCCCTGCTCGCGGGCCATCAAATGATCGGGTTACTGGCGATTCAGACTGGATCGGCTGGCGAACAACCGCGTGGGATCCTCGAACGCTGGCAGGAAATCGCTGCGGCAGCGGCCGAAACGATCGCACGGACCGACCGCGAAGCCCGCCTGGCCACCCGCGCCGAACGGATCAATGCCATCAACGAAACATCGATCCGAATGCTCTCGTGCACGGAAGCCAACGAAGTGGCTCGGCTCGCGACCTCCTCCGCGTCGATGATCCTCGAAGCCGACCACGCGATCCTTCGCTTGCAGGACCCGACCACACGCCGCTACTCGATCCGTTCCTATTTTGGATCGGCCGAGGGTGCAGCCCAGGAGTCGCTCTTCCGTCTGGACAAAGCCGTCACGGTCGATGCCATCCGAAGACGGGCGCCGCATCTCATCCAGGACGCAAGCCTGGATCCGAACCTCCAGGAGCTATCGGACGAAATGCGCTCGGTGCTCACTGCGCCGATCAAGCGCGCTGGCGAGGTCATCGGAACCGTATCGGTTTACGACAAGGTGGCGCTCGATCGTTTTTTTGCCAGCCGCTTCGACGACGAAGACCTGCAGGTATTCGGACGCTTCGTCGCCTATGTCGAGCGCGCGCTGGATCACGCCTACTCACATCGAGAGAACCAGCAGCACCGCAATTTCGATGAGGAGACCGGCCTGCCCAACGAGTCGTATCTCGAGAAGCGCTTGCTCGAAGAGATCTCACGTGCGGCCGGACGGGAGAACGCATTGGCGCTCTGCGTCTGCCAGTTGGAGAACCGGGATGAACTCACCGCCGAAGCCGGCGCAGCACAGACCAGCCGGGTCATCGCCGCCCTGGCGGAATCCCTGCATGCGAACCTACGAGACTTCGACGTCCTAGCGCGCATCAGCAAAGACGAATTTGCGATCTTGATGCCCGAACCCGGGCGAACACCCGGTGAGCGCGTCTTCGAACTCGCGCGCGCCGTCGCCGACGCAATCTCGAAGGACGAAGCGCTCAATCAGCCGGTTCGGATCGGTTTGGCCTTCGGCTATGGGATTCACCCGGCAGACGGCGGCGACAAGGATACCCTGCTCGATCATGCAAAAAAGCCACGTATCCGCATGGTCTAGCCTTGAACAGCTCATCCTCTCGACAGGCGGCGATGGTGGGTCGTGCCGCGGGCGACGCTCGACACAGAAGCCTCGATAGACCACCCTTCGGCCGGCTGGTACGAGCCCAGCGATGAGCGCGCTTGCTGAACCCGCAAGGAGTCACACTCGCAATGGCCAAGAAGCATTTTGCCGTGATGGGCGCTGGCGAGGTCGGTTGCCATCTGGCCCGCACGCTTTCCGCCGAAGGACACCGGGTCACGCTGATCGACAGCGACCCTTCGAAACGCCAGCTCGTCGAAGACCAGCTCGACGTCGGATTCGTACTCGGCAATGGCGCGCATATTCCAACGCTGGTCGCAGCGAAGGCCGACAGCTGCGACCTCTTCGTCGCCGCGAGTTCGTCGGATGAGGCCAACCTGGCGGCGTCGCTGCTCGCCAAGCGGGTGGGCATACCGCGAACCGTCGTGCGCGTCTCAAAGTCCGAGGACATCACCCGCTATCGGGAAATCTACGAGTCGGCCTTCGACGCCGATCTCTTGCTCTCGACGCAACTCCTGACGACGACAAAAATCCTCAACTCGGTCTTGGGCTACAACACCCTCGAGGTCGAATATCTGGCCGACGGCGCCATCCAGGTGCGCACGACGCGCGTCGAGGCGGGCTCTCCGCTCCACGTCCACCGCCTGGCCGACGTCGACTTGCCTCAAGGCAGTCTCGTTCTCGGTTTCATCTCGAAGGGCGAACTCACCGTACCGACGGGCAATGACCATGCGCAGCCCGGAGACGATGCGCTGATCCTGAGTACCAGCGAGCTGATCAACGAAGTAGAACGACGGGTGAGTCTGACCAGTCGCCGCCTCGGACAGGTCGTGATCGCCGGCGGCGGCGCGACGGCCGAAGTCGTCGCCGTGGGACTCGAACAATCGGTCAAGAATATTCGCATCATCGAGTTGAGTCGCGCACGTGCCGAAGAGCTGGCGACCCGCTATCCCCAATTCGACATCGTACACGGCGATGCCACCGATATCTCGGTCCTGAACTCCGAGCGCGTCGGCAATGCGCGCGCGTTCATCGCCCTGACCGGACACGACGAAACGAATCTCATGGCCTGTCTTCTCGCGCAGGAGATCGGGGTGCAGAAAATTACGGCCCTCGTTCAAAAAACCGAGACCTCGAGCCTCTGGCAGAAGGTCGGCCTGGTCGACGTCGTCTCTCCGAGGATGATCGCCGCGGAGAGAATCCAGACCTACGTCGACAACGACTATGAACCGCACATCCTCTCTTTCGAGAAAGGCGCCGCCCAATTCATGCATCGCAAGATTGCCCCGCAAAGCGCCGCCGCCGGCCAGCGCCTTGCCGAAATCGAAATCCCTCAAGGATTGATCGTGGCAGCCGTGTTGCGGGACGGCAAAGCGGCGGTTCCTCGCGGCGACTATCGGCTCGAAGTCGACGACGAAGTGATCTTGTTCGTTCGCCAGACCGAAGCCGGCGTCGCCAATCTGGTCTTCCCTGGTTCAGAGCTCGACTAATGGCTGGGGAGCCATCGAATTGAATCCGCGACGCGTACTCCATATTCTCGGCCTGCTCCTGCTTGTGCTGGCCTGCGCCGAACTCGTCCCCCTGGTCTGGTGCTTCGACGGCACCCATCCCCGTGCCGTCACCGGATTCCTCACGGCCGCGCTGTCCTCTGCAAGCCTCGGCGCGCTCTTCCGCCGATTGGGACAGAGCGAGGGCGACCTCTATCGACGCGACGGCGTCTTGATCGTGGTCGGAGCGTGGTTCTTCGCGTCGATGACCGGGGCGATCCCCTATTGGGTGAGCGGCGTTCTACCCAATCCCATCGACGCGCTTTTCGAATCCGCTTCCGGCTTCACCACGACCGGGGCCACCGTTCTCCGCGACATCGAAGGCGCCGGTCACCCCATTCTCTTCTGGCGCAGCCTGACGCAATGGCTCGGCGGAATCGGCATCGTCGTACTCTTCGTCGCCCTGCTCTCCGGACTCGGCCCAGGCGCGCGCTTCCTCTTCAAACTCGAGGTCCCCGGACACAAGGCAGAGGTCTTTCATGACCGCGTGCAGGATACGGCGCTTGCCCTCGGCCGTGTCTACCTCGCTCTGTCGCTCGTCGAAATCGCCGTCCTCATGATGCTAGGCCTCAGCGTCTTCGATGCCACGACCCATACTTTCTCGACCGTATCGACCGGTGGCTTCTCTCCCTATTCAGAGAGCGTCGCACGGTATTCGGGACCGGTTCGCCTGACCATCACCTTTTTCATGGCTGCGGCCGGGGTCAATTTCGCTCACTACTACGCCCTATCGCGTCGCCGCGGCGCACACGTGATCCGCGACGTCGAACTGCGAACCTATTTCGCGATCATTGTTGGGGCCACGCTGCTCGTGGCGCTCGCCCTGGACGGGGACCATCAATGGTGGGGGGCGACCGTCCTCGGAGACGCCCTCTTCCAGGTCGTTTCGATCTTGACGACGACTGGCTTCGCGACCGTCGATTTCGACCAATGGCCCGATTCGGCCCGTACGCTCCTGGTGTCGATCATGGTCGTCGGGGGTTGCGCAGGGTCGACGGCCGGCGGCTTCAAGATCGCGCGAGTCTTGATCGCCTGGCGCGCGGCGATGCGCGAAGTGCGGTTGACCTACGGACCGAACTCCGTGATCTCGGTGGCAATGGATGGGTCGTCGGTACCCGAGGATTCAGTGCG
>CAZMFM010000168.1:4615-7410 GCA_964565565.1 uncultured Spirochaetaceae bacterium | reverse complement strand
GGCGACCACGCCATTGCGGATGATCTGCGCTCCCTGGGCCTCCCCAAGAAACCGTTGATGGCGACCTGGATCGGGAAGATGGTGATGTCGTTTGGTCCGCCCGAGAAGTTCTGAACTCTGAATGCAGGGGGAAGGCGCTACTGAAAAGAGGGCGTTCGAAGTGATCCGGCTGCCAGGAAGGGCATGGCTCGCCCTCGACGCGTTGCTCGGAATCGCGTGGCTGTGGCTCACGGTCTTTCGCAACCCGATAGGCGAGTCGGGGCCGCATACCCTTGGACCCATCTCATTGCCGCGAGGAAAAGAAGTACCGTGAGTACAACGCGGGTCCACGGATTCGATGCGGGGGCGGCGGGTGCAACCAGGATCGCGGAATAGAACTGGTCGAAATGCGCCCCTGCAAGGATCGCGTAGCCATCGGCGGTGAGATGGATCGCATCGATGAACGACACGGCCGGACTCGGGAGGGTGGGATCCGGCAGCGAGGGATCTCCGGGCGGGACGACGAATGGGGGGTCGAAGACGGTCGGCTGCGAGCCGTCGAAGCCGTACGTGACCTGCATGAGTCCAGAGAAATCGATGTAGGTGAGACTCGGCCCCTTGCTCGCGGCCAACGCGGCGGCGAGTGCTGCGAACGCGCTTCCGGCGGCGTTGACTTCGGTCGGAGTCCCGAGCGGCAGAGGGCGCGGAAAGTCATAGCTCGACCAGAGGATCTGTACGCCCGGGCGTTCAGCGATGATGTGATCGACGATGGTCTCGACGTCGGCGATGATGGTTTGGAAGAGCGCATCCTGTTGCACGGGCGTGAAGCTCGAATTCCATTGACCGAGAAAATCGTTTCCACTGATGCTGAGATGGACGAGATCGGCGTCGAGGTTGGCTGTTAGGCTAGCGCTGATCTGTTGCAGGCCGCTCGGTGTGCTGAGGTTCGCCGCAGTCTCTCCGCCCACCGCTGCATTGAAGACGCTGTCAGGCAGACCGTTGTTGATCAGCACGGTCTGGAGCGCGGGGGCTGCCGGTACGCCCCAGCTATCGCCGAAGACCACGATTCGCGCGGCGAACGCCGGCTGCGCCAAGGCGAAGCTGCATACCAGGACGAGAGCAATGAGGCTCGGGGAGAATCCGCGGCGGGATCGATCATCGCAATTGGAGTTCATCAGCATCTCTCTAGTCGTTTGGCGCATCATAAAGGAAAGCCCCAGAGAACCCTAGGGAAATCGACAGAACTCGGCTCGGTCATTTCTGGCGATCGCGTCGCTTGTGGGATTGGCCCAGGGTGGCGAGAAAGAACGTGCATGATCGATACTCGACGTCCTGACCGGAACATCGAATTGGGCCTGCGCGGAATAACACGACCCCATGTGGTCAGCCTGCTAGGTCGCCCCGAGTGCCTTCTCGATCCGATCGAGCGTGCGCATCGCATCCAGGCATTGCCTTGCGCTCGCGTTCGGTTCTCGTTGCTCCGCGATCGCGGCGATGAACTCCCGATCGATCAACTCGATTCCATTCGACGAAACGGCGACGCCGGAAAGGTCGATCTTCGTCTCGCGGCCGTCGAATAGGTCATCGTATCGGGCGAGGAAAGTACCTTCTTCGCAGATGTAGCGGAAGAAGGTTCCGAAGGGTCCATCATTGTTGAACGAGAGTGAGAGAGTGCAGATCGCACCGGAGGGCACCTGCAGGCCGATGCTCATGTCCATCGCGATGCCCAGCTCCGAATGGATAGGCCCTTGGAGTCCGTAGGCTTCGGAAGCGACTTCCCCGGTTTGATATTGAAAGAGATCGACCGTATGGCAGGCGTGATGCCAAAGCAGGTGATCGGTCCAGCTACGCGGGTTGCCAAGCGCATTGGTATTGGTTCGGCGAAAGAAATAGGTCTGGACATCCATTTGCTGGATGTGGAGTTCGCCCGCTCGGATCTTCTTGTGGATCCACTGATGGGAGGGGTTGAACCGGCGTACGTGGCCGATCATCGCGATTTTGCCGGTCTCAGCCTGTACGCTCGCTAGTTCCTCGGCGTCTGCCAGACAATCGGCCATCGGGATTTCGACTAGCACGTCCTTTCCTGCGCGAAGACATTGAATGGCCTGGGTCGCATGGAGCTGAGTGGGCGTCGAAAGGATCACGGCATCCACGTCGTCACGGGCCAGACTTTCCGCCAGATTATTGGTTGCGTGGGCGATCCCGCGTTCCTTCGCGAAGGCGGAGATGTCCTCGAGCCGCCGACCCATCACCGAAGTCACTTCCACGCCTTCGATCGCAGCCAACGCATCGAGATGCTTCACGCCAAAGGCGCCGGCGGCGCCTGCCACACAGATTCTCATTGAATACTAGCCGTCGACATCGGCCTAGAGCTCGAGCGTTGTGCCGACGCTATTCGGGATATAGGCGTCGGGCATCGCCATGGCGATTTCGTGCAGTGCCGTCCATCCGGTGCAATGTCCGGGCATGACATAGGTTGGGTCGATCTCTTTCAACGCTGCGACGGTCGCGGGGATGATCGGATCGAAGACGCCGCCGGTCAGGTGGAACCCGCCGATGACCGCGTAGACCTTTTCGATTCCAGTCACTTTTTGGGCATGGCGAATGATGTTGATGATCCCGGAATGACCGCAACCCGTGATGATGATCAGGCCCTTGTCCTTCACGTTGATCAGCGCGAATTGGTCATCCATGATCATAGGATCTTTTTCCCAGCAATCGCCACGCTTGCAATAGTGAACGGGAAATCCCTTTTCGAACTCGGTCGTACGAGCCACTTCGCCCGAAACGAGAATCATTCCGTCGACCAACATCGA
>CAZMFM010000168.1:0-4515 GCA_964565565.1 uncultured Spirochaetaceae bacterium | reverse complement strand
TCCTTCAGGTCGAACTCGAGCGCATCCAGATTGTGGAGGATCCCTTTGTGGCTGATGCCCGCGTCGAATAGAATCTGAGCCTCCTTGTCCTCGCGCTCGACCTTGATCACGGCCGAGAAGCCATGCTCACCCAATGGGAAGAGCTTCTCGAATGGCTTCGGGTCCATGGGGAAGCGCTTGGCGATGTCGGAGCTCTCCATCAATAAGTCGATGTTGTTGTCCACGATGATCGAAATGGTGGCTCGGTCGACTTCGAGGGGTGCGAGGGTCTGTCCCATGTATGCCTCCTGGGTGAAATCTGTTTCGGGTACGGGGTTGGGCAAGCGTCCGCTCAGTCGGACGGCTCCTGCCAGTTCTTGTTGTGAGCAAAAAACAATTCGCGACCCTTCAGCATGTAGTCCCAGTACATGATGGGAAGCGCGCTTTTCTTGGCGAACCAGCCGATCGAGCGTTCTTTTCCCGGATCGAGCAGAGGCAGGCTCGGCGTGACCTTCCCGCCGTAGACGAACTCGGCCAGGATTACTTTCCCGTAGGCCGTGACGAGCGGGCATGACGCGTAACCGTCGTAGTCCGGGGACGGCTCGCGGCCCTCCATTCGTTGGCAGAGATTCCGTACGACGACGGGCGCTTGTTTTCGAATTGCGGCGGCGGTCTTCGAATTCGGCGCGGAACAGACGTCACCCAAGGCGAAAACGTTCGCGTACTTCGTGCTTTGAAGCGTGTTCTGGTCGACGTCTACCCAACCTGCGGCATTCGCGAGGTCGCTCGTGCGAACCAATTCGCTGGGGCCTTGTGGCGGAGTCACGTGGATCATGTCGAAGCTCATCGTCGTCTTCTGCGAAGCGCCCTCCGCGTCGACGACATCAAAGGTCGCAGTTCGCGCTTCGCCGTCGATGCTCGTGAGATTGTGCTGGTAGTGAACTTCGATCTCATAGCGTGCCGCAACGCCCACCAATCGCTTGGCGAAGTAGGGCACGCCGAAGATACTCGGCGCTTGCGTCAGGAAATGAAGTTCACATTGCTGGAGTAATCCCTGGCGTCTGAGATGATCCGCCGTGAGATAGGCAATCTTTTGAGGCGCGCCCGCGCACTTGAAGGGCATCGGGGGTTGGGTGAACAGGGCTCGACTGTCAGCCGTCAATCGTCGAATGCACTTCCAAGTGTATTCGGCTTGATCGTAGGCGTAGTTACTGCAGACACCACGGCGACCCAACGCCTCGGTCAAGCCCTCGACGCGATCCCACTGAAGCTCGAGCCCCAGGCATACGACCAGATTGTCGTAGTGGAGCGTCGCGCCCGAGGCGAGTTCCAGTGAATTTTCTTCGGGTCGAAACGCCGCGACCGCATCGCGCACCCAGGTTACACCGGACGGAATCACCGAAGCCTCGCTTCGGCGGGTTTTGGAAAGTGAATAGGCCCCCGCGCCTACAAGGGTGAATGCCGGCTGGTAGTCGTGAAATTCGGACGGTTCCACGATCGCAATTTCGAGAGACTTCTTCGCGCGTCGTCGCAGGCTCGCGGCCACCGTGATCCCGGCAGCTCCACCCCCCACGATCAATATTTGATAGTGATCCTTTTCGGGCATGGACGCTCTCCATAGGCCGGAGGCCCCGCCGACAGACGACGACGGCAGACCGATTGCTAGATCGACAACAGGTGCTGAACGACTTCGTCCGGCCGCGAATAGAAGGGCGCATGACTCGAATCGATCGTAAAGACCTTCTCACAGGGATTGGCGGCGATCATCGCCCGCTGCGACTGGATCGTGATCGCCCGGTCCTGCAAACACTCGATGTAGTATTTCGGAATTCGACCTGATCGTTCCTTCGTCAATTTCGCACGCGCTCGAAACGGTGCGGAGGCCTGGGGTCGCATCTGCGCGGCACCGCGCAGGATGTCTTCGTCGCTGCAATCGGCGAAGACCGCTTCCTTGATCGCCTCTGGTTTGAATGTCATGGAGAGGCCGTCCTCGGAATGCGTCAGATTGCGAAGAACCAGGTTCTCGGGATCGTCGGCGGCGATATCCAATAGGCTCTGTCCATTCGAGGGCAGGAACGCTGCCAGGTAGACGAGCGCCTTGAACTGATCGGGTGCGTATTCGGCTGCCTGGGTATTACTGATACCGGTCATGGAGTGTCCAACCGCGATCACCTTCTCGGGCTCCGCCGTCGCAAATTCGACGGTGGCCCGTGCATAGGCTTCGAGCGTGATTTCCGACAACGGTCTCTCGTTCTCTCCGTGACCGGGCAAATCGGGCGTCAGGACTCGGTGCCCTTCGGCCTCGAGCCCGCGCCGGACCTTGTACCAGCACCAGCCTCCACTCCAGCCGCCGTGAATGAGCAAGAATGTGGACATCGGACGGGCTCTCCTTTCTTTTCTCGTTCGTCTTCGTCGCAGTCAACTCGTCTCGGAGTCGGGCGAATAACACGAATCAGTCCCAGAGGACCTCGAGTTTTCGCGGACCACGGAAACCCATGATGGGCAGGAATTCGAATTGTTGATGCTCGACCAGCTTGAGCCCGGGGGCCGCGGCCGTGAGTTCTTCGAAGACGACGCGCGCTTCGAGTCGTGCGAGCGATGCGCCCAGGCAGATATGGGGACCATGGCCGAAAGACAGATGTTGGCTGGCATTTTCACGACGGATGTCGAAAACGTCTGGTGATTCGAATTTCGACGGATCGTGGTTCGCGGCGCCGATGGTGACGAGGACGTTTGCGTCGGCGGGAATTTCGACCCCGCTGAGGACGACGGGCTCGAGGGTTTTGCGCCGCCAATGAACGACGGAGGAGTCGAAGCGCAGGATTTCTTCGACCGCATTCGGGATCAGTTCGGGTGAGGTACAGATCGCCTCCCAGCTCGCCGGGTTCTCGAGCAGGCGACGCAAGCCGCTGGTCAAGAGCGCCGTCGTGGTCTCGTGACCGGCGAGTAGCAAGCCGAAGAGAATCGTCGAGACTTCCTGTTGCGTGAGCGGCTGGCCATCGCCATCGAGACTGTGGACGAGATCGGAGGTGAAATCGTCCCGCGGATCCGCTCGGCGGTCGTTGGCGAGGTCTTCGCAATATTGCCAGAACTCAGCCATCCCCTTGGCCATCTCGACCTGCTCGGCCTCGCCAGCCTGTCCGAACATGAAGGTGAGTCGTGTCGAAGAGCCGATCTTGATCTTCCGGACATCGTCAGCTGACAATCCCAGAATCGAGAAGATCACATGGGCGGGCAGCGCCCAGGAGACGTCCGCCACGAAGTCGAATTGCTTGCCGGGGGCACGGGCGGCGAGAAAGGGGCGCACGATGTCCCGAACGACGGCTTCCATCGCGCGGACCCGACTCGGGGTGAAGGCCTTGTTGGCGATCCGCCGCGTTCGATTGTGCGCGGGCGGGTCGACGTTCGTCAGCGTTGGAATCGATCGAAAGCCGCCGTCCGCGAGGGCCTTTGCCGCCTTTGGGCAGGCTGGAAAGATCGGACCGAGGGTATTCGAGGCCGAGAAGACGCTGTAGTCCTTGAGCGCTCGCTTGCAGTCCTCGTACCGGGTGATCACCCAATATCCGACCTCTTCGGCAAAGAAGACCGGGCTCTCGTCGAGCCATTTGGCGAAGAAGGGGTAGGGATCGTCCAGGAGCGGGCCCGAAAAGGGCTCGAAACGTGGGGCGGGATCCGGATTGTGGGCGTTCTGGGTGTCGCGGGGGCTGTCCACGGGCTTCCCTTTATTGAAGTCCTCGGGCGAGTCTCTCGATTGTATACAAAATTGAGTACAATGCACTCGGTCGATCGGTGAAGCGCCCGAAAACGGGCCGGTGGTGAGGCCGGAACCGTCTGAAAGTCGATGGCAGGCGGCTTGGAGACCAGCAGAGGAGGGGGGGGCGGGGTGAGCGAGCGGGGAGAGACAGTAGGGGGCGTGCCGTGCATGTGGATGCGCGGGGGGACGTCGAAGGGCGCCTTCTTCCTCGCGGAGGATCTTCCCGGGGAGACCGGGGCAAGGGATGCGCTGCTCCTACGCTTGTTCGGCTCACCCGATGCGAGACAGATCGACGGCATCGGTGGCGGACACCCGCTCACCAGCAAAGTCGCGACCGTTGGTCTGTCGGCGAGTGCCGAGGCGGACGTCGACTATCTATTCCTTCAGGTCGGGGTCGACCAGGCCACCGTCAGCGATCATCAGAACTGTGGAAACCTGTTGGCAGGGGTCGGGCCCTTCGCGCTCGAGCGCGGACTCGTCTCGGCCGGCGGCCCAACCACGCTGGTTCGTGTTCGCATGCTGAATACCGGTGGAATCGTCGAGGCCACGCTTCAGACACCGAACCGTTTGCCGCGCTACGACGGCGAAACAACCATCTCGGGCGTGCCAGGCACGGCCGCCGCTGTCGTGTTGCGATTCCAGGACACGGCGGGGTCGAGTTGTGGGGCATTGCTACCGACCGGGAACGTGGTGGACGAGCTTGGGGGGACAAGGGTCACCTGTATCGACAACGGTATGCCGGTCGTTGTTATTCGTGCTGCCGACCTTGGCATGGCGGGTGA
>CAZMFM010000167.1:0-7418 GCA_964565565.1 uncultured Spirochaetaceae bacterium | reverse complement strand
GGTGCCGGCGTCGTTAAAGACTTGCATGGCCGCGCCACTTTGATCGGAGCGAAGGCGCGACACGAGCGTCGCTTCGGAGATCGCTGGCGCCGTTGCCTCGAGCCGGTCGGGTTCGGATGAGTGTTCGGCGGGGGACTTACCGAGGGTTTGCCGGAGCCGGTCGAGTAAGTCCTGGGCTTCGGTGTTCCTATGCCGTTCTTGAGCGAATTGCTGTCGTGCCTGTTCGAGCGCTCGACCCTGAGCATCCAACCGATCTTGTAGCGCTTCGGTTTGAGTTCTTCGCGCAGTGAGCTGAGTCTCTCGCTCTTCGAGGGTTTGCCTGAGAAGGAGGCGTTCCGCATCGCGGGCTTCGAGCTCGCGGTCGTTGAGTCGCAAGCGATCCCTTAGCCGGGCCAAATCGCGTTGGACCTCGTCTGGTCGCGGTGCCGATTCGTATCCGCTCGAAGTTGCGAGTGTGGCGACGGGGGCAGTATCGAGGTCCTCGGGCGTGGATTCATTCGGCGATCCGTTCTCCCGATCCTGACTACTCAGAGCGAGTTGGATTCGAAGGCTCGAGATTTTCTTTTTCTGGCTTCGCGTCGTGTCCCGAGCCAGCGACAGGGTCGCTCGGAGTTCGCGAATCTCGGCCAGGAGCAGCGTCTCGGCCGTGGCGGGCGAGACGGGTTGTGACGAGGATTGGTCGAGACCGGTTTCGGACGTCGCGGGACTGCCGACGAGAGTGTGTGTTCGCCAGCCTTGTCTGGGCGCTGGCGGCGAGTCCGATCGGGTCCGAGGGATCGGTGTTGCGAGATGAAGCGCGTCTCGGGCGGTTGAGAGTTCGGCGCGGATGGCTTTTTCTCTGGCGTGCGCATCCTGCGCAAGCCGCCTGGCCTGTGTCGAGTTGAGCAGCCGGGCCTCGGCGTGCTGCGATGCCGCCGGCTCCTCCGCTGTCGAACTCGCAGGGCTGGGCTCTGGCTCAGTCGAATGATCGCGTTGGAGCGCGACGATCTCGCGTGATCGGGCGTAGAGCGCTGATCGTAGGCGGTTGATTTCGTCGCTCTTCGATTCGCCTGGTCGGCCTTCACTCTCGCCGGAAATCGTCGTGGGGTCTGCGAGCAGAGAAAATTGCCCGAGACTGGCCTTGCTATCGGGCTCGACGGTTTCCGGTGCATGAACGGGCCGGTGGCCGGTCGAGTCGTTTTCAGGGTCGCCACGTCGCCTGGAAGGGCGGGGCAATGGGTCCTGGGGCTGTTGATAATCGTCCGGCACGCGGCGTCCCTCGTCTGCACGTTTGCTCTTCTGGATATCGGCGAAAACCGAGATCTCTTGAGAAGGCGGGACATTGCGCGAACGGGTGCGGCTTCTTTGCGCGCTCGGGCGCCGAACCAGTCCGGTCACACTCCGAGACGTTCTAGGGAAAAATGCGGAGTGCGACCGGGGCTAATTCCGGATCGAGTATGTGCGCGACGGGCTCAGCCGGCTCAGTTGGCTCGGAAGCGAGCGCCCATCTTCTGGCGGCCTTGATTGATGAGCTTGAGCTCTTCCATTGCGGCCATGGCGACGTCGTGACCGGCCACTTCGTCGTCTTCTTTCGCGAGCTCGTCGATGTCGACCCAGGCCTGATAGACGTGCCGCGTGCGGTCGGTGATGATGCCTGCCTTGAGCAGCGTCTTGATCAAGACACGAAAGATATTCGTGTTGTTGGTCATGTCCGCGCGCCGATCTTTTTCCGTAAAGGCCTCCAGCACAGCACTGCGGACCCATCGCCAATCGAGATCGAATTCCTTGTAGATCTCTTGTTTCTGTTCGGCGTTGACGAGGTTGAAGAGAAGGACCTGGAACGCTTCTGCCGCCCAGACCTCGACGTGCTCGTGTTCTTCCTCGCTCAGTTGCGGAATCGTGCGGTCGGCCCAGATCTTTCCGAATTTGTGATGGAAAGCTTCGTCGGACATGGTGAATTGGATCAGCCGTCGTAGCAGCGGATCATGGGTCTCACGTTGAATCGTTGCAAAGGCGCCCATCGCGAGCCCTTCGATCAACATCTGCATTCCGATGAGTTTCTTGTAGACGGCCCCTGACTTGACGATCTCGTTCAAGAGGTTGCGGATCGTCGAACCCGATTCGAGCGGTGTTCCCCAGCGGGTTCCGATGTACTTCGTGAAGCCGGTGACGTGTCGCGCTTCTTCCCGCGTCTGGTTGGCAGCGTATTCCTGCGCGCCCGGGTCGCGAAGAATCTGTGTCAGGCTGGCCGACAGAGAAAGGGCTCCCTGTTCGCCGTGCAGGATGCTCGAGAGGATGAATCGAGTGTTCTGATTGGCGAGCCGGATCTTTTGACCTTCATCCAACTTGTCCGCTACGGCCGTCTTTAGCTCGATGCAGAAGTCGGCCGGCATGATCAGTTGCTCTTTCAAGTCGAGGGGCTCCGAGTCGAAGTCGACATAGCGCTTGTCCGTCGGATCCCAGAAATGATCGACCGTCGCAGCGATGATCGGATCGAAGGCATCTGTTCGGCCGGCGTAGCGATCGACTTCGATCAGGCTATCGAAATCATCGCGATCGACGGTGTTGTAGATTGGGTCGTATGTGATGTGACGTTCACTCATTGAGGCTGTGCTCCTTCGGGCGTCGGGTCTTGGTGTGGGGTTGGGTTGGGTTGGGTTGGTCGTTTTTGTCTGCCGTTCGACGTGTAGCTGGGACGATCGTCTCGTGGTGCAGTGCAGCGGCTCCGGTGTTAGGTCATCGGGCTGTCGGGCTGTCGCGCTGTCGCGCTGTCGCGATGTCACATTGCGCACCTGGCTCAGCGCGATTGCCGTGCAACTGAAAGTGGGTGAGGGTGCGAACGATCGAGTCGCGAGGCGCACGGGCCGGATCTTCGGCCCACCAGGCGAGGACGTGCGCCCACATGCCAACGATGGCTTGGGCCAGGACGTCTGGATCGAAGCAATCCCGCGCGCGTCCGTGCGCGACGGCTTCGCGGCGTCTGGCGCTGACCCCACTCGCGAGGCGTTCGAGAATTCCCGAGCCCACGTTGGCGGATTCGCCGCCGGGATGAAAAATGATTCGGATCAGGTCGCGCTGCTCTTCAGCGAACCCGACCAGGGCTTCCGCCTGGGCTCGAACAATTTCGACCGGATCGGATTGGCCGTCCGCGACCTTCAGCAGGCGGGCTTCGAGTTCCCTCGCTGCGTCCTCCGCGAGTTCGCGAAAAAGCGATTGTTTGTCCTTGAAGTGGAGATAGAACGTCCCGGAGGCATAACCGGCGTGAGAGGCGATTGCGTGACTCGTGACCGAGTGCGGTCCGCGCTCGGCGAAAAGCGCTCGACCGGCCTCGAGAAGTCGGGCGCGCGTCTCCTCGGCCCGCGGCATTCGCAGATCCCTGCGTGCTGTCGGGTCACCGGGTGAGTCTTCGGCGGCGTGGTTTCTTGTCTCACTGACGATCATGTCACAAATGACGTTAACGTCAGTGGCCGGGCGCGGTAAAGGTCGCTGAATGCGACTGGTGGTCACTTTTTCCGAAGAGGGGAGGGGGATCAGATCGAGAGTGCGTCCGGCTCGCAGATCTCGCCACATGCGGGTCCGGTTTCGCCGTTCTCGGACAATTCGATCTGGATTGTCGTGTGCTCGATCTTGAAACGATCGGTGAGGTTCTGGCGCACATTGCGAAGCAGGCCCTCGGGCTCGAATGCCCGGTCGACGACCAGGTGACTGGAGAGCGAGACCTCGCCGCTGCCGATCGTCCAGACATGGAGGCAATGAAGCGCGGACACGCCCGGCACGGCGAGCAGGGCATGGCGAATCGCCTCGGGGTCCAGGTGGCCGGGGACGGTTTCCATCAAGACGTCGAGCGCCTCGCGGATCAAATGCCAAGCGGAGAACAGGACCAGGATGCTCACGATGATCGAGATGGCAGGGTCCAGCCAGATCCAGCCGTAGGCCCAGATTCCGAATCCGGCGATGATGACGCCGACACTCGCGAGGGTGTCGCTGGCGACGTGCAGCCAGGCACCGCGCACATTCAGCGATTCGCTCCGCCCAGCTTCGAGAATCCAGAGGCTGATCAGGTTGATGATCAATCCGCCGGTGGCAATGATCATGACGCCTCCGCCCTGCACGTCGCGGGGTGCCATGAAACGTTCGATGGCGTGCACGCTGATGAAGACGGCGACGACCGCCAGGGCCAACCCGTTGGCCAACGCGGCGAGAATCTCGGCGCGGCTATTTCCGAAGGTGCGGCGTTCGCCGGCCGGGCGCGCAGCCATCCAGACGGCGATGAGCGACAGCGCCAGAGCGGCGACATCGGAAATCATGTGGAGGGAATCCGCGAGCAGGGCGAGGGAATGGGTGAGCAGGCCGCCGACGAACTCGATGCCCGCATAACTGAGAGCGAGAATCAGGACGAAGAAGAGCCGGCGGCGATTCTGTGTTCGGGCGTCGACGTGATGATGATGGTGTCCGCCAGACGGATGTTCGCTGGCATTTTTCGAGTGACTCACTGTGACTCCCAGGACGGACGGCGCATCGGGCGCCTAACGACCGAGCGCTTTCGCCATCCGGTCGACGATCTCGGTCAGGATCGGCCGCGAAGTCGCGAAGTTGAGACGGACATGATTCTCCCAAGCCGCGCCGAAGCGGCGGCCACCGGACAGCGCCAGTTTTCCGTTGCGCAAGAAATAGCCCGCCGGAGAACCTTCGAGTTCGAGCGCTCCACAGTCGAGCCACGCCAGGTAGGTCGATTCCGGCGAGAGGAATCCGATTTCCGGGATGCGCTCTTGCAGGGCCTGCTTCAGGTAGTCTCGATTGCCCTGGAGGTGTGATACGACGTCGTCGAGCCAGGGTTGTCCCCATCGCCAGGCGGCGACCGAAGCGTAGATTCCAAGCAGTCCGATGCCGCCGCGAATATGTCCGGGATGGAGTTGGTTGAATCGTTGGTGCAGGGCTTCGCTGCCAAAATGGGCGACCGCGCAGCGCAATCCGGGGATATTGAAGGCCTTGCTCGCCGAGGTGAGCGTCACGGTTTTCTTCGCAATTTCGGGACTCAGCATGGCAAAGGGAATATGAACGCGACCGTCATAGAGCAGGTCGGCGTGGATCTCGTCGCTCACGACGATCAAATCGTGCTCGAGGACAAGACTGCCTAGCTTCTCCAGCTCGGCGCGCTCCATGACCCGTCCGGATGGATTGTGCGGGTTGCAGAGCAGGAGGATCCGCGTGTTTCCGTCGATGCGTTGGGCGAGGGCATCGAGGTCGAGTTCGAGACGAGACCCGTTTGAGACCAGTGGGTTCTCGACCAGTTGTCGTCCCGTATCGGCGACGACACTGAGAAAGGGCGGATAGATCGGGGTCTGCACGATCACGCCTTCGCCTTTCTCAGTGAACGCTTCCAGCGCGATATACATTCCCTGCACGACTTCGGAGAGCAGCTCGACGCGAGCCGGATCCGGGTTCCAGCCGAAGCGCGCGTTCATTCGCTCGCGAAAAACCTCCGGCAGGCCTGTGGCATCGTCGCCCATCGGGTAGCCGATGTCCCCGGTGTCGGCGAATCGTCGCAGCTCGGCCTGGATCGGCGCAGCGATCGGATAGTCCATCTCTGCGACCCAGGCCGGCAGCACGTCGTGAGGATGAAATCGCCACTTTGCACTCCGCCGCTGCTGAAGCTGGCGTAGATCGAGCTCATTGAGATCGATCGGCCGATTGCGCATCGCGCATTCGGCTTCCTGCAGAAAGGCTCGCCACTGCTCCCCTCGAGCCGAGTCGCCCGCGGTGGCGGCGAATGCAGTCGAAATCTCGGCCACGAGCTGATCCGAAGCGCCGGCCCGCTCGAGCAATTGCGGTAGATCATTCCCGAGTTTCTCAAATACCTCCGAAATCGAATCGCCATCGTCCGCGAGCGGCTGGATTTCGTCGCGACCGGACGGGTCGAGGTGCCAATGCGGATCACGGTCGAAGCAATCGAAGCGAAGGAGTTCAGTTTGTGTGCCTTCATGAAGCGGTGCGCCGACGTGCAGAGTCGGGCCACCGCCCGGCTCGATGGCTCGAAGTTCGATGCGGAACACCAGGTTCTGCCATTGACCAGTCCAGAGATCTGCCATGTTGGGAGCGTAGGCTTGTCGGGGCGTCGGGTCCAATCGCGAACGCTATGCTTGCGTCGCCCGAGGCGATTGGCCGATCCGACCTTTGATCGAATCACCATCTCCTGAGTGGCGTGCTGGGGGGCGATTCTGCGGTGACGGTCAAAATCGAAATGCCACAGCTGTCGGCCGACGGCGAGGGCGCGACGCTTGCGGCCTGGCTGGTCGCGGTCGGCGATCGCGTGGAAAAGGGCGACGTCATCGCCGAACTCGAAACGGATAAATCGACTCTCGAACTGGAATCCCCGGCCAGCGGCATCATTGCAGCGTTCGTCGTTCCAGAAGGGATCGAGGGGGTCATGCCGGGAACGATTCTCGCGACGCTCAACGCGGAAGCAGGCGACGAGGCCGGGCGCGACGATTCGGCTGTCGACGAACCGGTTGCGATGGCAGATTCCGCGGATGAATCGACCTCGACCTCGACCCGGCCCGCGCCCCCGCCCCCGCCCCCGACTTCCGCGCAACGCCAGGGAGCATCTTCCGAGATCCCGGGCCCCGCGAGTGGCGCTGCCCTCGATTCGTTGGCGGAAGAAGAGGGCGGCTTGCGGGGATCGACGCCGCTCGCTCGCCGTGCGGCTGCCGAGGGCAATGTCGATCTAAAGACCCTCGCAGGGAGCGGACCCGGAGGTCGCGTCCTCGAGAAAGACGTCCTGCGCTCGGTGGGTGCGGGTCGAGAAGAATCCGGGAGTGGTGCAGACGATGCGCCGCCCGTGCGCGTCGATCCGGGTGTGCCGGCGGCGGAGCTGACGGGCTCGTTTACGACCGTGCGTCTGAGCGCGATGCGCAAGACCATTGCACGACGGATGACCGAGGCGAAACAACAGGTTCCCCATTTCTATCTTCGATTGCGATGCTCGATGGACGCGGTCATCGAGGTTCGGGCCAAGCTCAATCACGATCTCGTCGCCGTCGGACGCGATCTGAAGATCTCGGTCAACGATTTCATCGTGCGCGCGGCCGGATTGGCCTTGCGCGATGTGCCCGAAGCCAATGTCAGCTTTGCCGGGGACGTCATGCATGTCTTCGACCAGGTCGACATCGCCGTGGCCGTCGCGACCGACGGCGGGCTGGTCACGCCGGTCGTGAGAGACGCTGACCAGAAGGGCCTGGCAGCGCTCGCGCTGGAAATCAGGGAACTCGCAAACCAGGCGCGATCCGGCCAACTCCGACCGGAGCAATACCGGGGCGGGAGTTTTACGATTTCTAATCTCGGGATGTACGGCATCGAGAGCGTCTACCCGATCTTGAATCCACCGCAGGCCTGTATTCTCGGCGTGGGTGCGGCGCAAGAGCAACCCGTCGTTCGAGAGG
>CAZMFM010000166.1:0-7550 GCA_964565565.1 uncultured Spirochaetaceae bacterium | reverse complement strand
GCAAAACAAGCTGCGTTTTCCGCGCCACTGATACTCGGTGTTCTTACAAGCAGGCCCTGGTGCGGCACCTTCGAGGGGGGCTTTCCAAATCTTAGCTGACGTGTTCGGTGTTCGATTTTGATTCAGATGAGCCCCGAGCCATTGTGATAAAGTCATGCGTAGACCGACTAGGCAACCTGGAGCAGGGAGGAGTTAGTTGCACATCCATTCTCGATCAGGTTCTCGGCAGCCTCCCCTCTTTCAGCTCTGTGTCGGCCTGCTCATCGGCTCGCTAGCCGGGGCGCTCCCCGCCGCCGCGATCTCAATCTCCAATGGACTCGCTCCGCCCAACCCCGCGAATATCGTCAGCGGGTCCGCAACTTTTCTTTTTGTCCGAAACGCGGACTGCAGCGCGACGCCTCCCCCTGCACGGGATCGGGACCGACCGGTGTGCGGATCGAGACTGGCGCCGACCTCGACTTCGTCCGAGTCAGCGACAGTTCATGGATCGAGATGGAGGGGGGAATCGCCCGTGATGTTGAAATTGAGGACAACGCGCAATTCTTCCTTCGTGGAGGCGTAATTGACTCTCCGGGGACCTTCGGCACGATCGACTTCGACCCATTGGCGAAGCTGACGATGACCGGGGGCCGCATAAACGGCGCGCTCACCCTAGACAATAGCGCGACACACCTCATCAGCGGGGGCGAGGTGACGGAAAAGATACGTGTCTGGTTCGGGGCAGACCTCGATTTCGTCGGGGGGAGTATCGGTGACGTAGTCTATCCCTGGACCAGCCTGACTTCATTTCGGGTGACTAACGGAAGCACAGCGCGGATCGCCGGCTCCGGCCGAACTCCAAACGTCAGCGTGCAGAGTGGGAGCACCCTCGATATCGAAGGGGGAGAAATACTCTCGAGGGCCAGTGGGATCGGAGTCGGGACCCGCATCACCCTGAGCGATGGCATCGTGCGGGAAGGCCTGTCAAGCAGCTCTGAAGCCGAGGTCATCGTGACAGGGGGCGTAATTGGAGGCCCGCTATCGGCATCTACGAACACGACAATCCGGGTCGAGGGTGGGAGTCTAAGCGGCATGCGCCTCGGTCCCGAACTCGCAGCGTTCTCAGGCGGCACGATCGAAATTCACGGCGCCGACTTTGCCGTTGACCATGTTCCCGTTCCGTCGGGACTCCTCGTCTCTCCATCGGGCGAGCTGACAGGACGCCTGGCGAACGGAGAACGATTCGAGGCCCGGTTCACCGAGGGCGACAACATCGAACTTGTGGCCGCTGAACCCACGTACGATCAATATCTGAGCGAGACTGTGACAATCACGACGCCGACGGAAAGCGTCGTGGCGCAGTTCCAGTCGGATGTCACGATCACTGAGACGAGTGTTCGCTATCTCGAGGTCGATGACACGGCGAGCGCACTCGTGGCCGCGACGACGCTGCGCGGCGGGCTTGTTGCCGCTGGCGAGTCGCAGGTCGACGTCGACGCGACGGAGATCCGCGGCAGCGTCATCGTCGAGGACGAGGCACACTACACGCAAACCGACGGTCGAATCGGCTTCGACTTCGATTTGCGAGACGACGCCGTTGCCGTATTCGACGGAACGCACATTATTCGGGACGGCCTCCTGAGTGGCTCAAGTGAGGTCACGCTGCGGGACGTGGTCTTCGAGGCCAACGTCATCCCCCACGTGTTTGCGCGAGGCGCCTCGAAGATCCTACACGACGCAGCAACCGCCAACGACCGGCTCTCCTTCTGGATGGCGGGCGCCTCCGAGGTCACCCTCCAGGGTGCGGCCACGATCTGGCTGGTGGATCTCGACGATACGTCGACCCTCCTTCTCCGGGAGGGAACCGTCGAGTGGCTTCAAGCTAGCGGAGGGTCAACGATCATGATGACCGGCGGCCGGATCGAGTCGCCGAGCACCATTAATTTCGGCGGGGGGGCGATCTCGCAGCCCTGGGTGAACATCCACGTACGTGGCGGTGAGTTCGACGCAGACTTGAGCCTTAGTTTCACTGCGTCCGGCTCCGTCTCCGATGGGATCGTGACGGGGCGCATTCATGTTAGTGGACAGAGCGAGCTCGACCTCACCGGCGGAACGGTCGGTGGCGCCGTCGAGGCGCATCAATCCGGCGTTGTCCGGATTAACGGCGGCTCAATCGCTGGGCCCCTGCGGTCCTTCGACACGGGCTTCCTGCAATCCCTCATCGAGGTCAGGGGAACAGGTTTTGCCGTAGACGGCGTACCCATATCCGATGGACCACTCACCGCTCCGTCGGGCCGACTGACGGGTACGCTCACGAGCGGAGACCCGATCGACGTCAACTTCGAGCACCTCGGCGCGAACGGCGCCCAAGGGCTGATCACCGTTCCGGAGCCCACGTCACTCGCGCCCGCGCTTCTCGCCTTGATGTTCGTCGCACGGCGCCGAAGCCTCTCCTAGGGCGCCAACGCGGTGGGTTGATGCCGGGACAGGGGCGGATTGCGAGGTCTGCCAACGAATGGTCGCTGTGGCTCCTGGGTGGCTCGAGCCACCTGGCCCAAAACGAAGAAACCTCGAGCCACATATTCCTATGCTAGTTCGGCGGCTTAAGCGGAACACGAGACCCGATTCGAACTGGCGTCGGGTCGCGCCTACCCATTACTTGAATGGGCAGCCAATCCTACTCGCCACTCGCCACTCGCTGGTCGCTCGCGGCTCCCCCTCGAGTTGGCCAGGTGATTCAATCGTTGACTATATTGATGTTTTCGCGTTTACGCGTGCGTAGAGGTGTACGACGAACACTTAGGACAAGTTTAGGTCAACTCGAAGATTCAGACGCGAGTGGCCTCGAAACATGAATTCTTAAGGTCATGTGGAGAGGCAATACAAGCTCCGTTTTCAGCAAGGCCAAAACTCAGTGTTCTGACAACTTCGCCTCCGTCGAGGCCACGACGCCCTTTGCCTACAACGAGATCAAATTCGCCTAGAAAAGTAAACGCGGTCAGACTACATGAGCTTTGGGTTCCGATGGGAGTGTGAGATAGTCCCTGTCGTGAAAACTAAATTCGATTCGCTGCCCCTCTCACCGGCACTGCTCAGCGTCATCCGCGAGTTGGGCTACACGCAGGCGACGCCGATTCAAGCCGCAAGCATTCCGACGCTCGTAGCCGGAAACGACCTCATCGGGCAATCCAAAACCGGCAGCGGAAAGACGGCTGCTTTTGCACTCTCGATCTTGCAGCGCGTCAGCCTTCCCCTTCGCGAAGTGCAGGCAATCGTGCTTTGCCCGACCCGTGAGCTTTCGGCTCAGGTCACGCGCGATTTTCGTACCCTCGGTCGCAAGCATCCTGGCTTTACTGTGGCGGAACTCGTTGGCGGGCAGCCCGGGAAGTCGCAGAGAGACGCACTCGCTCGAGGGACCCATGTTGTGGTCGGGACGCCGGGACGAGTATTCGACCATTTGCAGAAGGGATCACTGGCCACGAACGAGATCGTCACTCTCGTTCTCGATGAGGCGGACCGCATGCTCGACATGGGTTTTGGACCGGATGTCGGGAAAATCATTAGCCAACTCCCTAGTTCGCGTCAGACCGTTTTGTTCTCGGCGACGATTCCGAAGTCGATCGCCGTCCTCTGCAAAGCGCATATGCAGACGCCGGTACACGTCCGTATCGATGAGCCGGAAGAAGCCCGCCTCGAAATCCGCCAACTTCGCCTTGATTCGCGTCCCGATGAAAAATTTTACGCGTTATGTTGGCTGCTCAACGAATTTCCGCACGATTCCGCCCTCATCTTCTGCAATCTCAAACAAACGGTGATCGAACTGACCGACAAGCTCGAAAGCGCCGGCTTGAGCGTCGGGCGTCTCGAAGGCGACCTCGAACAATTCCATCGCGATCAGATCCTCGCACGCTTCCGCAATAAGAGCGTGCGGCTGTTAGTGGCGACCGATGTTGCGGGACGCGGGATTGACGTCGAGGGGCTGGATCTCGTCATCAACTACGAGTTTCCTCGGCAGACCGACATTTACGTACACCGAATCGGGCGTACAGGCCGTGCAGGTCGCACGGGCGTGGCGATCTCCCTTTCCGGCCACAACGATGGAGAGCGTATTGGTGAGATCGAAAAAAACACCGGCGTCGCGATCGAAGTACTCAAACAAGGCCCTGTCCATCAGTCGGATGCCGGCGCCCTACTCCGCTCCCTCGCGCGTCCGTGTTCAATGCAGACGATACTGATTTCGGGCGGCCGCAAAGACAAAGTGCGTGCCGGCGACATTCTTGGCGCTCTCACTGGAGATGCGGGAGGGATATCCGGGTCCGAGGTTGGGATCATCGAGATTCAAGATAAGTTGTCGTATGTCGCAGTTGCGCGACCGGTCAGCCGCCTAGCAGTAGAGCGTCTGAACGACGGCCGCGTCAAGGGCAAACGCTTCCGCGCAACGCTCGTGGACAGTCAGAAAATAGACGGCGCAAAGGATCACGCAAAAGCGCGGAAGACGTCAAAAAACAGACAATCGTCGAGGTCACGGTGAACGCGATGGCGAATGAGCAACCCAAGAATCCGCTTCACGGCATTACGCTGAAGGACATCATTGAGGATCTGGTTCTTCGGCGCGGTTGGGAAGGTCTCGCCGAGGAGATCAACGTTCGCTGTTTCAGCGTTGACCCAAGCGTGAAGTCGAGCTTGACCTTTCTACGCAAAACTGAATGGGCGCGACGGCAGGTTGAGGGCCTCTACCTCGCGGACCATCGCGCGCTAAAACGAGAGGCGAAGGCAGCGAAATCGTGACCAAATAGGAGGTTCAAGCCTCGCTTTCAGCTCTTTGCATCACCTGCCCAAACGGCACGACTTCCAAGCAGCCGAAGAGTGCGTGCTTCGTGAGCTTAAGGCGAGTCAACAGCGGCGAACGGATGCCACACAGAAAGCGGGCGAGTATGCGCGGATCGGCAAGATCTGGTTGTTCGGCCTTCAGCTGCAGCGCGAGCTCCCAATTCGGCTCGGCGATTTCGACTTCGGCCATTGGTTCAAGAGCGATTGGACCGGTCAAGCAGTGTTCGCAATGTCCGCAGGCGCCGGCCGGCTCCGGGTCGGAGAAGTGCCGGCTCAATGCCCGCACCTGGCAGTTCTTCGATGCTGCGAGATCGATGACCGCCGCCAATCGGTCCACCTCGGCTTGTTCGCGAGTCAGCATCCGTTTGGAGAGATCGTCCGTCAGTGCATCGACATCGGCCGTGCGCAGTCGGCGATAGCGATGCAGGAGGCCCTCGGCCTTGAGCTCGACGAGCTCTTCGCCGGCGAGCCAATCGAGCGCCTTCACGATTCGCTCGCGAGGCACATTCAGCTTGGCGGCGACCTTCTCGGCCTCCACGGTGAACCAGATGCGCGCCTTCTTGCTGGCCGCCAACAGGCCCTTCATGAGCTGCCGATGTTCGTCCTGCCGCAAGCGGGCGAGGATGTCTTCCTCGCTCGCAATGAGTCGGTACCGGAATCGATCATAGACCGGTGTCATCGCTTCGAGGTAGCCATCGAGCTCGAGGTAGGTGAGCAGCGTGCGGAGGACGAGAGGGCGTACATCGTGCGCATTGCCGAACGACGTGAGCGCGAGTGCGATCGTGTCGTCGTTGTCATTGTCGTTTTCATCCTTATTGTCCGCATTCGAATCGTTCAGCAGCGCGGCCACCAGGCTCTGAATTGCCGCTCGCGTCGGCGTGTCGCCATACACGAAGTTCTGGAGGAGCGGCAGGTCATCATGACAAAGCTGTAATTCGCAAGTGGAGGGCTCGCCATCGCGTCCCGCACGCCCGATCTCCTGCGCAAGGTGCTCGAGGCTCTTAGGCGGGTTGTAGTGATAGACGTAGCGGATGTTGGCTTTGTCGATCCCCATGCCGAACGCGATCGTGGCGACAACGATCATGCGTTCCGAGGCGAGAAAGGCATCCTGGACCCTGCCGCGGAGATCGGGCTCGAGCCCGGCGTGATAGGCCTGCGCGTCGAAACCGGCCGAACGGAGGACCTCGGCCATGCGTTCGGCCGTGCGCTGAAGCGTGACGTACACGATCGTCGGACCTAAGGTCCGCGACCGGAGACGATCGATCAGCATCTCGTCACGACTAGCGGCTGATGTCGGCGTAAACCGGAGTGTGAGGTTCGGGCGGTAGAAGCGCGTGCGGATCGCGTCGTCTTCCGCGATGTCGAAGCCCTTGCGGATGTCGAGCAAGACGCGGTCAGTCGCCGTAGCGGTGAGCGCGAGCACCGTACGCGCCCCGATGGTCCGCGCAATCCCGCCGAGCTTCAGATAGTCGGGGCGGAAGTTGTGGCCCCATTCCGAAATGCAGTGTGCTTCGTCGACCGCAAGCAGGGCAATGTCGAGATCTTCGAGGGCGGCGCGGAAACGCTCATTGTTAAATCGCTCGGGAGCCACATAGAGGAGTGGCACCCGCCCGGCCGACAGGTCGGACATGAGAGAGCGGTGTCCCTCGGCATCGAGACTCGAGTCGAGTCTTCGGGCAGCGATGCCGCGCTGCGCGAGTGCATCGATCTGATCCTTCATGAGCGCAATCAACGGCGATACGACAAGCGTGAGGCCGTCCAGCATCAGTGCGGGCAGCTGGTAGCAGAGTGATTTTCCACCGCCGGTGGGAAAGACAGCCGCGGCCGATCGACCCGCAAGTAGACGTTCGACCACTTCCTTCTGTCCGTCATTAAAGGTGGTGAAACCGAAATGTTGATGAAGCGCGGCTTCGAGATCGCCGGCTGAATAGGTCATAGGGAACTCGCCGCAAGAGGTGAGAAAAGCGGCACGCTACTGCAGAGGGGAACCCGGTACGAACGTGGGGAGGCGGTCGGCCGAATACCAACCGCCCGAACCCCAATTCGGGCGAGGGAATCACTTCGAAGAAGACGACAAGACGAGCCCCTCCAATATCGAGTTCCTGGCGAAGGTCCGGCTCCGCTGGGCGAACTCTGTCTGCGTCGACGAGAGCTGTTCTCAGTTCACCCGCACGTTGGCAAGGTGATTCGATCATTGAATTCATTGATGTTTACGGGACTTTACGTGGGTAGAGGTGCGTGAACACTTAAGTCAACTTTAGGTCAAGTCTAAATTTCGACCTGGAAGCGACTCACCGGGTCAGCGAATACGGTCGTGTACCTGGCACAACGCTCACCTGCGACGGGCGCGTTCCATGAACTGATCGACCGCGTCCAGAACATCGGAGACAAGCCAGATCCGGTTTCGCTTTGCCGGTGAGTTCTGGCGGAGGATCCCAACCGCGATGAGCCTATCGATGGCGTTCTGAGCTGCAACGTCCGACACACCGAGATCGGCTGCGACAGCGGAAGCTGTGACTGCAGGTCGGCCGATGCAGTAGTCGAGCAGAGGCCAGACGGTGGAATCCGTTCGGGCCGAGACGGTCTCGTTCCACGAGTCGCGAACAGAGGTGAGGTCCGTGGCCAGATGGCTGGCGTTGTCGAGCGAGTTGAAGGTTGACCCTGCCCGGAAAAGTGGACATCCCATAGGAAGCTAGTCTTCCTTGGGGAGTTCAAGATGTCCAAGAAGAGAAGTCGAAGAC
>CAZMFM010000165.1:0-7552 GCA_964565565.1 uncultured Spirochaetaceae bacterium | reverse complement strand
CGTTGAGGCGAAGACGAAAGGGACATTCGATTTGGATCACCTTTTTTGCTCCTCGGGCACTAAAAGCCGCCGCCTCAAAGTGGCCAAGCCCTGTTTCAGGAATCGCTTGAGCGAGCCGAGCGGCACCTTGAGTACGCTCGCCGCGTCCTCATAGGTCTGTCCCTCGACGTAAACGGCGGTCACGGCGTCGCGTTCACGGTCGGGCAGGTCCGCCAACGCATCCCGCAACGAAATCTGGTCCTCCCGGGTAGCCTCGTCGGCGCTGGGGCCGCCGTCGACGGTCGATTCGTCGAACTCCACTTCGCGGCCACGCGCACGCTGGCCTCGCCGAAGCGCGTCAGTCAGTCGATTGCGCGTCGCTGCGCGAATATACGCGAGCGCCTTGGCCGAGTCGCGGATGCGACCCGCAGCCATCGCCCGAGTGGTCGCCATCGTTACGTCCTGAACGACGTCGTCCCACTCCGCTCGGAAATCGTAGGCGCGCATACCGGCGAGTAGGTACGTGATCAGTCGACTCAACTCGAGAAATGCGAGCCGATCGCCCGCGTGGACTCGTTCGAGGATTTCGAGCCATTCGTGGTCCGCCGGCTTCATCTGGGCAAGGTAGGGATTCGTAGGGGGACTTTCACTGAATCTTCTGCCCGGGCCCTGCCGGCGCCTTGCTCAGGGCGTTCGCAGCTCGAACCGGAAATACGCTCCCGTATCCTGCAGATCGCGGTCCAGTACCGAGGGCAAGTCAAGGATACGCCGTCCGTAGGAGAGCTCGATCGCGGTCCATTCGTTGGGCGCATAGCGAAGGGCAATTCCGAGCGCTGCGAGCCGGTCGGATCGATTGTCCTCCCGTTTGGTTTCCCAGGAGACGCCGCCATCGAAGAAGGCAGCGAGTTCGATGACACGCCGTCCATCCAGATCCCGGAGGATCGGCCAGCGGATTTCGATCGATCCGTTTGCGCCGTTGTCCCGTACGAAGAGGTTTTCACGATAGCCGCGGACGGTGTCCCGGCCTCCGATCGCATAGCGCTCGATGGGGAGAAGTCGGTCGGTCGCGAGCTGAACGTTGGCGCGAACCAGGATGTCGAGCGGTAGTCGCTCGAGGCTACGAAGGACCTGAATCTGCCCGAGCCAAGCAAAGTAGCGTCCATCTTCGATGTTGCCGGGGTTGATCGTCGCTCCCAATGCATCGATTCCGACACTCCAGGTCGAACGCGCGGAGATGACCTGCCGCGGAGTTTCGAGAACGCCGAGCGCAAAAAAGCGCAGCGCAGCGACGCGAAAATCTCCGTCCCGCGCGCCCTCAGTCAGAGACAGCGAACGGCCCCCGATTTCCGCGCGCGCATCGCGCCACTCGCCCATCATACCCACTTCCACGCGTTGATTGCGCTCGCGCCAGATGGGCTGCCGGATTTCGAGGCCGAGCGAAATGAATCTGGTTTGGATATCGAGGTCGCTCAGTGACGCCGCGACAACGCGCGATTCCCCGTAGCGCCCACTGATCGCAGCCACCGTGTCCCAGCGCGTGATCGGAACCTCAAATTGGCCTTCGAAATCGACGAGTCCTTCCGCGACCGAAACCCGCATACGCACTCGGTCGCCCAAGCCCAAGGGAGACTCGATATCAGCACCAATGCGCCCCGCGTAGCCGCCGATCGACGGAGACACGAGCGTGCCCGCTTCGCCCCAGGCCGAATAAGGGTTTCGTTCCTCGACTGAAAGTACGATTCGATCCTGACCCGGTTGCGCACCAGGCTCGATACGCGCATCGAGCCGCCTAAGGCGGAGCGCCGACTGCACGATTCTGAGCCGCCGTTCGATGCGGTCGATTCGCAGAGGGCGGTTGATTTCAAGCTCGAGGCGACGTTTGATGAGGCTGCTGCGCAATCGATCGGGCGTCTCGATTTCAATCTCGCTCAGTCGGGACTCGACAATCTCGATCGTCACTTGGCCGTCGATCGGAACCTGGTCGGGGATTCGTGCGCCGGAGCTGATGTAGCCCGCCTCGACATAGCGCCGGGTGATTTCGTAGCGGAGCGCGAGCAGGTCGGCGGTCGATACGGAACGCCCGAGATAGGGCTTTGCAATGGAACCCAGCGTCTCTGTGTCGAATACGGTGTTGCCCACAAAGTGGACGCGACGAAGCTCGAATCGAAGGCCCGGGCCGTCGCCGGGCATGACGAGCGAGGGGTCGACGGGAGGAAGTACCTGCAGGGCAGGTTCCTTCTCGGGGGGCGGATTCTCCGGCAGCCGTCGTTCTTGGAATCGAAAACCCTGCCAAGCATCGCTTTGCTGCGCGATGGCCGCAGAAGCAGGGGCGAACATGAACACCACGAGGGCTACTCTGATCGCTCGCCCCAGCGTGGAGTCGCCCAACATGCTTCGATCTCTCACTTCCCCTAGCCCTCGTTGGCTAGGCCTATATTTTTGGTCGATTTCGAAATCGGGCTTGATCGTAGCCGCCACGCTCGTCGTTCTCGCTTTTTCAGAGAACGGGTTCGCGCAGGAAACGCAGGCTATTTCTAGCCCGTCCGCGCTGCTTGAGCAGGCGGGTCGGCTCGCTGCCTCGGGATCCTACCAGCCCGCTGCCGACAAGATCGAACTCGCGCTCGAACTTGCGCGTCGAACCGACGACGCGGCCGCCATCTGTCGTGGTGCGCTGGCGCTGGGGGAGATCGACATCGCGCGCGGCCGCTTTAAAGCCGCAGAGGCATCTCTTTCGGAGGCCGAGGCGCTCGGGGAGAAACTCGCTGCGCTCGATGTGGTGGCCCACGCTCGACGTGGCCGCGCGCAGCTCTCGCTGCTGGCCGGGGATCGCGAGGCGTCCGAGGCCCACTTGGACCGCGCGATGGCGGCCGCTCGCACGGACGGCGACCCGGGCCTCCGGCTGCGAGTCGCGACGAGTGCGGCTCGGGCGAGCCTGCTCCTCGAGCAGGCCACTTCCTTCGCGCCCGCGCCTTCGTCGGCCCCCAACTCTGCCCCCAATTCTGCCCCCACCTCCGATCGCCTAACGGCATTCACCGCCGAGGCGCTCGCCATCCTTTCGGAGCCCGAAGACGGCTCGGGCGATTCAGCTCGCCGACAGGACCGGCTTCACCTCGCGGGGACGCTCGCCGAATGGGCGGAGCTGCTGCGTCGCGCAGGCCGAGGGCGCCAGAGTGCCGAGATTAGGCTGCGCGCGTTCGCGCTCTATCGCTCGGCCATCGTTGCCTTGCGCGCAGCAGCATTGGAGCCGACGGCCAACATGCTTAATGAGGAGGCGAACGCACAGCTGGGGCTCGCGGGTCTCTACCGCGCCGAGGCTCGTATTGACGAGGCCCGTCAACATGCGAACCGCTCGGCCCTGATCGCTCAACAGATCGGCGCAAAGGAAACTCTCCATCGCGCCGAGCAGGAGATCGGTCGTCTCTTCGTTGCGACCGGCGACCTTGATGGGGCACTCGGGGCCTTCGAGCGCTCCCTCGAAACCTTGGAGACTGTTCGCGGTCGTTTGGCCATGAGCTTCGAACGCGATGGCCGGCCCTTTAGAGAGGGCCGGGGCGCGGTGTATTACGAGCTCGTGGACGTTCTATTGCGCAAAGCCGCGGCCGCTGACTCCTCGGGTGAAGAGGTCCTACGGCTTAGGCGAGCGCGGGACGTGGTCGAGCGGATGAAGGCTGACGAACTGAGAGACTATCTCGGCGATGAATGCATCGACCGCGCGCTTTCTTCGGCGCGCTCAATTGACGACGTCGCTGGAGACGACGCGGTGGTCGTCTATCCGATTGCGCTGGATGGCCGTCTCGAACTGCTCGTTACCCATGCCGGGCGCTTGCAACGTTTTCCAGTGCCTGTCGATCGGCAGACGCTCGAACGAACGGCGCGGACTTTCCGCCGCCAGCTGGAAGACGCCCCACGAAGGAGTTATCTGCGGCCCGCTGCACAGCTTTACGACTGGCTCGTTCGGCCCTGGTCTGCGCTACTTGACGACCCGTCGATTCGTACGGTGGTCTTTATTCCCGATGGCGCGCTTCGGAGTATCCCGCCGGCCGCGCTTCACGACGGCAAGGGATTTCTGATCGAACGCGTCGCGACCGCGGTGGCGCCGGGGCTCTCTTTGCTCGATCCTCATCCAATCGACCTCGCGAATGCGCGTGTCCTCGCCGCTGGGATCAGCGAAGCACGGCTCGGTTTTGCGTCGCTGCCTCACGTGGTCGGTGAGCTGGATCGTGTTCGAAGCCGACTCGGCGCGCGGGTTCTCCTCAACGAAAAGTTCACCTACGAAGGCTGGCGCAGCGCCATACAGTCGGCGCCTTGGAGCGTGCTCCATATCGCGACTCATGCCGAATTCAGGCAACGCAGCGACGAGAGCTACTTGCTTACGCATGATCGTCGCCTGCCGATGGACCATTTCGAGGAGCTGATCGGCGGATTCGAAGGTCGCGAGCAGCCGCTCGAACTACTGGTGTTGTCGGCCTGTGAGACGGCGGCGGGCGGCGATCGAGCGTCCCTCGGGCTTTCGGGGGTGGCGGTGCGCTCGGGGGCGCGCAGCGTGGTCGGGACGCTCTGGACCGTCGATGACGCGGCGACCGCATTGTTGATCGATCGCTTCTACACTCAGCTGCTTGAGGAAGGCACATCGAGAGCGGAGGCGCTTCGCGCCGCGCAGCGTGCTCTGATCGAAGATGACGTGCTCGGGCACCCGGCCTACTGGTCGCCTTTTTTACTGATCAATAACTGGATCTGAGATGGAGACCGCCGGATGCAACGAAACCGTTCCCTGGTGAGCGATCATTCAGGCTCTACCCAAGGAGGAGCCTCGCGGCCGCTATGCCGCGCGGCGATGCCGCTCACCCGGCTACTAGGCGTGTGGATTGCGATCGCCTCCGGCGCAGTCGTCCACGCACAGGTCACCACCGACGGAAGTACAGGATCCCTCGGCGCAGGCGGCGTCACGGGTGGCGTCGACTCGGGAGGCGCAACGGTCGACTTTCTCGTCACTGAGGATTACGGCGATCGGGCAGGCGGCAATTTCTTCGTCGGGCTATCGAGTCTGGACGTCGCAAGTGGGGAAATCGCGTCTTTCGACCCGCTCGCGAATGATCCCCTGTCGGGTGCGGCGACGCAGCTAATACTCGCTCGGATCAACTCGGCCGATCCCTCACGGATCGACGGCGTATTGCGATCCCCTCTGGCGGGTGTGCATCTGATGATCTTGAACCCGTCCGGCGTGATCTTTGGTGCGGATGCGCAACTCGATCTCGCTGGATCCTTCACGGCGACGAGCGCAGACGAACTCCGCTGGGACGACCCTCAAGGAGGCCAAGCCATTGTGCCGACGCGAAGCTCCGATCCCGTCCAGCTGTCCTCGGCACTTCCTTCCGCCTTCGGTTTCTTCGACGCGCCTGCAGCGGTGACCGTTGATGTTGGTCGGCTCGAAGTGCCCGCGACACTCCCGGGCGAGACACCACATGTCCTGCGCCTCGTAGGTGGATCCGTTGAGGTGACAAGTTCTGCGGGTTCACGATTCTTGCGTGCACGGGGCGGGCGGATCGAGATTGCTGCGGTGCCTGGCAACCAGGTCGTGCCGATCGATGTCGGCCAAATCGATCCGGCCATCTTTCGAGACGCGCCGGGAGCGGAGGTGTCTCTTAGCGGGGACTCCCTGCAGTTTTCGCTCGATGTGGGCAGCGATGTCGCGGGGAGTCAGGCGCCAGGCACACTTGTTATTCGGGGCGGGCGAGTGGTCGTCGATCGGGCAAGGCTTCGGGCGGAAAATTTCGGGGCTTTCGACGCGCCCGCGACAGCGGGGATCGATGTGCGGGGGGGATCTGTCGAAATGATCGGTGGAGCGCTCGCCCTCACTTCGAATTATGGCACCGGCAGTGGCGCGAACATTTTGATCGGGGCGGACTCGATTTCACTTTCGGGCGGAGCCTTCGTCGAGGCCGAGACGACCGCGTCGGGCCTGGGAGGCTCGCTGCGCATCGAAGGACTCGAAGCGGGAACGCGCGCCGAGCAGGTTAGGCTCACAGGCGGAGCCTTGCTGCTGACTGAATCTTCCTCGACCGGCCCTGCGGGCTCGATCGATCTAGACAGTGACCTTCTCTCGATGGATGGCCTGAATACGGGAATTCTTTCGGGCACTTCAGGTCCCGGTTTCGGGGGTGCGGTGAGGGTGCGTGCCGATGTCGTCAGTCTTATTGATGCCGCCCAACTCGGAACGGCCACGACCGGCGACGGCAACGCAGGAATGATCGAGATCATCGCGGACACACGGATCTATCTGGAAGGCCGCCGCCCCGGGCGCCCAACCGCGATTCTGGCGAGTTCGGGGACCGTCCCGGGTGCGCCCGTGGGCTTGGGGGATGCCGGCTCGATTCGTCTCGAGGCGCCTACTATCCAGCTCGAAAACGGGGCAGAGATTACGGCACGGAGCCTCGGGTCTGGCGCGGCTGGCGCCGTGACGCTCGAGGGCGTCGACCGGCTCCTCGTGCGCGGAGGTGCGCTGGGCGCATCTTCGATCGGCGTCGCCACGCGCGATGGGCTTTCGGGCAACATGACGGTGAACGCTGCGAACGTCGAGTTGATCGACGGCGGATTTCTCACCGTCGGCACGATCGGGGATGCCGACGCGGGTCGCCTCGTGGTCAACGCCGAGCGAGTATTGATTGCCGGCCGGGATCCGCTCGCGAACGGCGAAGCGGGTCTGCGTGCCACCACGATCTCGCCCGCAGGCAGCGCCGGTCGCGGCGGCGAGATCGAAATTCGCGGCGCCAGGTCGATTGATCTCCGCTCGGGCGGTGAGATCCGGGCCACCTCGAGCGGGCCCGGCGACGCCGGAACGATTCGGATCTCGGGCGCGAGGCGCCTAACGCTTTCGGACGGCGCCGCGATCCGCACGAGCGCCGCCGCATCACAGGGGGGGGACATCTCGATCGAGACAACTGACTGGGTTGTCCTTCAGTCGGGCAGCGAGATTACGACCCGCGTTGAGACCGGTTCAAGATCCGGCGGCAACATTGCCCTGGGCACGCGAGTTCTTGCTCTAGAGAATGCGCAGATCGATGCGGATGCCGACGAGGGGCCGGGTGGCAACGTCGACATCGACGCGCAGCTGCTCGTTCGCGCCGGCTCGGTCCCCGGCACACCCGGGATGGTCAGCAGCATTACGGCCACCTCGAATGTCGGGATCGACGGTGTCGTCGAAATCAGCACGCCCGAGGCCGACTTGATCGGTGGGCTCGCGCCGCTTGCGGAAGAAGGCCTCGTAGCGGATCCACTTAGGGCGTCGCCCTGCGACGTGACCGATTCGCGGAGTCGACGCAGTCACCTAATAATCGCGGACCCTGACGGCTTGCCGCCGGGGCCGACGGGTTGGCTGCCATCCTGGGCTGGAAAATACCAGGCGCCGCCTAATCCGTCGGCGCCAGGGGGACCCTCCGCTTGTAAACGGCCCGTGCGCGATGCCTAGGGATTAAAGAGGCTCTCGCCAGCGGCTGCACCGCAGACGCTCTGGACCCCAGAAACTGTCCCGTCGAAGGCCAGTCCGAGCGCGACGAGATCCGCCACGTCACATTCG
>CAZMFM010000164.1:0-7779 GCA_964565565.1 uncultured Spirochaetaceae bacterium | reverse complement strand
CCATCCGCGACCGGATTCGAGATTGCTGGATAGACCCGCTAGCATCCCGCCATGTGTGATTGAGACCCTCAGCCCGGACTAGAGCCCATTCTCTATTCTTCGACGTCTCGCCGAGCGGGCGGCCTCGCAGCCGATCCCGATCGATTCGGCTTGGCGACGCTGCGAGGTTTCTCCATGACCCGATCGTTATCGATTTCGTCCTCCACTTCCCGACCGCTCGAATCACGAACCCAGCCCCTCTCTCACTGCGTGGCCGTTGTGACCGGCGTTTCGCGCGCTGCGGGCATTGGCGCTGCGGTCGCCCGTCGCCTTCTCGACGACGGTGCACGCGTGCTCGCGACCGGCTGGCCGGCCCACGATGCCGAAATGCCCTGGGGTAGCGACCAGGATGGACAATCCGCCCTCTTCACAAAGGATGATTTCGAAACGGGCCAGCTCGTCTACGAGACCTTCGATCTCGAAGACCCCGGTGGGCCGGACGATCTGCTCGATGCAGCCGTCGCACACTTCGGTCCTGTCGACATCGTCATCGCGAACCACGCGCGAAGCGCACATCAAAGCCTCTTCGAGATCAGCGTCGAGGAACTCGATCGTTGCTGGGCCGCTAACGCACGCGCATCGATTCTCCTTGCGAAGGCCCTGGCTCGCGTTCGCCCCGTGGATCCCGGCGGCAGACTGGTGCTCTTCACGAGCGGCCAACACCTCGGACCGATGTGGAAGGAAATCGCCTATGCCGTCAGCAAAGGCGCGATCCACCAGATGACGGCTTCACTCGCGGACGCGCTCGCGGATCGCGGCATCACGGTCAACTGCATCAACCCCGGGCCCGTCGACACCGGCTACGCCCATGGCGACTTCCACCGCGAAATCGCGGGCCGCTTTCCAGACGGCCGTTGGGGAATGCCGGAAGACGTTGCCCGATTGGTCGCTTGGCTCGTCAGCAACGAGGCTCGCTGGATCACCGGTCAGATCATCAACAGCGAAGGGGGCTTTCGCCGCTGGCCGCAGGAGGGTCGAGATGAGTAGTTCTGAGTCCGCCACTGAATCGCGGCGCACGTCCGTGCTCGAAGTCCTCGGCTTCGTGCTGGGATATTGGCGTCGTGTTCCGTTTCGATTGGCGGGCATGTTGGTCGGAACAACGGTCGGGATTCTGCTCGAAGTGCAGATCCCCCGCTTCTCGGCCGATCTGGTCGTCGCCACCGAACAGCATCTTTCCGGCGCCCAGGGAACGACTTCCGGTCAGGCCGCGGGACAAGCCGCCGCCGGACTACTCGGCGTCTTCGCTGCGACGTTCCTGGTCAAACAACTCTATTTGCGCAATTGGATGTACATGGCCTCCCAGGTCATGCAGGAATTGATCGCGGACGGCTTTCATCAGGTCCAACGCTTCAGCCTCGACTGGCACTCGAATAACTTCGCCGGCTCGACACAACGCAAGGTCACACGCGGCATGTGGGCCTACGACTCCCTCGCGGATGCACTCGTGATCGACCTCGGCCCGGCGCTTGGCCTACTCGTGGGATTCACGATCGCGATGGCGTCAAGGGACCCGATCCTGGGTCTCTATTTCGGATTATCCGTGTCGGCCTTCGTCGCGATCAGCGTGCTCATTTCCCTCGTCTACGTGGCACCGGCGAACATCCTCTCGAATGATGCGGATTCCGACGTCGGGGGCGCGCTGGCCGACGCGATCACCTGCAACACGGTGGTGAAATCTTTCGGTGCGGAAGAACGCGAGGACGGTCGTTTCCTTGAGGCGAGCCAGATTTGGCGAACGCGCTCGCGGCGCGCCTGGCTTCGTTCGATGGACGCCGGTGCCGTCCAATCGCTCCTCCTGCTTGCGTTACTGGGCGGGCTGCTCTGGCTGGTGGTATTCCGAACCGGCGACGGAGCCGACCGGATCGAGAACGCCGTCTACATCATCGCTACCTATCTCGTCATGCATAGCTATTTGCGAAATATCGGCTGGCAGGTGCGCACGGTTCAGCGTGGCATCAACGAGCTTGACGATCTCGTCGCCATCGCCAAAACGAAACGCCAGGTCGCCAATCGGCCTAACGCGCCAGACTTTCGCCCGGGCCCCGGCCGGATCCAATTCGAGCAGGTCCGCTTCGGCTATCAGAATCAGCCCTCACGCCTTTTCGAAGATCTCTCGGTCGACATCCGACCCGGTGAAAAACTGGCCCTCGTTGGTGAATCGGGTTCCGGTAAGAGCACTTTCGCAAAACTCCTCCAACGCCTCTACGACCTCGATGCAGGCCGAATCCTGATCGACGACCAGGATGTCTCCAAGGTGACGCAGGAGTCGCTGCGATCGATGATTTCGATCGTGCCCCAGGAACCGATCCTCTTCCATCGCACGCTGGCCGAGAACATCGCCTACGGTCGCCCCAACGCGTCGCTCGACGAGATCGCCAAGGCTGCTCGGCGCGCGCATGCCCACGAGTTCATCGCCAAGCTCGATCAGGGCTACCAGACCCTGGTTGGCGAACGTGGCATCAAACTCTCCGGCGGCGAACGTCAACGCGTCGCCATCGCCCGCGCGATTCTGGCCGACAAGCCGATCCTGGTGCTCGACGAAGCGACCTCGAGCCTCGACTCGCTCACGGAACACCTGATCCAGGAGGCGCTCACGACCCTGCTCGAAGGCCGGACCGCGATCATCATCGCCCACCGCCTCTCGACGATCCGAAAGGTCGACCGGATTCTGGTCTTCGACGCAGGACGGATCATCGAGGAAGGCACCCATCTCGAATTGATGCGCTCACCGCAAGGCCAGTACCGCAGGCTCGTCGACATGCAGACCTTCGAGATTGACCCGGAGAGCGATGCCACCGCCACCGATCCCAAGATCGATTCTGAGATCGACGCAGAAAACGAAAGGTCCGAGAAAGTCGCCTCCACTTGAACTACACTTCAAGCAGAGGAGAATCGCATGGAATATCGAATCGGCGAAGTGGCAACGCGCACGGGCATCGCGGCCTCCGCGATCCGCTACTACGAACGAGAAGGACTGATCCCGAAAGCCGATCGCCGCGGGCAGACTCGAGTTTACGATCGCGAAATATTCGATCGCCTATCGCTGATCGAGTTGGCCAAATGCGCTGGGTTCACGATCTCGGAGACCCGACAGCTGCTGCGTGGTGTGTCGAAACGAACCGCGCCGGGTCCGCGCTGGCGCGCCTTGGCTGAAAAGAAACTGGTGGAGGTCGAACAGCGCATCGTCGAAGCCCGCCGCATGCGAACGGCCCTCGAATTGATGATGGGTTGTGAATGCCCGACCTTTGAGGATTGCACCCGGGCGAGCCGCGCACCTTGAGCCGAGCACGGTCGAGGCGGGCGATCGACGCCGCACCTCGATTTACCGCTCCGCCGCCTCGACGCTAGTCGAGCCGACTGAGGCGCCGACCGAAGCAAAAGCCACAGACTTCGGATCGATTCCACTGATTTCCAGCCGCAGCAATCCCGCCCCCTCGCCCACGGACCAGCCAATGCTCGAGCAGCAGATCCGCTCGGCGGCTACGAAGGAATCGAGTCGTTCACGCATTTCCGACGACTCATCAAAGTGCAGGACCAGTCCGCTCGGCCGCTCTTCTCGTTTGCGAACGAACGCGAACAACTCCCGGCTCACACGCGCTCGGCGAACCTTCAGTTCCTCATCGGGCAGATTACAGATTTTGCGGATCGGGTCGTCCTCGGCCGCCATCGGTCTACTCCTTCACGAGATCAGTGAAGGGAACCTAGCGCTTGAAGTGCGCTTCAAGTCAAGAGCTTGATCGGCGAATCCTCAGAGCGCGGCGGTGGCCGCCGCAGAGGTCGAGGGTCGCGCCCGGCGAATCGCCAGACTGATCAAACCGAGCCCGAGCAGCAGTCCGGTCCCCGGCTCCGGAACAGGAAGCAAGTCCGACTCCACGCTGAAAATCGACTTACCCGCCGTCAAAGCCAATCGACCGCTTCCCGCCATCGACAGGTCGAGATAGATGTCGCCCTTCCGCGAGATCGCGATACCAGACGACGGGGCCAGCGGCGCGTCCAATCCGACCACTGAAGCGAGGCCCGCTTGCCCAGCACGCAAGTCGATCCGGGCACCCGCCGTCAGAGTGGCGCCCAGGTCGAGCTGCCCTGGCACAGTGAGACTAATCCCCGCGCCGCCAACGATGCACAAGCAGATACTCGGAGGCTCGATCCTGGGCGGATTGATCAACAGGGGCGGGACCGCGTAGCGACCCTCGAAAATATACGCCTCACCAAAAAGATTGACAGAATCCTTCGCTTCGAGGGTGATCGAACCAACCTGATTCAGTGATCCATAGACAAAGATATTTCCGGCTGACTCGATCGTGAGATCGAAATCGTCTTCCAGGAGCTTCAGCCCCAGCTCGAAGGGCCGATCGAATCCCGCAGCTTTTCGACGCGTTTCAAGGTCGAGTCGATTCTTGCAGTCGCCATCACAAATCGTCTCGATGGCAGAGCCGTACATCGACACCGTTGAAATCGCCCCGGCCGCGCCCGGAAACGCCGCGGCCCAGAGAGGCGCCACTAGACCGATCATGACAATCCAACGCCGGCAACGATGCCCATACCCGCGCCCATACCCATCCAGATTCTTCTCGCGCCCTGCCCTCAACTCGACCACCTCCAGTTTCATTGAAGTGGTCCCGGCGGCGCGATTGTGGCAATCATTCGCAACACCCGATCAATACATGCCACGAAAACTAGCCTGGGTCCAAAAACCGTCGCTTTATCCAGGACGACATGCGCGCCCGACGACGCCCGCTAGGCTAGGACCGCAGTCGCCTTGCGGAATTGCGAAACAGATCGTTCGTCGTGGGAGGCAGCCCAGTTCATGCGTTCGCACAACAGGCTCCGGTACGAAACGCGCGCCATACGCTGGCCAAATATCTCGCGTCTGCTCGGCAGCCTCGGGCTACTCCTTCCGCTATGCGCTCTTTCGGCCTGCCGGAGCGAGGAAGAACCAGCCCCGATCGTCATCGACGCCGAATCTGCGCGCGAAACCTCGCTCGGCAAACTCGTTGGCTCGAAGAGTGAGGAGGGCGCTCATGTCTGGCGAGGCATTCCCTTTGCTGAGCCTCCGGTCGGTCCACTGCGCTGGCGCGCGCCACGCCCGCCAAAGGCCTGGGCGGGCACGCTCGAAGCGTTGGAGTTCGGCGCCGTCTGCATCCAATTCGCCGGCCCCGGCGGTCGCGCCGAGGGCCTCGAAGACAACGACACCCGCGGCGAAGAAGATTGCCTCACGCTGAACGTCTTCGCGCCGCCGACGGCGCCGGAAGCTGTCCCGACCGGCGACGCGCGTCTTCCCGTCATGGTCTGGATTCACGGGGGCGGCAATACGGTGGGCGACGCCCTGCTCTACGATGCGAGCCGACTCGCGACAGAGCAGGAAGTCGTCGTCGTAACGATTCACTATCGCCTGGGCGTCCTGGGCTGGTTCTCGCACGACGCACTCGCAGGCCACGACGCGACGGACGATGATCGCTCAGGAAATTTTGGCACCCTCGATACGATCGCCGCCTTGAAATGGGTCCAACAACACATTTCAGCGTTCGGGGGCGATCCCGATCGGGTGACGGTCTTTGGGGAATCAGCGGGTGGTTCGGATACCTTCGCATTGCTCGTGTCCCCTCGCGCGGCCGGCCTCTTCCAGCGCGCCATCGTGCAAAGCGGCAGCGGCACCACCCTCGAAATGAGCGAGGCGCAAAACCCGATCGATGACATGCCGGCGGGCCATGCGCGCAGCGCGAGCGAAGTCCTCTTCGCCTTGCTCGTCGCCGACAACACAGCGCCTGACCGCGATGCCGCAATGGCCCACGCGGCGACCCTGACGCCCGACCAGATCGCCAGCTACTTGCGAAGCAAGACACCGACCGAACTCCTATCGCTCTACGACGGGGCGCTCGCCGGCATGTACAACACCCCGAAGCTCTTTCGCGACGGCGTCGTCCTCCCCCGCATCGATCCGCGTGAGGCTTTCGCACGCGGCGAATACAACGCCGTGCCCGCCATTTTCGGGACCAATCGCGACGAAAACAAATTGTTCCAGGCTTTTGGCTCACCCTATGTCGCTCGATTGAGCAGCGTCATGCCGCTCTGGTTCAAGAACGAGCGGATGTACGATCTGGGCTCCGAATACAGCACCAAGATGTGGAAGGCCCGGGGCGTCGATGCAGCGGCGAGTGCGATCACCTCCGCGGGACGCGCGCCCGCCTTCGCCTACCGCTTCGATTGGGATGAAGAGGGTCGCATTCTATGGTTCGACCTGACCCGCCTGTTAGGTGCGGCCCACGCCTTCGAGATTCCTTTCGTCTTTGGTTGGCTTTCCTTCGGCCCCGTTACGGACAACATCTTTCCCGAGTCGAGTCTGCCCGCCGCGCGTATCCTCTCCGATCAGATGATGTCCTATTGGGGACATTTCGCGTATACGGGCGATCCCAGCCGAGGCCGCTCGGGCGAGCTTCCTGAATGGAAGAGCTGGGGTCCGGGCTCCGGCCAGTTCCTCGTCTTCGACACCGAGGCGGACGGCGGTCTTCGCTTGTCGGGCGAGACCCTGACACGCACAAGAGTCCTTGCACAGATGTTAACCGATGAGCGCTTCGAGGCCGCCAGCGAACGTTGCGAGATCTATTCCGACTTCCTGCGCTTCAGCGGAAACCTCACGCAGCAGGAATACGACACGATCGAAGGCGGAATCTGCAAGGACCTTTGAGCACGGAGACAGGCCATGTCGTCATCGACTCATCTGCGTCCTCGAAGGCCGGTGTGGGACGCCGTCCTTTCTCCCCATCGGCTCTCTCTCGGCCTTCGGCAACTGGGAGCCGGCGAGTCGTGGCTCGATCTCGATGAGGATCTCCCCGCGGATCTCGCCGAAAAGGACCGGCTCTTCAGAGAGCACCCTTCGGATGTTCTGGTCGAACTCCCCGATTCACGCGAAGCCCAGATCGAAGTGCTCGAATGTGTGGTCGACACATTGCTCGCCGATCACCCCAATGGCTACCAGCGGGAGGCCGGGATCCTTCGGATTCTGGAAACCGGGGAGGAATTTAATCTTCGCGATCCAACGCGGGTACCGATCGAGGTAGCCGGCTCGTTGCGTACAAGAAGATCTAGTGGTTATGGAAGCCAGCCCCGAAGGTTGGCGATTGACCGCGGCGGCCGTTTGCTTCCCTACGCGCTGGGAACTTCGCCCCAAGCTCGGACATTCCATGACCAAGATCCATGGACGCGTCCCCGGCTACGGCGAAAAGCTCGACGGGACATCGAATCGATTCTTCGACGGCATTAAACCGGGAGACGTCTTCGCACGCGGAAACTGGTCGCTGCTCGATGACCCGGCGCTCTATCAGCCGACGGGGAAGATGCGAAGCGGACAGAATTCCTCGATCGCTCCGAGCACGGCCGGAGAAGAGATCTGGCTTCGTGTCGAACACCAGACGCTCCAGCGACTTCCGAGGTCGGATGCGATCCTTTTCGGAATTCGCATCCACCGAACGCGGCTTCGCGAGGTCTCGGAAGACGCGGAAGACGCGGAGGCGAGTCGAACACTGATCGAAGCGATCGAAACCATGAACCCGGCGATGCAACGATATAAATCACTCGAATGGGTTCGCGATCCGGCGATCGCGTATCTCCGCGCGGCCATTGCGACGTGCGGATGAGCGGACGACAGGGCGCGCCGCCCCGCGGACCGCGCCCTGCCCTCGGCACTCAAAGGTGGCTGAAAGAATGGGTCTGGCACGAAGCATGCTTAGTCACGGATATGGC
>CAZMFM010000163.1:1572-7800 GCA_964565565.1 uncultured Spirochaetaceae bacterium | reverse complement strand
CCAAGCCCGACACAGTGGGGCCTGGAAACCGACATTTCTAATGGTGAGAAACCCGGCATTTCTACATCGCGTCTACATCAGCACCGCTGGTAAGTAGCGATATGACAATCAGGGTCCAGCCGAGGCGATATTGCCTCGCCTCGGGGCGCTGCGGGCGCTTTTGATCAATCCGTTTCGCGTCTCGAGCTCAGCCAAATCCAATAGACGTTCGATTTCGCGCCGACGAGATTCTTGAACACCCGCGAGTTCATTCTTGAGAGCCTCAATTCGCTCAGAACGCTTGACCCGGATTTCTCCCGAGAGCACGTCGTGTTGCAAAGGAGGATGGATGATCTGAATAGGCGAAACAAACCGGTAACCTTGCCCGTAGATCGTTTCGATGATGTCCGGTCCATTCTGCTCTCGCCGTCCCAGAGCCGATCGAAGCAGACTCATGCATCGCGGTAGAGAGGATTCACTGATCGACGTGCCGTCCCACAGAAACTCGATCAATTCCTTCTTTGGCACGACGCGGTCCCGATTTCGAAGTAGATAGATAAGCAATCGCGCGACGTTACGTTCGATCTTGATCTCGTGGTTCCCTCGGAAGAGTGCGCAGCTGCTCGCGTCGATCGAGTATTCATCGAACAAAAAACGCATAGCCTCGCTCCAGCCGGGTCCCGACGGGATGTACCTCGCCAGCTCGGCCGAGCCTTGCTTCCGGCGAGGGCGAACGCATCCAGAACCCGTAGCTGATGTGTATCGAATCCCTGCGATTCTAGTAACTCCTCTTCCCTTGCAATGTTCGATGTACGTCGACGCACGCTGAGAATCTATCGAATCGGAAAAATGGCAGGAAACGAGTCCGTGCGGTTTCGTGCAAGCATCGAGGATCGGACCGTGGCTGACGAAAATGGCCGAATGATGAAGAGAACCCCCGCCACCGTGCGAGTGCATGGGGGACTCTTTCGCATTGGGGGGGGGCAGTCGACGAGCAGGAGAGGCCCGTCGCGGCAAAGCGTGGCGTGCAGAGCGAGGAGGAGTCTTAGTCGGTGCTTGCAGCGGCACCGGTCAATACAGCTCTGACAACTGCGCATCGAACCGAGCAACTTTACCCTGATCAGGGCAAGCGTGATGCCTAGGCAAAGGGTACCGGCGCACTCCTATCGGCGATGCGCCGTTTCCCGGACTTCCGACGACGTACTACTACCTGCTGTTGGGATGTTTCTATTTCCAGAAACTGTGACGGGTGCGTCCTTTCGTCGCTAGACACGTTGAGCAAACTTACTGCCGCGCTCTATTCAGCTGTATCGCGTTGGCCGACTGGCGCACCGACTCGCCGCGCTGCGGCACCCGCTTCCGAATCTCCGCTGCGATTGGTCGAATTCTGCAAATCGAAGATCGTGAAGCCCCCGATGCGCGCGACCCGGGTGTAGCGCTCGCGCAAGTAGCTGGCGACTTTCGGAAGACGATCCAGAATTCGCTTGCTGGCGTCATCGTAGAAGTCATCCACTAACAGCGGGCGTGTCAGTTGCAACGCTTCGATCATGCGGTCCTCGTCGAGAAGACGCGCCACGCCCTCATCCGACAAGGAGCCGGTGCGCAGTAGGTAGATACCGATCTCGAACTCCTCGAGGGGCGACACCCGCCCGCTCAGGAAGTAGAGCATCTGCCGGCCGGAAAGTGCGAACACCTGTCGATCGCGCAGGCTCGGCGACTCGAGTCGGAGCAACAGCCGTGCCGCCGCAGGCACCTCCTCGCCGCCCCCCCGAATGCCGGTGGCTCGAGCGAAAACGTGCGTATCTGAGGCTCGCTCCTGGCGCGCCAGCCACAGGTCGCGCGCCGCGGGCAGCAACACCAGCGCCACCAGGCCCGTCACCACCCACGTCGCCGAGCGACTCGGAGTGGGCGACGCGGCCGACGGCACCGTCTCGCCTTCGCGGAAGCGCCAAAGGTGGCGGGCCAGCAGGGGGAGGAAGGCGGGAAGCGCGTGCAGGAGATGCCAGTGGTCGGCGGCCGGGTAAAGGAACAGTAGGCTGATGGTCGCAAAGCAGCCCAAGAGCCCGAAGGCGCGATCCTCTGCCTGGCGGGGAGCCGCCGCCCGCAGGCCGCATCCCGGACGGAAGAGTTGCCAGAGGCCGATCCATACAACGGCGAGCGGCATGAGGAAGAGCAGATCCTCGCTGTACCAGAACCACCAGTTCCCGTGGTCCTCGAAGCGCCACACTCCGAAGCCGAGACCCGCGGCCGAGAGCGCGCAGAGGCCTGCCGCCGCCCTTGACGCCCAAGGTGGAAAGCGGCCCGCCGCCGCTCGACGCGAAGCCCAGGTCACACCAAAGGCGCCCAAAGCGACACCCGTCCAGAGCACAAACGAGGCGTCGGCCATGGGGAACGGAACCCACCAGTCCATCAGGGCCGGCAGTCCAGAGACGGTGTTGAATAACAGGGCATTCAGCAGACCCTGCTGTTGGAAGTAGGCAGCGCAGGCCGCGAGCGGAAGCAGCGAGCCTCCCGCTAGCGCCAGCAGCGCCCAGGCACCCTCGACCCGGCTCGGAGCATCCACCTCGCGCCGCCACTCGAAGACGCCTATGCGAAACACGAGGAAGAGCGAGGGCGCGAGCAACACGGCGAGGTTCCAGATGCTGTTGCGCCGGGCCATGTAGGACAATAGGACGCCTAACACGGATAGTAGTACCAATGCCCGGAAACCATCCGCCCAGCGCAGTTGGCGTCGCGAGGGCACAGCGGCCGACGGCTGTACTTCTGTAAGCAGGTAGAGGGCCAGGGCCACGCAGGCAAAGAGCCCGGTGGTCTGCTTGAAGGTCGCCGCCAGTCCGAAACACATCCCGGCCAACAGGCTGGCGGATCGAAGTTGGCGGGAGCGGGACAAGAAAACCAGTAGGCCAAGCAGGCTCAACGTGAGTCCGTAGTAGTGCGCGTAGGGCGTGGTGGCCGGAGGCCAGGGAACGCCCCAGACCGCCAACGTCATCGCGAATGCGGCCAACGCATAGGGGCGCGGCGCGACTCGCCGCGCCGCTGCGTAGACGCAGAGCGCCCCAGCCGACTTCAGGAGCAGCATCCACACCCGCACTACAAGAAGATCTGCCCCGAAAAGACGAAACAACGCCCCGTGAACGAAGAAGCTCGAGGGTGTGTAGAGGTGTCCGAACTCCCGGTAGGGGAGCGCGCCTTCGGAGACCCGCCAGCCCGGGTAGATGACGTGTCCCTCGTCCACCCATTCGAGGGGAAGCAGGATGCCCAGCCCAAAATAGAGCAGCGCGAGGGCGAAGAGAGCCAGACCGACCCCGAGGCCACCCGCCGATAGGCCTCGCCCGGACATCATCTTTTCGCTCGCCGCCGCGCCGTCGTCCCGATGTCGGAACCGGGTGTGGGGCTCAGCTTGTCGTACACGGGGCAAGGGATGTCCGCACGGAGCGTCCACGCTCTGCCATTCACGCCGGCGAGAAAATCATCGCAGACGTACCGGTAACCCAGCGCGGAATCCGTCGCGGCGCCTAGCGTCGCTCCCACTTCCAGCCCTCCCCGCGGCTTCCAGGCCCGGCACCCAACATAGCGGCAAAGCCTTCGGAACCCCATCCGAGGGGATCGTTCGCGGTTCTGCCTGGCGGGAAAAGCTGGGCGCCTCGGAAGCGTTTCTTCTTAGCCGCTCTCTTCTCGGGTTCCTTCGTGCTTGTCGGCGACCATGACGTAATGGGACCAGACTTGGCGAGGGAGGGATTCGCGCAGGGTGATCTCGAAGTGTTGGCTGCCCACGTAGTCGGCCAGCGTATCGAGCGCGAGGTAGTCGACCCGGGAGCGGGTGGAGAGGAAGTCGGTGATGCGGTTGGCCGTGGCGCGCCATTGGGGGCGGGGATCCAGGTCCTTGACGATGAGTCGCGCGCCGGGGGCCATGCGTCCTACGATTTGTTCGAGGAGCGCGCGCCGAAAGTCGGGTTGCAAGTGATGAAGCACATCGATCAATGTGACCACATTCGCCGAGGACAGCGCGTCGTCAGGGATCTCGGCACTCACCTCGAAGCGCGCTTCCCCGCCCTTTCCGGCGGCACGCGCCACGCGGATCGATGCCTCGTTGGCGTCGTAGCCAACACTCGGTCCCAGGTTCCTCAGCCGCTGAGCGAGCAAGAGAAAGGCCCCCGTTCCGCAACCGATGTCGAGGACCTGGGAGCCCTCGGGAATCCACGGGTAGATAAGGTGGAAGGGAGCGTAGAGAGGCCGCGCGACGCTCACCAGCCAGAGGTGGGAGCCGACGTGGAACGCCGAACGGTAGATTTCTGCGCTGAAGCGCATCAGTTCCCAGGGCCGGATCTCCACACTCACCCCGGCGCAACCGATTCGCCGACGAACCGCGGCATCAGCGTCCAGTCCAGCCAGGGGAGCTCGACGTAAAGGGCGAGTCCCGCCAACACCACGAGGACTAGCATGAAGGCGAGGAAGCGACCCTCTCGCCATAGTCGCTCCGGTCGCTGCACGGGCGAGTCCGGCTGCATCCCTAGCCAGAGATACCACGCGAGAGCCACTAACAGCCCGGGGAAGACCAGCAATAGCTCGAGGTGGTACTTGAAGAGAAAAATTCCCAGGAAGAACGAGGCGGCGCTCGCGTAGAAGTGCGCCGAGATCATCAGTGACTCCTGGCTGTAGTAGGCGAAGCAGCGCCGGTAAAGGCTCGCCCCGTCTGCACCCAGGAAGCGCAACTCCGCATAGCGTTTCACTGCCATCAGGAAACCTCCGAGCATCCAGTATCCCATCAGCAGGCTGGCCGGGGGCAACGGCTGATCGACCACCACAAACCAGCCAACGGCCAGTCGGATCGGGTTGTTGATCGATTCGGAGAGCACGTCGAGGTAGATGCGATCCTTGCTCCGCATCGGCTCGACGTTGTAGACGATCCCCATTCCCCAAAGCGCCGCCGCGGCTCCCAGCGTGTGGAGAGATACCGCCGCGCACAGCCCGAGCCCCAGCACGGAGAGTCCCAGGTATTCCGCGTAGACGAGTTCACGGCGGAGGCCGCCCACCACCGACGGTCGATCCCGCTTGAGCGGGTGGAAGTGATCGAAACGCGCGTCGAGCCACTCGTTGAGCACGTAGTTCGCGGAACAGACCAGGCAGATCCCCAGTAGGCCCAGCACGAGAGAGCCCGCAAGGTCGCTGAGCGGCGTGCCCGAGAGCAGGGCTGCAAAGACCGTTCCGGGCACCACGAAGACGTTCTTGAACCAATGGTCTGGCCGGGCGATCCGCAGGTAGCTTCGCGCCGTCAAGCCCCGGTCCCGCCGCCTTCCACGACGGCAGCTCTCACGAGCCGACGGCTCAGCGGCCAAAGTAGGCAAAGCGAATTCCACGCAAGCACATAAGGTAGCAGACCCCCCTCGCGACGAGCCGGCGCGGCTTCCCGAGGAGCGATCGCGAAGGCGACCCAATGAAACTTCGACCTCCCGGGAGCAGCGACGTCGCGTCCCGACAGCAGGCCCCAGCGCGCACAACAAAGCCTAGATGCGTCGCGAACAGACCCTTCGCCGCACGCAACCGTCGCCTACGGATCCGGTATATTAGGGTGTGAAGCGCCGTGCGACGGGCGGGCCGGGCGTCGGTCACAGCGGTTGAGCATCGCGCGATGGCTGCCAGAACGAACTTTCTGATCGGCGTCGCCAGGCGGATCTCGATTGCCTATGGATGACCGAACTAGCCCAAATGCCTCCGTTCCCGTCGGCCTCCGCGCCGGCGCAGAGTACTTGCCCCGACTCGAGGCCATGCGAGGCATCGCGATCCTGCTCGTGGCCGCCTTCCACGCGTATGCATTCATCCGGCCAGGCGATCTGACGACGCGACCGGGCCCGCTCGCATCCTTCATCTACGCGGGACATACCGGCGTAATATTGTTCTTCGTACTCAGCGCCTTCCTACTGTGTCGACCTTTCCTTCGTGCCGAAACCGGCAACCCGGCTGTGTCCGCACTGCGGTTCTGGCAACGCCGCGCGCTGCGCATCTTGCCTTTGTACTGGGCCGCCGTAGCGATCTCGTCCGTCCTGTTCGCCCGACTCCAGAACGAAAGCCCACTCCTCGGGCTCCCGTACATTTTCTTCCTGAATTCGTTCGCCGGCATGACAGAGAAGATGTATCCGTTCACCGACGTGTGGTGGAGTCTCGCCACCGAAGTACAATTCTACCTCCTGCTTCCTATCGCCGGAATCGCCTTGCGCTCGGGACCAGGCCGGCTCCTGTTAGGTTCCGGCT
>CAZMFM010000163.1:0-1472 GCA_964565565.1 uncultured Spirochaetaceae bacterium | reverse complement strand
CCGGCTTCCTCGCATATTGCGTGAGCTACGCGCTGACGGCACAGCGCGGCTTCCCCATCATGGCGGCCGGGCAGTGGGCGATGGGGCTCTACGGCCGACTCCCCGCATTCGTGATCGGGATCGGGGCGGCATGGATCTACGACCGCTACGGCGAGCGCCTTCGGGTCGCACTGAGCCGACAACGCTGGTGTTCCGGGGGCGGCGCCGACCTGACGCTGATCGCGGTGACCTACGCTTTGGGCCTGCTGCTGCGGGAAGTTGCATTCGCCGGCTTCATCACTGCAGAGTTCGAATGGCATTGGTGGCATGTCGCAGAAGCCTTCTGCTGGGCATTCATCGTACTCCTCGTGCTCGTCGCACCGTTGAAGCTTGCCCTCGTCTTCGATAGCCGTCTCCTCAAGCGCGCCGGAGTGCTGTCCTACTCGATCTACCTCATCCACGCGCCGCTCTTCTTCTATATCCTCTACCCGCTTCGCATCCGGACGCCCCAGGTCACCGAGCGCTGGAATCTCACGTCCCTCGCCGCTGTCGCGCTGTGCATCGGTCTCACTCTCCTGCTCTCTTCGCTGACCTACCGGTTCATCGAGCGCCCCTTCCTCGAGCGCAAAGCGCGGATCGCGACTGACTGAGCCGACCCGCGTTCGCGGAGGCCGCCCAGCGCGGCGATTTTCTGAGCGACCTTTGCGATTTCCGGACGCATACCCGGCGCATGACTGGGGGCTGACAAGTCGATCTCCTCCGTCCCTGGGAGCTTTGGCTCGCACCTGCGTCGGCAATCATGATAGAATCCAATAACAAGTCGAGAGGTTGCCCGATTCGACTACGAGGGATTCGACACATGCGTATCCGCAATCTATTGGCGATCACTACGATTCTGCTTTTGATCTCCCCATTGCTGGGGAGTTCCGCATCTGCTCAGGCGGGCTCAGCATGCTCCGGAACGACTTGTGGCCTCGGCGGCCAGCTTCGTCTGCAATTTGGCGACGGTTTGCCGCTCCCAATCTCCGTCAACCCCGCACAGGGCGGCTCCGGTGTTCTCGCTCGATCCGGCCCGTTCACAGGGATTACGATTCGGACTGTTCCGAAGGGAATCTTCAGGGACGCGGGTACGCTTCCCTTCGTGGGTCAGGGTCTAGGACAGACCGGTCAGATCAAGCCCACGCCTTCCGGGACGATCATGCAGACAACGGCGCCGGGAACAGGGCCGCGCGGTTTGACACTCGCACCCGGGGCGTTCACCTTCGGTGGTCAGCCGCAGGGTTCGTTCGCCGCAATCAATTTCGATTTTGCCGTCTTCGCGGTTCAGACCAACCGCACCTACGACGTGCCCCACCCTGGCACCACTAAGTTCGGCGCGCCGGCGGTGACTCAGGAAGGCGGCGGTCCGATTCCGACCGGAACGATGGCGAACAAACTCTTTGCCGGCGGTCGTGTGGGCGCCGCGACGGTCAGCTTCTACGCCGACGCGACGG
>CAZMFM010000162.1:0-7821 GCA_964565565.1 uncultured Spirochaetaceae bacterium | reverse complement strand
TCCATGTCGCCCGTATGCCATCGACGTCCTGGTCCATGAATTTCCTCACACATCAGGTCTACCCCTTCCCGCGTCAAGTAGACGAACTTCTCCTCCGGCCTCTCGTGCTTAATCTCGAATCCAAGCAAGCCTACGTAGAAGGATTTCGTGGCTTCTATGTCTGAACACAATAACTCTGGAACTACTCGCATAGGTTCGGACTCGAAAGCGCATAACGGATAGATGATCGGCGCCAAATCCGACCAAAGGAAGTCGCCAGGGTATCAGAGGTCGGCGCCAGTTGGCACGAGCCACCCGTCACCCTGCTCCGAACGGCAGGATGAGTGCGGGCGGCAATCTCTGCAACATCCTTGACCGGATTCGTCCGTCTGCGGCGCTTCGTTGCACAGCGAACCGCGGACGTGTCGAGCCCTGCCACTATTCCGGTTTCAGCCCAAGCGTCGTCTCGCCTATCGCGCCAAGACGAGATCCGTCGGACATGTAGTAACCGGAGCAGACCGTAGTGCCCGGCTTCCCCGAGACGACTATGAAAGGATCGTTGATGGAGGTTGCGGCACCATACGTACGAGCAATCTTCTCACAAGTAGGAACATCCAAGGCCGGCAAGTCGACCCGACATTGGATCCAACGCGTTCCTGGCGGAACACCTTCCATCGAACTCTCAGTATCGAATTTGTCTGAGAGGCTAGACGTCAACTCAGCCATCTCTTCAACGGGCACCGAGATCGCCGTATCGCATCCGATCGCGCGAAGCTCAACCATACCCATGGCAGTCGCTCCCTTTTCAATGGATTCATAAAAGTCTCGTACTGAGCGCAGAAGCTCTCGACCGGGGGGGCTTACGATCGCGGCGCATGTTCCCAAAAAGACCGAAATGCCAACACCGAAGAAGATCTTGAAAGCCAGACCAGCCCTCGGCCCTTTGTCGGTATCATAAGATTCTGGCATCTGGGAGGCCTGCTGTATTGCATCTCGGTATTAGGCCTACGAATACGACCATCGTATGCTTAGAGACGCTAACCGGTAGCGGATCGACGAAAAGCCGCGCGGGATAGCGCCGCCGAGCTCGTCGAGCCTGAATTGGGTTATCAACAGAATCTACCGCGTCTGTTCGAGCCAGCTAGCTCGCGACGGATTTCACCGGCTTGTCAGGTGGCGCCGCTCCCGCGCCTGAAGACGAGAAACGCGAACCCCATTCCGGCAATCGCGAGATGCCAGACGAGGACACAAAGGTAGGTGACCTCTGCGAACGTGGCTGAGCCGAATACGGCCACACCGATACTGAATATTGCGAGGGTAAACCCAATACTGGGCGGAATTTGCGACTCTCCAGCGACTGGGCGAAGAAGGAAGGTGGAAGTGTCTACTACATGCGCGATCCCGTAGACCGCCAGAGCCACATTCCAGAACGCCGATGTATCGATTGCACGGTCCAGGATCAACGGAAACAGCGAGAACAGAATCGCAAGCGCACTGACCTGGAGCAGGATGCGAAGATTGCGGCGCTCGCCACGTGACCAATCACTTACAGGACGGGGTCCCAGAGCAACGACCACACTGCTGAAACCTGCGACAGCGACAGCGAGTTCCGCAACGAGCACGAGTATGTCATTGCTCCGCAATTGATCGACTCCAGCCATCTAACGGACTCACTGCTGAACCGCGAGTCCTTGTCGCGGCCGATCTCGTACTGGTCTCGTCCACTCCAGTCATCTATTAGGCCGTCGACATGGATGTCGTGAAGGCGTCGCTCAGAAGCCGGACAAACGACAGGATCGCAGCCCCGAAGAGCATCAGGACAGCGATCAAAAAGGGAGTAAAGGTCGGTCCAAACAGAACACCGGAGGCGTTGAGAAAGAGTAGTGTGGGAGCGCCGTATCCCGAGACAAAGCCATACGCCATGCTGAGCTTGTTGACCTGGGGATCCGACCAGAGGCGGGCTCTCCTGATGTGAGCAAGGCTACTGATCGGACCGGCGAGGGCAATTAGACCGCCGGCGGTGCTCGACCAGAACCATACTCTCGACCCCTCCATTTCAGCGGAGACCAAGGGGGCGGGAAGGAGAGATAGAATGAGAACGATCGCCGCGGTCGTGATCATTCCATGGAATCGGATTCGCTCGAGTTCGGACCACTCTCCTGTTGACCTATGCCCGAGTACGACGACGATGCCGCTAAAGCCCAAGACGGCAACGGCGAGCTCCGCGATCAACGCCAATGTCCCATAATCTTGCACGTCGTTCACCCGCCTGCCCAACAGCTTGGATACTCAACTGCGGAAATCGCCCGCGTAGTTCGGCCAAGATACACCGCCCGGCGCCAGACGGCACGAGCCGCACACTTCACGATTCAAAACGTAGAGATGGTGGGCGGCGTAGTCGGCCATCGACTCGTCAGAGTTTCCCTCTGGTCCAACAACCGGTTATGCGGTGCTCTCATTTGCCGCTCGACTCATGTGGATCACATCGACATAGTCGCCGGCGACCAGGACATCGCCGGGCCTTCGTCCGTCTATTGAAAAACCGAAACGGGTGTACAAGCGGATTGCGCTCGAGTTAGTCCCGAGAACGTCAAGTTGAATGCGGCGAAGGCCTGTCGACTTCGCCCAGGACAGAGCCGTCTCCCATAGGCGGGTGCCGAGGCCAGCGCCCCGGAAGGGTGAAAGAATCGACATTCCGAGGGCTCCAATATGATTTCTCTGGGGTCTTGAGTCTGCCTGAATGCCTAGATTTCCGACGATTGCACCGTCCGACACAGCGGCGAACCAATTGGAGTTGGGACCCTCCTCGAAGTTGCGTAGAAAGGCTACTTCCTCTTCGAGAGTCGGAAGGGGGTCAACGCGGAAGATCGTCGAAAGATTCTCAGCTTGGAGTCGGGAGAAGAACTCAAGAGCGGATTCGGCGTCTTCGGACGTCGCGATTCGGATTTCAGCAGACGAAGTCACTGGAATGCCGTATGTCGAATTTGAAACTCAGCCAAGGGTTCACCCAAAATGTTTTGACTAGCATAACAGAGGTGCTTTCCAGACGGCACACGCCGCCCGCGTCAATACTCCCAAGAAAACCAGTACGTGGCCGTGCCTCACGGAGACGCACGATCGAATCCCGCCAGATCGCAGCGTCCTAAATATGCGGTGTGACGGATCACCGCGCCGCCGCTTCCGAAGTTGGACTTGTGGCTCGATAAAGCCAGCAATGGGCTTCCTCGATCACGACCTCTCGCTCGTAGTGCAATCCGATCTTGAGCAGGACACGCTGGGAAGCGCGATTGACCGGGGTTGTCACACCAACCAGCGACGTCGCCCCGAGCTCACGCCAGGCGAGTGCGGTACAAGTCTCCGCTACCTCGGTCGCAAGCCCTCGACCCCAGAACTGCGGGTACAGTGCGAAGCCGATCTCGATCTCACTGGTCCCCTGGACCGGCAGGTACCGCAAGATTGCGCGCCCGATAAGCTCGGACCCAGCCCTCTCCCGGAGTACCCAGACGCCGAACCCGTGTTCCACCCAGTGTTCGAGGTTTCGGGAGAGGTATTGGGACGTCTGTTCTTCATCCCGGATGCCTCCGAGTTCGACCATGACGTCTGGATCGCGGTGAAACTCGATCAGACCGGCTAGGTGACTGGGCGTTATCCGCTCCGCTTCAAGGCGTGCTGTTCGGAACGACTCGGGAACTGGCATCGCGACTCCAACGCCCGCAAACGGATCGACGAAAAGCCGCCTGGGATAGCGCCGGCTAGGCCGTCGGACCTGAAAAGGTTGTCGCCAGACGGTACCGTGTTTGGTCCAGCCAACAAATTCGCGACGGTCTTCATCGTCTGGATGGGCGAAAAAGGCAAGCAGACTCGGATCGCAAGTCATTCTGGAGATCTCGTCTTGAAGGAAAGTCCCGCCGCTAGTTGTCCCTCTATTGCTGCGCCGCTAACGAACACGCTTACCGATCGACTCGACTTACGGAGGTGCTGCGAAGGCGATCTTGACGAACTTTCGATCGTCTTCTCTCATCCGGAGGTATGGAAGTTTCCTTTCGGACGTCCATTCACGGTCACAGAAACAGAAACTTTCTTGATCACTCAAATTCGCGAATGGGAGAATCTCGGCTTTGGACTATGGATCGCCCGCGAAAGGGCAAGCGGCCGAGTGATCGGATATGTGGGTCTCACCGTTCCGACATTTCTTCCCGAGATCTTGCCAGCCGTGGAAGTCGGCTGGCGGTTTGAGCCTGCAGCATGGGGTAAGGGGCTTGCAAGCGAGGGTGCACGCGCCGCACTCGAGAGCGCATTCACGACGCTCGGTCTTGATGAAGTTTGTTCGATTACGGAGGCAGAGAACGCACGTTCTGGCGCGGTTTGTGAACGAATCGGAATGCGACTCGAACGTGAGATCGCGATTCCGGCGAGTTCAAACAGAGGAGAACTCGAAGGGCTTCTCTACCGACTGGAACGCAAGACCTGGCACACGCAATCCACCTAGCCTAATGCTGGCGAAGGGGATCTTCGCGGATGCGGCCTTGTTTGACCGCCCAACGGATCGACGAGAGACCGCGCGGATATCGCCGCCGCGATCGCCAGGCCTGGAAAGGTCGCGCCAGACCGAACCGCGTTCGCTTCAGCCAGCTATCTCACGACGCTCTTCATCGCCTGGTTAGGCGTCTGGTACATCACGGCTCGAAGGGGATGAAATCAAGAGCTGTGCAGGGTTCGGAGCCCGCCACCCACGCATCGCCGCCTGCTTCGATCTCGAACGCGAAACCAGACTCCACCCGTTCTTCTCGTCCCTTGGTGTCTTGGATCATCATGGAATCAGAGAGCACGTATCCGACGTGGTTCTCGGACGGCTTTCCAGTTTGGGGGCCCGCGTGTTGCGACCACCGCCACCCGGGTTGATAGACACCCAAACCGATTGCTACGGACCGTAGAAGCGCATGGCTTCGCGTACTCCCGTCAAGAAACTTCCGCCGCGTCTCGGGATTCTCGGCAGCAGCGGAGATGATTCCCGCCATATGGGTGCACTCCTTCTTCTCGGATCGGGACGCCTAACGGATCGGACTTCAGTTACGAGCCGCGGCGCCTCCGCGGTCGGTCGAAGCCCCTAAGTTCATTGCCAGATCCTACCATGTTTCGATTGAGCATCGCCGTGGTTCGACCACTGCAAGACTTTGTTAGGCAGATCGTCGAGCGAGAAGAAACGACGCCACTACTAGTAGGAATAGGAAGAGGAAAGTAGCCAGATTCGCATCTAGTGGGCCGGCGGTAATCGCCACTCCGTTCGGATCTGTGAGAGACCCGCCATAGGAAGATTGGGTAGCTGCTGCTACGAAGAATCCAGTCAAAACCGAGCCAACCAGAACGCCGGCAAGGATTACGGATAGGCGCAACGACTCCAGTATCGGCCTCCATAGAATCACGATTGCCGTAAGGATCACGAGGGAATTCGTGGCCAGTAGCCATACGGTGTGCAGCCTGGCATGGCCAATCCAGAGTGGGTTCAGTACGTGTGTTTCATTCAGGTCGACTAGAGGTGGCACAATCGCAAGGAAGACTGCGGGAATCGTTAGAATAATTCGCGCGAGCTTTGGTTGGTTCTCCAATGTCTCTCTTTCCTGCCTAACGGATCGGGCTTCAGTTGCGAGCCGCGGCGCCTCCGCGGTCGGTTCGAAGTCCTTTGGTTCGTCGCCAGACTGTACCATGTTACGATTGAACATCGCCGTGGTTTGACCACTGCAAGCCCTTGTTAGGCATCTGGGCTTGAGCCACCGGAAACCGACTGGTGTGTCCACGACGACTTCGAACTTCCCCTGTGAGCGTCGATCTCTTCTCGGAACTCCTCACTAAATGGCACCATACGGCTGACCCACTGCTCTTCGAGGATTGGGTTCTCAAGCATCCCGAGTATCGTGTCCCGTTTGGTCAGCCACGAGGGCTCGGACAGGAGTCCACCCCTGTAGGCGTAAAACTGTGCTTCAAGGACGAGGAACAGCTCCGCGACGGTCCATCGAAATCGTCGGATCTCATCCGGGCCAAGGCTTTCGGAATCTTCAGCGGCTGCGTCCCAGATACGGGCGAGCTCTGGCTGCGCGGTAATACGCGCATGCCATTCCGCGAATTTCTGTGGGAGCTCGAGTTCTGCCGAAGTGCGTGCCGCTTTGTTGCTCTGCCTGATCTGAACGGCAAGAAAGGCGAGGGTTGCAATCGTAGCTACGGCTGCGATCAGCTCGCCAATACTTCCAAGGTCCTGAATCGTCACGTCGACTGCCTAACGGATCGGGCTTCAGTTGCGAGCCGGGGCACCTCCGCGGTCGGTCGAAGTTCGTTGGTTCGGCGCCAGATTGTACCACGTCTCAATTGATTTTCGCCGTGGCTCGACCGCTGCAGGCCTTTGTTAGGCATTTCTGCAGCAGGGGTGCGACGTGGAAGTGTCGAAAGCCGCCGGTCGTGACAGCGGAGTCACCGCAGCAACGGCAGGACACTAGAATCCGACCTTGTCCAGCCCGAGCAACTTCGAGAACAATATGATGCCGACTACTAAGAAAAGGGTTAGCACGACCGCATAGAGCCAGAATGCGCCAACGTAGACATTTGCGAGTAGGAGCAATATCTGCAGGCTCATCAGTAGCTTGAACGCGTTGCCGATTTCGTTTCCGAAGTCGACGCCGACGCGAGCTGAATGTATTCGGCGGATGAAGCCAAAGGCGATCGACACCATCACGAACACGGCGCTCGCCAAGCGCCAAACTGCATCGTCGGGCAGATTCAGCGAGATCAGGATCTGCGGCAATATTGCCCATACGATTCCGGATCCTCCGAACCAAATCAACATACTCATGTTGATCTTCTTGAATGTCGAAGACCCGTCGTTCCCGTCCTGTATGGCAAGTACGATGCCGGAAAAACCGACGACAGCGATCGCGAGCTCAGTATAGCTCTGGAGGAAGCTGACAGGTTCCATATGCGCCTAACGGATTCGATACTCACCTGCGGAAATCGCCGGCGTAGTTCTAGAACAATACCAAAGGTCGTCGCCAGACGGCACGAGCCGCACACTTCACTATTCAGTCGGTAGAGATGGTGGGCGGCGGAGTCGGCCATAGACTCGTCAGAATTTCCGACTGGTACAGTATCTTGTTATACGCGGGAACTTAATGCACAAAATCAATTGTGAGGCTGTTCAGCAGTTTCTCGCTTTCATCGCGTAGATACTGAGGAATCGCCGTCCCGAGGCCGCGTTCGGAATAGAAGGCATCGAGCATCGCATTCGGCCAGGATGGATGCCTGCAGGCTACGCCTTCAATCTTCAAACTGAGTATCTGCCCAGGAAGTCCCGGAGTTCGTTTATCGAGCGTAAGCATCGAGTAGCGAAAGCAGGATCGTGCCGGAGCAGAGGTCGGCTCCATGGAGTGGGCGACTATTTCGTGCCTGCTGGGATCCGCAACGGAAGTGTTGTGCTCGCGGAGGAGGCTGGCAAAGTCTGACTCGGATTGCGGTTCGCGCTCGAGTTCTATCATGTTGACTTGGAAGAAGAACGTACTGAGTGGATCGCGAACATCCCGTCGATAGAGCAGCTGAGACCGGGCCTGCTCGTTCGTATTGAGATACCAATCGTCATTGGGTGGTCGGTCGACCGAGAAGCCGACGTGGGTTAGTCGAGGGTCAAGGGCGCTTGCGGGTACTCGACTGGCGCAACCAGCTAACGACGCGACGACTATGGCTACGACGATTGGCGCGGCGACTCTCAGCATATCGCGTTCCTGCCGTATAACGGATCGACGACAAGCCGCGTGGAATAGCGCCGCCGAGGTCGTCGAGCCTGAAAAGGTTGTCGCCAGA
>CAZMFM010000161.1:6325-8332 GCA_964565565.1 uncultured Spirochaetaceae bacterium | reverse complement strand
GCGCATCGACCTCACCATCGGATTGCTTGCCATCTCGGAACTCCTTGGATCCACCGGCGCGAAGCAATCGGAACGCCCGATCACCCATTTCTACGCCGCGAACCAGCCACGGCGATTCCCCGTGGATAGGATGCCCCACATCGCGGCGCGTGACACGTCACCGTCGGGATCCAAGCCAATTCGGCAATTCGTCGGCAAGCCATCCTCCCCCTTCAATGCGGGAACGCTCTCGAGGTCCTATCTTCGAGTCCGCATGAGCCCGCTCTACAGCCATTCCCGCCTTTCGAGCTTCGAGAATTGCCGCAAGCAATTCGAATTTCGCTACATCCTGAAAATTCCGAGTGATTCGGAATCCATCGAAGCCTTTGTCGGAAAGCGCGTCCACGAGATTCTCGAGCGGCTCTACCTCTTCGTTGGGCGGGGCCAGATTCCAGGCGTCGAAAAGGTCGTCGATCGATATCAGAAGCTCTGGGAAGAAACCTACGACGGTGAACGCGTTCGGATCGTACGCGAGGGAACCCCACTCTCTTTCTATCGTGAGCTCGGGGAACAATGCCTACGCGGCTATTACTCGCGTCACTATCCATTCGACGAAGATGAAACCCTCGGCATCGAAAAGCGCGTGGTCTTCCCCCTCGACGCCGCCGGCGAATACAAGATGCAAGGCATTATCGACCGGATCTCCCGCGCCCGGGACGGGACGATCGAAGTCCACGACTACAAGACCGGTGCCCGGGTCCCCTCCCAGAAGATGTTGGATCAGGATCGACAACTTGCGCTCTATCAGATCGGACTCGCGCGCGAGTACGGCGAGGACGTTCCGTTCCGACTCGTCTGGCATTATGTGGCCAAGAACCAAACACGCGTTTCAACTCGGACGCCGGAGGAACTCGAGACGTTGCGCGAGGCGACGATCGCGCGGATCGACGAAATCCAGACGGCGACCGAGTACCCGCCACGCAAGATCGCGCTCTGCAACTGGTGCGAGTACAAGTCGCGTTGCCCACTCTTTGCGGCGGACGCCCCGAAAGCCTCTCCGATCTTGGAAGCAGCAAAGGACAGCTCGCCATCCGAGCCGCAACCAGTCGCGCGAGCCTCACCGGCGCCCGTCGGCAAGCAGCTCGACCTGCTCTGAGCGGAATCTGGATTTTGCTAGCGTCCTGACATGGGCCTACGAATCGAACGTATTCCGACTTTTGGTGACAACTACACGTACCTCGCGATTTGCGACGAAACGAATCGAGCGGCGATCATCGACGCTCCCGAAGCCGATCCCGTCCTTCGACGTGTCGATGCACTCGGTGTTGAAGTTCAACTGATCCTCTCCACCCATCATCATTTCGATCATTCGAAGGCCAACCCCGAACTCGCCGAACGGTATGGTGTGCCCGTCTATGGCCACGTCTCGGATGCCGAACGACTTCCCGGCATGACCGATGGCATCGACGAAGGGGACAAGATCCAGATCGGGAATCAAAGCGCCCGAGTCCTCTTCATTCCCTCCCATACTTCGGGCCATGTCGCCTACGTATTCGACGAAGCCAAAGCCGTTTTCACTGGGGACATGCTTTTCGCGGCGGGCTGCGGCCGACTCTTCGAAGGCGATGCACAGATGATGTACGACGCCCTATGCGTCAAGCTCGCAGCGCTGCCCGATGACACACTCGTCTATTGCGGGCACGAGTACACCGAGGGAAATCTGAAATTCGCCCTGACCATCGAACCAGAGAATGGAGAGATGAAAGAGCGCTATGCGAAGGTTCGGGAGACGCGCGCAAAAGCGGCGGAGGACTGGCATGATGCTACGGCCGCTGAAATGACGATTCCTTCTTCGATCGCAGAAGAGAAGGCCACCAATCCTTTCATGCGCGCAGAGAACGCCGAGGAGCTGGGGCGGATTCGTACGCTCAAGGACTCTTTTTGAGCGGTGGGCACCGCTTGGGCCGCAGGCGCTTTTTGAGCGGTGGGCACCGCTTGGGCCGCAGGCGCTTTTTGAGCGGTGGGCAC
>CAZMFM010000161.1:0-6225 GCA_964565565.1 uncultured Spirochaetaceae bacterium | reverse complement strand
CTTTTTGAGCGGTGGGCACCGCTTGGGCCGCAGGCGCTTTTTGAGCGGTGGGCACCGCTTGGGCCGCAGGCGCTTTTTGAGCGGCGTATGTTAGGCGTGATTCCGGATGGGGCGACGACGTCGACGATTTTTCATCGCGTGGCGTTCTACGAGACGGATGCGATGGGGATCGTTCACCATTCGAATTATTTGCGTTTCTTCGAGAACGCGCGGGTCGTTTGGCTGGAAACCCATGACAAGAGCTATCCCGAGTGGATTGAGATGGGCTTGCATTTTGCGGTGACCCATGCGGAACTCGACTATCGACAATCGGCGCGCTTCGATGACAAGCTGGAGATCACGACCTGGCTGGAATCCGTTCGTGGCGCGTCCCTCGCGATGGCCTACACCATTGTGTGCGAGTCGAACCTGCTCGTGACAGGTCGCACAGAGCATGCGTCGATCAATGATGAGGGCAAGGTGCGCCGAATCCCGAAGCCCGACCGGGAAAGACTCGGACGCTCCAGCCTGATGCTCTAGCCGCGTTCGTCGCGTTAGCGCGATCCGCGGCGACGCAGAAGATTCCCTAGATCCGACACGCGGCGGCTGACTTCCTTTTCGAACCAGCCTGTCACGTTCTGGATCGCGTCGAGCGCATCGCCATGGCCCGACCAATGCCCACGAACGACATCGGGATGAACATGGTTCAAAAGCCGCGAGAGACAAGCCGCCACAACGAACAAATCGTCCAATAGACCGACTGGGCCAAAGAGCAGGGCGGGGACCAGATCGATGGGCGATACGACATACGCCACTCCGGCGATCGCTACGCCCTTCTGCAAGACCGGCACACGTGAATCGCGAAGCAGCCGGATGAGCAGAATCGTCAAATCGGGCAAGAGCAACAACAAATCCCGTGCCCCGCTCCGGCCATCCAACCCGGCCTGGTCAGCGGGCACGATCCGCTCACGCAACCGATCGTAGAGTCGCCGCTCTTTCGGATTCAGTTCGATCGTCACGGCCATTCCACTCATTCGTCCTCTCCGATTTCACGGCCCCCGCCGAGTTCGCGCAAGGCGCGATCGACATCGCCGTCGGTTCCAAGATCCAGCCGCCTTGGCCCCGGAAGCGGCTTGACGGGAACCGCCGCACGCAGAATCCCGATCACCGGTTCGCCGTCCAAATCATCATCGAGTCGCAATCCCAACAGGGTGGCGATCGTGGGCGCGATGTCGCTGAGATCCAGATCGGGAACACGCACGCGCGGACGAATACCACGGCCCCAGGCCACGAAGCCCACTGCGGAGCCCTCGGGGTCACGGAAGGGAAAGGCACCGGCGACGCCACGGTCTTCCGACGGACGAAGCATCGGCTTCGACAAACCGTTGCCAAAACCGAAACCGGGCTTGGCGGCGAGACCAAACCAGGCCTGTGGATCGCCGCCCGAAGACGCGAGGTCCGAGGCCGGTATGACCTCGAAGGCCTCCGTTTGCCTGGCCTCCTCTTCCAACCACTTCCTCGCCTCGAGCGCCCTTTCTGCGTCCCGCGCGTAGACATACGCGGACCGACCATTCGAACGAACGATCGCCAACCAGCTGCGCACACCGAAGGCCGAACGTGGATCGCGTCCAACCAATCGCTTGCGAACGAGGATCACGTTCGGATCGATCTGGGTATGAACGGGGCGATAGGCGACGTCGCCGATGACGAAAATGGCGGTGTCAGACAGGCTGCCCGTCGATGCGAGACAATCCATGAGGCGCCCGATGTCGGCATCGATTCGCCCGAGCGCCGCATCCACTTCGACGCTGCCATAGCCCGCGGAGCTCTGCAGGCCGACGGTCTGACTCAAACGAATCAGCCACAAGCCAGGGTCGCGCTCGGAAGCGGCAACATGACACGCCAGTTCGATGAAAGCCGCATCCTTTTCTCCCGGGGTGGGCCACGACGCGGCTGCCCGCTCCTTCTCCTGCTCGAAGACCAATCCTGCAATCGACCGAAGCTCACGCAGGAGCATCGGGCTCGTGCGCGGGCTGATGAATTTGAGCCAGCTGGCTTCAGGATCCGATGGGGTCCCATCGGGCACGGAGAGTTCGATTCGCGCACCGACCGTCGTCGGCCAACCCAGAGAAAGCACACCGCGAGCAATCGCGGCGTCCCAGAGTGAGGTGCCCTGAAGCAGGCGGCTATCCCAGAAAGGCAGCGTCTTCTTGCCGTCACGATCGAGCGTGTGGTCGGCGGTAATGCCGTGCTGTCTCGGAAGCAATCCGGTCACGAGCGTTGCGTGCGACGCGTAGATCGAGCCAGGCGATGGCGGACGAGCCTGAATACCGATCGCACCTTCGCGCCCCATGCGAGCCAGGTTCGGCATCAAAACCTGTTCGCCGGGACTCGCGGCATGCCCGAAGGCGTCCAGGAAATCGGCAGACTCGAGTCCGCCGACAGTAATCAAGATGACTCGGCGCGGGGGCCCAGGCGCCTTCATGGCGTCGACGGTCGGCTCTTTGGTCAACGACCGCTGGTCGTCGAGCGTTGGCGTCGCGCAGCCAAGTCCCAGGGTCAGAAAACCCAGCAAGAGGCTGAGATGAGTGATGGTTCTCAAAGGCGGATCCCTACCGTCGGTGTGTGCTCGAATTAGGGGCTCAGGGGGCTAGAAAGGACAAAGAGGACAATCACGCACTGCGTCGATGCGCCTTGAATGACACGAAGACCATGACACACTCTTGGTCTCCGAGCATCGCGCCGGCTGACGCCCCAGAGTGCTCGCAGACGTACCCAGGGCCTTGCCAAACTCACTCATGAATAAAATTATCTTTCGCTAAAACAGTAACTTACGCAAATCAACGGGGGATCCATCGACGCATTTCGCGTACGCTCCCGCGGACCGTGAGCAAAAAACCAAAGCAAAGAACGAGAGAACCCGTCGTCATGGAATCGAAGGCGCAACTCGAAGAAATCATGATTCCGCTGACCGAGCCCATCCACGGCCGGAGCGAAGTCCATGGCGTGCTCGGCATTCCCGAATGGTGGCCGACCGGCGAACGGATGGCGATCGTGATCGCGCATGGCGGTCCCAGCAACTTTGAAGACCCGCTGATCGCCAGTCTGACGGAAAAACTCACGGAACAGGATTACCTGACTCTTCGCTTCAACTTCCCCTTCGCCGAAGCGGGCAAGCGCAGCAGCGCCGACTCCCCGGAAATCCTGGCGCGCGGCTTTCGCGCAGCGCTCAATGTGCTGGGCCGAGACCCGACCGCCCTACCCGCCAGGCTCTTCGTCGGAGGCGTCGGCCTGGGCGGTCGCGTCGCAGCAGAACTCGTCGCAGACGTACTCCACACGGACGGACTCTTTCTACTCGGCTTCCCGCTCCACCCACAAGACAAACCGGAGCAGAGCGACCCTGATGTCCTCTTTCGTACGACCGCACCCATGCTCTTCGTTCAGGGAACGCGAGATCGGCGCTGCAATGGCGCTGCGCTGCGCAATTGCCTGCGTCGTGTGGGTGCGCCGATCGAACTCTACGACGTCGAAGACGCCGACTCGTCTTTTCATGTTCCCAAGAAATCAGGACGAACCGAAGAACAGATCCATGCCGAAACCTTCAACGTCCTGTCGGCCTGGCTCGCCCGCCGCCTTCGCTAGAAATCAACCGCCCTGTCCTTCAGCGTACTCTGACAGCGCACTATGACGACGCGCCATGACGATAGCCAGTGACTTCGCGCCTCACCGTGCCCTTCACTTGAGACGCAGCACTCAGACGACAACCATGAACGATGAACGATGGATAACCGACTACGGATCAAGCCGATATGACTCAGACAAGCGATCTTTATTTTTCCCAGCAACCGGTCGGGGAAATGGCGAATCTCGCCTACTTGATCGGTAGTCGCGCGGAACGCAAAGCCTTCATCGTCGATCCCGCCTGGAATGTGCAGGGGCTCCTCGACCAGGCCGCCCAGGACGACATCGAAGTCGTCGGCGCACTCGTCACCCACTATCACCAGGACCACGTGGGCGGCGAAATCTTCGGTCATACGATCGAGGGGCTCGGCGTCTTGCTCGAGCGTCACCCCGTACCCATCCACGCCAACAAGCACGAGGTCGAAGGCCTGATCAAGGTGACAGGCGTCTCGAATACGGACATCGTCGGACACGAAGGCGGTGACCTGCTCGAGATCGGCGGGATCGGAATTCGCCTGATCCATACGCCCGGCCACACGCCGGGCAGCCAGTGCTTTCTCGTCGAGGAAGCCGATCAAGCGGGACATCTCGTCGCAGGCGACACGCTTTTCTTGAATGGGTGCGGTCGCGTGGACCTTCCCGGGAGCGACGCGCGTGCGATGTATGAAAGTCTCGAAACGCTGAAGCGCCTGCCCGACGACACGACGCTCTATCCCGGACACCTGTACTCCCCCGAAGGGCACGATTCGATGGGCGACCAAAAGCGCACGAACCCCTACCTCCGTGCCGCCTCCGTCGATGTCTTCCTCAGCTTCATGGGTGCCTGAGACGAACCCAGAAATGGGCCCGAGGGCGTCTCTCGACGTTGAAATCCGCACCTGCGGGCGTTAGAGTCGAGCGCGATCGAAATACCGGCGCGTCCGCGTCGGGGTTCCAACGATCAACAGCAATTTACTTCAACCTCTTCATTCTCTTTTTCATTCAGGAGGCTAGTCCCCCATGAAGGTAATGGTGTGCCTGAAACAGGTCCCTCATCAGGATGCGCGTCTCGACGTCAATTCCGATGGCACCTGGATCCAGGAAGACAACATCAAGTTCGAAATCAATAGTTATGACACCTATGCCGTCGAGGAGGCCCTGCGTCTCAAGGACGCGGGCGATGCAGAAGTCATCGTGGTGTCGATCGGTCCCGACCGAGTGACCCAGGCCCTGCGTACCGCGCTCGGAATGGGCGCCGACCGCGCCGTCCACGTAAACGACGAAGCCGCACAGGGTGCCGATGCGCTCGGAACGGCCAAGATCCTGGCTGCAGTGGCCAAGGAAGTAGGCGCTGACTTGATCTTCACCGGCCTGATGGCTGATGACGACAATGCCTCGGCGATTCCGCCGATGGTGGCCGAACTGCTCGACATGCCGTCTGCGACGGGCGTGACCGCAACCGAGATGAGTGACGCTTCGATCAAGGTCGAGCGCGAACTCGAAGGCGGCGCACTCGAAGTGGTGGAATTGCCGAAGCCGTGCCTGATTGCGATCCAGACCGGTGCCAACCAGGTCCGTTATGCGTCGCTCAAGGGCATCATGCAGGCCAAGAAGAAGCCGGTCGATGTCAAGACGCTGGCCGATCTCGGCGTCGCGGACTCTGCTGGCAAAGCGCATAACAAGGCCACGATCAACAAGATCTATGTGCCTGCCAAGGGCGACACCGCCGAGATCCTCGCTGGATCGACGGACGAAATCGTCACGCAGCTGGTTGGCAAGATCAAGGAACTCGGTCTGCTCTAAATCTGTTCGGTTGGCCCACGCGGCCGACGACGGAACTGAGCAAGGAAGGAGAAAACGGTGGGTACAATCCTCGTCGTTGCAGAAATTCAGAAGGGTGCGATTCGCGAGTCGAGCTATGAGCTCGTAGCGGTCGCACGCGGGTTGGCAGAATCCGGTGGCCACGACGTAAATGGCCTCGTGATCGGCTCGGGAGTCGGCGACCTGGCAACCGAGTTCGCGGGCAAAGGGGCGGGCAAGACGCTCGTCGTCGATGACGCCTCGGCAGCCAACTACAATGTCGACATCTGGAGCAAGGCGATCAAGGCCGCGGCGCAATCCACGGGTGCAGATCTCATCTTGATCGCCAACACGCCGACCGGTTGGGACGTCGCGCCGCGTATTGCGGCCGGCCTCGACTGCGCCTTCGTGTCGGATTGTTTCAAGGTTCCGAGCCTGGATGCGGACGGCGGCAGCTTCGTCCGACGTGTCTTCAACGGAAAGCTCGACGCCGAAGTCTCGACGACGGGAAAGACCGTCGCGACGATCCAACCCGGCGCGACGGACGCGTACGAAGGCTCGAGTGACGGCGCCACGGAAGCGTTGTCGACGGACCTCGGCGCGCGCGCAAGCTTCATCGAAATCAAGGTGGCCGAGTCGACGGGTGTCGACCTGACCAAGGCCGACGTCATCGTCTCCGGCGGACGCGGGGTCGGCGCTGCCGAAAAGTTCACCGAAGTCATCCAACCCCTGGCCGATGCGCTCGGCGGCGCGGCGGCTTTGCCCGACGACGCGCAAATCTGCTCC
>CAZMFM010000160.1:0-8571 GCA_964565565.1 uncultured Spirochaetaceae bacterium | reverse complement strand
GATCCTAGTACCGCAACCGGTACACGGAAACGCAACGACCGAAAGGTCGTGAGCTGGAAAATGAGAACGGGTCGGCATTCGTGCCGACCCGTTTTTCGTTCGTACCGCCTACAACCGCTCTGTTCTCCGGCCGCGCACCCTGGCCCGCACCGATCAGCGTCGGACGAGCCTGCGTTCGCCGCGCTCGTGGCCGAGCTTCGCTTCGTAGGCGACGTAGGCCCTGATCGTGTCCGCCTCGTCTCGTGTTAGGTAGTCGGCCCATGCGGGCATTCCGTTGACGGCCAATGCGCCATCGATCACGATCGACTGCCAGGTGGTTTCGAGGGCCCCGATCCGATAGCGAAGGTCCGGCACGATTCCACCACTGATCGCGTTGCCACCATGGCACACCGCACAATAGAGATTGAAGACTTCGCGGCCGTTCTCCACGACTTCGCTCTTGGCGATTGGCAATTCGTGAGCCGGGAGAAACTGCTCCTCGGTTTCGATGAACGGCAATTTGCCGGAAGCACCCAGCTTGAAGACCAGCAGCCGACTGATGTTGATCATGTTCTGCGGACCGCTGACCGCGCCGAAGGGAAGTGAACTCTCGCCGCCCCATCCCTGGGCGACCGCAATGTATTGTTCGCCGTCGAGCTCATAGCTGATCGGAGAGGCCATGATTCCGCCCTGAACCGGGTAGGCCCAGACTTCCTTCCCGCTGTCTGCCGCGAAGGCGTTGAACTGGCCTGCCAGGTCTCCTTGAAAAACGAGATTTCCTCGCGTCGAGAGCAGCCCGCTCCCCGAATAGAATCCCCGCTCCACGCGCCAGACCTCGCTCTTGGTCGCCGGGTCCCAGGCGATGAGAATTCCAGAAGCCGCTGCGGGGCCGGCGGCGACTCGTTCCTCGACGGACATTTCGTCAGGCAGTCCGACCATCTTGTAGACGTCGTAGTTGGTTTGCCAGATCATTTTCCGCCGCTGCGTGGCGAAGTCGTCGCGGTAGACGCCACTCGACACCTTCGCTGGAATGTAGACGAATCCCGTATCGGGACTGAAGCTCATCGGATGCCAATTGTGCGCGCCACTCGGTCCGGGAACGAGTAATTGATCGCGCTCCGTATCGCGAACGCCTGCCGCCTCGACGGGGCGGCCGGTCTCCATATCGACGTGCGTCGCCCAGGTCACGGGCATGTATTTGTCCGCAGACAAAAGCTCGCCGGTCTCGCGGTCCAGCACATAGAAGAAACCGTTCTTCGGCGCTTGCATAATGACATTGCGCGAAGCGCCGGCAATTTCGATTTCGGCCAAGATCATGTGTTGCGTCGCGGTGTAATCCCAATGGTCGCCGGGCGTAGTCTGGTAGTGCCAGATATAGGCTCCCGTGTCCGCGTTGACGGCAACGATCGAGGAGACGAAGAGATTGTCTCCGCCCTCCGGACTGCGGATCTTCTGGTTCCAACTTGCCGAGTTCCCCACACCGATGTAGAGCAGGTTCAGCTTCGGATCGAACGCAAAGGAATCCCAGGCCGTACCGCCGCCCTTTCCATTCTTCCACCATTGCCCCGTCCAGGTGGTCGCGATCCATTTCTGTGTTTCATCCTCGAAGCCGTCCGCGGGATTACCGGGCACCGTAAAGAAGCGCCAGACCTGTTCGCCCGTCTCGGCATCGTAGGCAGTGACGTAGCCGCGCACCGACATCTCGGCGCCCCCGTTGCCGATAATGACCTTCCCGTTCACGATCCGCGGGGCACCGGTAATCGTGTAGGAATCAACGTCGTTCAAGCGCGTGTCGACTTCCCAGACGACGTCGCCGCTCTCGCGATCGAGCGCGCGCAGCCAACCGTCGATGCTCGCTGCGTAGACGTTCTTTCCCCAGAGCGCGGCACCGCGATTAACGACATCGCAACACGCGTGGCGCCCATAATCCTTGGGGACCTTCGGATCGAAATGCCAAAGCGGCTCGCCGGTTCGGGCGTCGTAAGCGAGTACGTGACCCCAGGCTCCCGTCACGATGAGTTGGCCATCCACCATCAAAGGCGTCGTTTCGATTCCGCGGTGCGTCGGCAGGTCGGCGTACCAGGCCAGTCCGAGCTCTCCGACATTGCTCGGATCGATCCCGGTCAGCGGACTGAAACGTTGCTCACTATAGGTCCGCCCGTGACTCAGCCATTCGCCGGGTGTGGCGTCCGCATCGATGATCCGAGTGCCGTCGACGGGCGCAGACTGCACCGTATTGGCCTCAATGCCTGTCGCGGCGGGTGCAGTCGGTTCCGGCTGCTGATCCGAGCAGGCAGCGAAAGCGCCGAGTAGTGTGAGAAAACAGACGGAACGAACTAACCTGCCAAGCGCCAAATACCTCAATATGCCCTCCTTATCCATTTCCATTGTTCCCTCTTCGTCCATTGTCCGATTAGCAGTCTCTGACTCGCAACGTCCGACACGCAATCCGACTAATATTGCCGTCGGATCGTCGTTCTGGTTGTCGCAAATGGATCTAGGCAAAGAACGGTTCCACCGCCCGTGAAAAGTATGACAGAGTTCGCGGCGGCCGGGTCCGAAAAAAAACAACGTCGCGGGTACCCTCGTAACGATCGAATCCCAGCTGGCCCTGCAAGGCGCTTCTTGTCGGAGACGTGATCGTCTAGGATTGCGCCGAAATTGAAATACATGGAGAAGTCACAATGCGATTCGTCCGAATCCTGGGTGGCAGCCTGCTCATCCTGATCGCCGTCCTTGTCGGCCGCGCCCTCCTGCTCACAGCGCCCGAAGCCTCGGCGGGTGTCCATTTCGAAATCGCCGTCGACGGTGAGGCCATTGCTCAACATTTGAGTGAATCGATCCGTTTCAAAACGATCTCGAAGCAAGCGCCACAAACACTCGATCCCGCCGCATTCGAATCGTTCATCGAGTGGGCCTCCCGCAGCTATCCCGAAGTGCATGAGAGCCTCGAGCGAGAGCGCATCGCAACCTACTCACTGCTCTACACCTGGCCCGGTTCGGACCCCTCGCTCGCGCCCGTCCTGTTGACCGGGCACTACGACGTCGTGCCGGTGATACCCGGTAGCGATGGGGACTGGGATCACCCGCCTTTCGCAGGAACGATCGCCGCGAGTTATGTCTGGGGCCGGGGGGCACTCGACGACAAGAGTGCCGTCATCACCATGTATGAGGCTGCCACAGTGCTCTTGGCGAAGGGATTCGAACCGACACGAACGATCTACTTCGCATTCGATCACGACGAGGAGCTCGGTGGCCAAGAGGGGGCGGGCGCGGTGACTGAAGTGCTTCGCGCTCGGGGTGTCGAACTCGAATGGTCGCTCGATGAGGGTTCGTTTTTCATGCAGGGCGTGATGCCGGGTATCAAGGTGCCGGTTGCGGGTCTCAATGTTGCTGAAAAGGGTTATGTCACGATCGATGTCGTGGCAAAGGGGAAAGGAGGACACTCGTCGGTGCCTCCGCCTCATACTGCGGTCGGGAAGCTCGCGACCGCCATCGCAAGAATCGAACAGAGCCCGATGCCCGGCGGCATCGAGGGACTCTTGGCGGAAGGGCTCGACGCGATGGCCCCGCATATGCCATTCGGGATGAAGATCGTTCTGGCGAATCGCTGGCTCTTCGACCCATTGATCGAAATGGCCATGTCGAGCTCCGATACCGCCAATGCGATGCTGCGAACGACGACGGCAGCGACCATGCTGTCCGCGAGTGTCAAGGAAAACGTCTTGCCCCTCGAAGCGATTGCGACGTTTAACTTCAGGTTGCACCCCCGCGACACGGCCGACGATGTCCTTGCGCATCTCGAGGAAGTCGTAGGAGACGACGAGATCGAATTCAAGTTGAGGGGGAGGGTCTCGGCGGCTTCGGCGGTCTCGAGCACTGAATCCGACGGGTATCGAGACATTTCCGCCGCGGCCCGGGACGTCGTCGCCGATGCGCTCGTGATGCCCGGAATCACGGTCGGCGGTACGGATTCGCGGCACTTTTCGAAAGTGGCCCGGGATTCCTATCGCTTCAACCCGATGCTGGTAACGCTCGACGACGTAGCCGGATTTCACGGCACGAACGAACGCGTCTCGATCGACAATCTGGTACTCGCGACACGCTTCTACGTGCGCTTGATGCAAAGATCGGCTGGTGAGCGAATGGCTGATTCGGAAGTCGTTTCCAATTGAGACCCGGCCGGGCTGATTCAACGCAGCAGAGCGGTGACTTCCTCTACACCAGCGCCGCCATGGATCAGAGAATGAACGCGGTCACGCATCTCCGAATCCGCACGCATGTATTCTCGCCAACTCAAACCTTGCTGCACCAATTGGTCGACCACTGCAACGGTTTCCGCTCGTTCAGCGATTTCCTCGGGATCCACATCGGCATAGGGATTCTTGGTGCACCAATCGTGGGTATCCCAGCCGCTGGGAAGCGGCTCCACGCCCAGGTATGCCCTGACCTCTTTCAAAGGCTTCGGCAACAATTCCTCATACGGGATGCATGAATGCGGAACCTGACTCGCCGCTTGGGCGCCCCGGTCATAGGCTTTCGTGAGGTGGCGCGCCCAGGCCTTGAGCCCGATTCGGGTCTTGCTCGTGAGCGCAATCAATCCCGGGGCGGACATGAAGCGACCCATTCGCTTCGAGTTCCGGGCATGTCCCTGGATGAACAGGATATTCAAGGCTTCTCCAGCCAGATCCGTGCTGTAACCAGAGATGACATGCGAGGCATCATGATCGAACATACGCCTTTCCAGGTACCAGGCCGCATCCTCATCAATGTCCAGCGCATCGAAAAAACCGTCGCGATAGATCAGCCCGCCTAGCAAGTACCCGGGAAGCGTGTCTTCTTGGCAGGTAAGTTGGTAGTAGGTGTGCCCAAACGATCCTTCCGGCATGGTCGAGAGATACTCGGGCGTGAGCACCGCGGGCAGATCGGGCTTCTCCGCCAAGAGACGACGCCCCACCGCATGGCCACGCATCTGCTCGATGTCCGAGAGAAATTTCTGTCCGCTCAGGCCCACCTGGAAACGGGCCACCTGGGTAGCGCCCTCTTCTGAGACGGGCTTCTTCATCCACTTGAGTGCGCTGGAAATCCCCAACCACCAGTGGCGCTGATCGAGGCGAATCGAATTGGGCTTGAATTTCTGCACAGCGAATCTCCTTCGCTCGCCTGAACTCTTGAGTCGGTTCGAGGGGACGGAAAAATCATGAACAATCTCCCAAGGTGTGTCGACTCGCCTTTTGCCAGGCACCCAAAGACCTGCGTCAGGTCGGTCAACTCGCCCGGACCAAAGGCGAAATCAATGAACCGGCACTGGAGTCCGGACCCGCCGCCGGGGCGCTAGCTCGGATTTTCGCGCGCCGATCGTGTTCGTTCTCGAATCAATATTTCCTGGGCAACCGTCGCCATGTGGACACCACCGCGCGTATAGATCTGGCCGACCGTGAGCCCGCGACCTCCGACGACACCGTGTCCCTGGAAATCGTGGAGTGCCCATTCGTCGTTGCGACCGGTGCGGTGGAACCAGATCGTGTGATCCAGGCTGGCACCGACAAAGATGTCGCCCCAGGGCTTCGAGTCTTCCGTTCGACTGGGGTGCCGCGGATGAGCTTTGCTGGCGGCATCCGTCGGAATATCGTCGGAGGCGTAGGCGAGCGCGCAGGCCTGCGTGATGGGGTCGTCCGAGAGCGGTCCGGCGACGCGAACCCAGGCGGCCGCATGGGCACCCTCGGTCGGAATCGAACGGCGCTCCTCCATCGGTGTCCAATCGTCGCCGGCTAGTCCCTCCGGCCCCGGATAGTTTGTTGGCATGGCGCATTCCTGAACGTCTGCCTGTTCTTCTCGAAGTTGAAAGGAAGCCGAGAGATTCAGGATCGGCCCGATGGATTGCCGGGCGACGACGCGCCGCGTAACGAAGGAGCGGCCATTTCGAATCCGATCGACCTCGTAGCGAATCGGCTCCTCGCATTCCCCGCCACGAATGAAATAGGAATGGAGTGAATGGACGAAATAACCCTCGGGCACCGTCGAATAGGCGGCCCGAAGCCCCTGCGCGACAACTTGCCCGCCATAAACGCGACCCCAGGGATAGACGGGACCGACACCGACATAGACGTCGGGTCCGTGGGATTCGAGGGTCAACAAACTCTTGAAGTCTTTCACATCGTAAGCCATGGGCGAAGACTATAGCGAGCCAATCCAAAGATCCTGGAGCAAGCAGGCTCGACCGATCCCCTGTCATGCGGGACAATTCGACGGCGACTCATTCGCGTTCGAGGACTCCTCTTGACTCAACACGATCAGCTCTGGCCACGGCCACTGTCGCCCGTCACAGGCCCCTATCGCGCCGCCAAAGTCGAAGGTGCAGCACTCGGCATGGGTGACTTCGGGCCGGCCAGCGCGTCCCTCTTCCGCGCCGGCCTCTTGCCCCCCGACATGATGACCGGATTGACCCTCTACCTGATCGCTCGACAACCCCGCTCGAAATCAATCAGCGACGATCCGAAATCCCAGAAGTCCAAAGGAAAGACCGGGGCACCCGGCGTCTCCGGCAGCATCTGGGTCCGGGAACAGGCCGTCTTCCAGCGCCCGATCGCCGCGGAAGACGCCTTCACCGTTCGTGGCGCGCAGACCGGTCGACATGTGCGCAAGGGCCGACGTTATGCGAATACCGAATCCTCGACCTGGGATACAAAAGGCCAACTCGTCGCCACGAATCGAACCACCGGCCTGATCTCCTACCGGGTCGATGACAGCCTCGACGATGGGGTCGAGGGAAACGCCTTCAGCGAGATGAAGCCGCTCGGGCCCGACTTCTCGACGGCCAGCGACAACCCCCATCTCGATGCACTCGCCGAAGCCCGGGTCGGCGACACGCTCGGCGGGCAATCCCTCGTCGTCAGCCTGGCGATGATGACCGCTCGTGACACCGACAAACCGGACAACCCGATTCACAGCGACCCGGACAGCGCCCGCGCAGCCGGGTTGAAAAAGCCGATCGCCGGCGGGTCGCATGTCCAATCCTTTGCGCTCGAATTATTGATGGCACGATTCGGGCCGCAGGTCCTGCTCCACGGGGCCTACATCGATTGCCGCTGGAAGATGCCGACCGAGGCGGGCGATGCCATCACGCCGCGGATCGAGACAGTCGTTGTCCAGCCGGATTTCGTCGAGTTCAAGGTCGAGGTGGGCCACGAAAAAGGACCGGCCGCCATGACGGGCTCGGTCACGATCCCGAGACCCATGAGATCTTCATGAACCGCGCCCTGGCCGGCTTGCGTATCCTGGATCTCGCCGATCGTTCCGCGGCGCTGGGCGGTCGCATCCTGGCCGACCTCGGCGCCGAAGTGATTCTGGTCGAAAGCAGGGAAGGCAATTCCATTCGACACCTGGCGCCCTTTCTCGAGGACGAGCCGGGAATCGATCGTTCCTTTCACCATCAATATCTCTCCGCCAACAAGAAATCGGTCGTCATTGAAGGCAAGTCTCATCCCTTCGACGATCAAGCCTTTGAAGCACTCGTGGCCAGCGCGGATCTCTTGATCGATACGGCGCGTCCCGGGACCCGGGAAGGCGTCGAGCACGCCCGACTCTTGCAGATCAATCCGAAGCTGATCCAGATTTCCGTCACGCCCTTTGGCCTTGGGGATGAACTCGGTCGCAAAGCCAACGACCTGATCGCGGGTGCGGCCGGAGGCCTCATCTGGATCTCGGGGGAACGCCAGGGAATCCCCGTCCAGGGCGGCGCGAATCCGGCCTATTGCATGGCGGGCCTGGCGGCCGCCTCGGCGGCGACCATTGCCCTTCACGAGCGAGGCGGTGAGCACGTGGGGAGCGGCGTGCACATCGACCTCTCACTCCAAGAAGCGACCATGATGGCCGTCATGCAGACCGCCACTCCGACCCATTGGACCTGGCATGGCCGAATTCCCCATCGACCCGGCCTCTCCGGCGCCCTGCGATGCAAGGACGGCCGTTATGTCGGATTTCTCGTAAGACCCGATCGCTTCGGGAAATTTCTCGAATGGTGCGACCGAGCCGCCGTCGACCATGCGATGACCCAGGACGATTGGAGATGGTCGCGGCTCGATGCACCACGCAAAGACAATCCCGTATCCGAGGCCGTACTCGAACTCTCGCGGACCCTCACACGAAATGAATTCGTCACAGGAGCCCTCGAGGCAGACATCGTCTGCATGCCCGTTTTCGACTTCGACGATGTCGGCAGCCATGCCCAATTCCTTCAGAACGATCAATTCCTGCTCGTCGACCAGCCCGCCCTCGAGCAAGCACTCGGCTTCGTCCGTTCGCCGGTCGATGGCCTGTCAGGGGGGATCAAAATCCAACCCGCCCCCCGACTCGGCGAACACACTGACGAGATCCTCAGCATCCTCCGCAACCAGTCGATCGGCGATCGTCCGCCTAACATTAGAGATACACATTCAGCCACCGCGCCTGCGCCCTCGCAGCAACGACCGCCTCGAGCAATGCGCACGCCACAACCCGATCAAGCGCTCTCAGGATTGAGGGTCGTCGATTTTGGTTGGGTGCTGGCCGGTCCGATCGGAAGCCGCTTATTGGCCAGCTTCGGCGCCGAAG
>CAZMFM010000159.1:0-8879 GCA_964565565.1 uncultured Spirochaetaceae bacterium | reverse complement strand
CAGCAGGGGCGCAATCTGGCGCCGCGTCGTCTCGACTTCGGGAAGCTCGGGCATCTTAATTTGTACTGGCTCCAGATTCGAATGGACATTGGCCGAGCGCCTTTGTTCTCGCGCGACAACGGCCCCGCCAATTTTGGTACGCTTAGAGGTATGGAACCACACCTGCCGACAACTGACCGCTTGGCTAAGCGGCGGCGGCGCGACGAAGAACCAATGGATGTCGATTGGCTCAAACAAAAGGCGATCGACTACGCGGCTCGTTGGGAAACGACCGAGCACGGGCTGGCAAAGCTGCTCGAACGCAAGATCGGCGAACGTTGCGAGCGAACGAGCGAAGACTCCGAAGTCGTACGCGCACTCATTCCCGAGGTCGTCGAGACGCTCGCCGAACGCAATTTCGTCGATGACCACCGTGCCGCAAGTCAACTCTTCCAGCGCCTTGAACGGCAGGGTCGTTCGCTCGCAACGATTCGCGCCCGTCTGCTCGCCAAGGGTGTACCGGAAGCGATGGTGGTGGAGCTAACGCAAGACCAGGGCGCGGATACAAACAAGCGGGAACTTCGAGCCGCCTGGAAAACCGCTCGCAAACGGCGAATCGGACCCCATTGCCCCGACCCCGCTCGGCGCGCAAAGGACCGGAATCGGCACCTCGGAATCCTGGCGCGGCAGGGCTTCACGAGCGAGGTCGCCTATCAGGTCGTCGACGCCGAGGAAGCGCCCAAAGAGGAGCTTTAGATGGGCCCCGACCTGGATCTCGATGCGGCGATCACCCTGTCACGGCATGCAGCCCTCAAGATCAGGGGAAGTCAACAAATCCTCGTGCTGCCAGAGCGAGCCATACGGCTTCGCGGAAGCAGCGCGGAAATTCTTCGGCTCTGCGAAGGCACCTGCACTGGCGAGGAACTGCTCGCAACGATGCGCGCTCGCTACCCGGACGATCCGAAGATCGACCAGCAGGTCGTGGCCTTCCTGATCGACATGCTCGCACGAGGCGCCCTCGAATGGGTTCTACCAAACTCCCCACGCTGCCCCGCAGAACGACGAGGCAAGAGATGAGCGCGCCGACACCGCTGAATCTGATCGCGGAGCTGACGTACCGATGTCCGCTCCAATGTCCGTACTGCTCGAACCCCGTGGACCTCGCTAGCCATCGCGAAGCGCTCTCTGCGAATGACTGGGGGCGCGTCTTCGATCAATCGTCGGCGCTCGGGGTGGTCCATGTCGGCCTGACAGGAGGCGAACCAAGTCTCCGTCAAGATCTCGAAGAAATCGTGAGCCGTGCCGTTGACGCCGATCTATATCCGCACCTGGTGACTGCGGGGCTCCCTCTCAGCCCAGAGCGGCTGAGAGACATGGCGCGACTGGGCCTCCGCAGTATCCAGGTATCGATTCAACATTCGGAGCCGGAGTCGTCCGATCGGATCGCTGGTGCGAAAAGTTTCGAAAACAAGATTGCGATTTGTGAATCAGCACGAGAGCTGGGACTCGCGTTGACAATCAATTGCGTGCTTCATCGCCACAACCTCGATTCGCTCACAGGGTTGATCGACCTCGCAACGCGGCTGAAGGCGGATCGACTCGAACTCGCAAACTCGCAATACCACGGATGGGCATTGCTCAACCGAGCTGCATTGATGCCGACGCGGCAGCAGTTGTCCGAATCAAGGCGATTGGTTCAGGCTGCAAGAGAAAAGTCCGGCGGACCGGAACTCATCTTCGTATTGCCCGACTATTTTTCGGGCCGGCCGAAACCCTGCATGGGCGGATGGGGACAAATTGCCTTCGTTGTCGATCCGGGAGGGCGCTTACTTCCGTGCCACGACGCTGGTGAGATCCCGTTTCTCGAGTTCTGGAACGTCGGAGAGAAGTCCGTCGAGGAATGCTGGTCCGATTCGCCTGGAATGCAGGCCTATCGAGGCACAGAGTGGATGTCCGAGCCTTGTCGGACCTGCCCGGAGCGCGAGAAAGACTTTGGAGGATGTCGTTGTCAGGCGTTCAAGATTCTGCAGGACGCGACCCTAACGGATCCTGCGTGCGACAAATCGCCGAGCCATTCCCGCATCGTCAATGCGCGTAGCGAGACTCGTGAATCTTGGCAGCCGAGGCGGATGACTTCAGGTGGCCAACGGAATGCTTAGCGCCCTTCGCTGGCCATATTTTGATTTCGATCGCCTGTTGCGTCGTCCAACCTTCGCGCGATGTCCCGACGAGGCGCCAGCGTCCACTCCCACTCACTTGTTTGGACGGAGCGAAGACGATTCGAGCCGCTCCCCCTTTCCCAACCTCGAGACGCGCACCGGCGGCGCCTGGCGGTAGGCCGCTCACACCTTCGAGGGCAAGACTGAGCGGATCGCCGGCAGAATCGCGTGAGTAGATCGGGACGACGCGGCGCCTGCCCGCCTTGAGCAGAACACGTGGCGGCGCACGGAGGACGGGTAGCTCAGTGGCGAGGATCTGCGACGGGCCAAAGCGATCGTCCTCCCAGACCAAACGATGGCCGTCCATGCTAGGCGCTCTGCTAGGGCGAAAGCTTCCCGTGACCTTTTGAACTCTACATTGCCCGTCGAAGGGATCGACCTCACAAAACGCGATTGACGTGGGCTCTTCGAGCCGCTCGACGACCCACGCGATCCGGGCTCCAGAAACAACCGGGGCCGAGCTGCTCACCCCGGACTCGATTGGCCGAAGCTCGCAGTCGCCCGTCAAGAGGTCGACTACGCAGTGAGACAGGACATTGCCGCCGAAATGAAATGACTCGAGTACGAGGCGAGTACCGTCAATCGCAGCAGCATCGACGGGCAAGAGTAGGGGGGGAACCGGAACGTGAACGGGGCGACAATTGCTCGCCCTTCGATCGATCGTGCAGAGCTCAACTCGCGAACCTACGACGCCGGTGGTCCAAACTGCCGTCTTCCCGTCGAACGCCAAGAGCCGAGTCGAAAACTTGGGTGGCGTAGGCGTCGGCAAGCGATTTGCTGGACAACGCCTGGCATCTTTGAATTGGCACGTCATCACATCGAGCAAGAGACCGACTCGATCGCTCCAAAGAACGCGCCCAGACTTGAATCGATAGGGTTCGAGGCGACCATCAGAGGTCGCGACAGCGATCGGCCGACAGTCGCGCGACGTGGGTTTCCGCCAAAGGGCCCGTGACCCGATCCGACAACTCATCAATCGCTCACCCGTTCCCGTCGGCGCCTGCTCGAGCCAGACGATTCGTCCATTTGAAACGATTGGCCGCGTTTGATTCCAGTTACTCTCCAACAACGGACGAGTCTTGTCCGGCTTGCCGCGCCGGCCCATCCTGCCGACCCTAACAAGGTCTTGGCCGTCGGGACCGACCTTTGCAGCTCGCCAGGCAACCGTTGTGCCCGACACCGATGGATCTAGCTCATTCCCGCTTCCGTCGGAAATTCGACTGGGTTGGATCCGTTCGAACGCGAAGACGGCATATTCGTCTACAGATCGGCCGTCGAAAAGACGAGCGCGAAGCCGCACCACCACGGGACCGTCCACCAAATCGCTGGCATCCCATCGAAGAACGCCGATCCCGCTCGAATCGTCTGTCTCGAGCCTTTCTAGCTCGACAAAACTCTGGTCTTCGAGGCCACGGCCTACAGCGATCGAGATCGACGAGAGATCGCTACCCGAGGCGTGCACGCGAATGTCGATCGGCCCGGCACTGGGGTCGAGAAACGAACCCGTCGCCGGCTCGACGAGTTCAAGATCAAGATCTGGGAGCGGAGTCTCAAGCAGAGAACGAACGTCTAGCGCACCGGGACCGAAGACCGGGTCATGACCCGGATCCCCAAGGTCCCGTGCGGAAAGGCGGAGTCGTCTTCGAACTTCGGAGACGGACAGGCTTGGATCTTGCGCGAAGAGTACGGCAACGGCACCGGATACGGCCGGGGCCGCCATCGATGTTCCGGCGAGTCGGTAATAGTCTTCGTCGATCCAGAATGACCGCTCGATCGGGTCGGTACCCGAAGAGAGCAAGGATAAAATGTTTCGGCGGGCCACTGGCACTGTGAACGGTGTATGAGGACCTCCTCCCGGAGCGACAACGTCGACCAACCATCCGCGGTTGCTGAACGAAGAGATGTCGTCATCGAAGCCAATCGAACCAACCGTCACCGCCAATCGAGAATTCTCGGGCGAATTCGAAACGACATCGGTCTCCGAATTCCCGGCCGAAGTCACAAAGACGACTCCCGCCGCCTCGGCCAGTTCGAGCACTTCTTTCGCCAACGGATTGTCTGGACAATGAGGGGAGCACGACCAACTCGCGTTCACCACACGTGCACCATTTTCGATCGCATAGAGCACGGCCCGCCATAGATCCCCCTCGCGACCTGACCCGTTCGCTGAAAATCCCTTCAGCGACATGATGAGGCTCTCCGGGGCAACCCCAGCGATCCCTATTCCATTGTCTCCCACCGCCGCCGCAATACCTGCGACGTGGGTTCCGTGCCCAACATCGTCGAACGAATCGGGGCTGCCTATGTAGACACTGCCATCGGGGAGCAGACGACCAAAATCGACGAAATTCCAGCCGGTCAGGTCGTCGACGAAACCATTGCCGTCATCGTCGATTCCATTGGCATCCCCAGGATCAGCGCGACCATTCGCGTTCAAGTCCTCCCCGGGATTGACCCAGACGTTGGCCGCAATGTCAGGATGAAAAGCGTCGAGCCCCGTATCAACGACTGCGATGATCACGCCTGCCCCACGGGAAATTCCCCAGGCCTCAGGCGCTCGGATGCGATGGAGACCCCAAAGATCCGCGTATGGCTGGCCCCAGCTTCCCTCACTGCTTAGATACGGATCCCTCGCGCCGCCGTCCTCCGCATCTAGGGATTGGTCCTGATCGCGCTGAACCCACTCGACCCAGTGGGCGTCGCGGAGGGCGGAAATCGCTTTGTCCATGTCGGCACCCGGCGCGAGTTCGAACCGATAGATGTCAGCAAGGCCAGCCATCTTGGTACCTGTTTCGCTGATGATCGGTCTCGCCGAGGGGCGTGACGCTCTTCTCCCCATTCGCGCGTGGGCAGAAGCTCGCCGCGCAAGTCGCTGACCTCGTTTCTCCAATGTACGCCTTTGCTCCCTCAGGGGGCGACCATCTGGTCGGCGAAACAAGGCCGCCACGGATCGGGTCCGGTGGTGGAGATGAAACTCTTCCAGCGAGCGCGAAGAAGCGCCAGAACCGGCCGCCGAGCTTGAGCGATGACTCTTGAAACTGCGCTCCGCACACTCGGAAATCCCCTCATCGCCGGTGCTTTTGAGCTTGATGAGCAGGGCCGTCGGTTCGCGAAGCTCACTCCCCACGGCTCCACTCGGACCCGCTCCGAGAATGCATCCGGCCAGACCGACGGCGAACCAATATTTCGCCAGACAACAGTAATTCGCATTCCAGCGCTCGGTTCGATTGAAAATTCGGAACTGAAGGACCATCAGCCGACCTCATGATTTTCGCCGCGATCATTCGAGCGAGTTCGGAACCCAATCAGACAGATTGGCAAGAAATGGGGTACCCTTGAAATTCGTGAGTAGGAGATCGATTGTTTTCCGCGGCGCCGTCATTCGGCGAGTTGCAGTCGGTACGTGCTGAGCGAAACGGGTTGCTCGGCGTTGCGGCAATGAACATCAACGAACGCTTTTTCACCCTCTCGATAGAGATGAGATTGATCAAGATAAGGGGAAATGCAAGTGCGCCTAGGTTCTCTATGGACTTCGACCGGAGTCTTCATCATCACCGTTAGCGTTTGTTGGTCGGGCCTAGCATGGGCCGGCGACCTGGATGCCGACGGAATCGAGGACGCAGTAGACAACTGCCTCGAAGCCGAAAATTCAGACCAACGCGACACGGACCGAGATGGTTTCGGAAATGCTTGCGACGCGGACTACGACAATGACGGGGCGGTCGGCGAATCCGACCACACGATCCTCCGAAATGGGTTCGGGACCACGTCAGAAGAGGCTGAGTTCCTCGCTGTCGGAGACCACGATGGCGACGGCGTGGTTGCTGGCTCGGATCTTGCGTTTCACCGCAGTCGTGTCGGCCTTCCGATTGGCCCGTCCGGGCTGTCTTGTGCCGATCCCAGCGGTGCGACAGCACCCTGCGTTCCCTGAGCTTGTCAGATCGGGCTTGGACGTACTTTCCCTTTTTCCCCAAGACACTATGTGTTTGGCAGGAGGTCGGTTGCATGAGAATTTCAAGGCAAACTCTATTCATTTGTGTACTCGCGGTATTTCAGGCGAGTAGCGCATACGCGGTCGTATCCGTCAGCCATACCAACGACGCCGTAGGCACTGTCCCGGTCGGCGGGACCTTCTCGGTTGACATCACGGCAGACTACGATGGGAGTCCGGTACTAACAGGCATCTTTACATCGGCAATGTGGGATCCAACCCAGATCATGCTGACGGGCAGTACGACGGCACCTTTTGCTATTTTCACCGGTGGTACCGGCTTCCTGTCGAAACTTTCGGATCCCACGGTCTTCCCTGGTGATCCGGCTGGTTCGCTTCGGACCGTCCAATTCGGTGCTTCGCCCGGTCAATCCGGAAGTGCAGGGCCGTCGACGCTAATTACGACCCTGACATTCGAAGTACTGGCAACAGGTGACGGAACGGCCGAAGTAGACGCCGTCTTGCTTGTGGGTGATTTGTTTACGGGAGTGCTCGGGGCCGAGTTGATGCCGCCAGACGCAATTTTGACCGGGACGGTCATCACTGTGCCTGAACCGACCTCACTCGCACTGTCCGGCTCTGCCTTGCTCGCGGTTGGACTTGTTGCGAGTCGGCGACGTCTCGGGAAGAGTCTTCGACAATAGACTCGACGTCCGTCCAAGGGCGACGTGGCTACTGATCCATTCAGCAAAGAAAACGGGCCAGGCCTTTCAGGGGCTTGGCCTTTTTTTGTCTCTGTTGAAGTCGTGCATTCAGGATTTCCCGCAAGAATACCACCAGAGCGCGAGTCTGCGGGTCCGGCGGAGTCGGAGAGGCGTCGCCTCGAACCGGCGTGCGTGACAAACGCACCTCCATCCGACGGTTGGATTGCAGGGGCGCCTAGGAGCGACTGTCTCGTACAAGCCAGAAGCTCGATAAGTCTGCCCCCTCCGAAGCCGTCGGGAAGAATGAAGCGGACTATCCGAGTCGGCTTCACCGGCGCTGAGTTGCCGGAGCATCCTCGACGACGGCTTCGAACCGAGCGCGACGCCGTCGAGAGACCAAGCGGCGAACCGCGAAGCAACATCCCTACTCGAATGAAGCGCAATCTCAAGACTTGGCTATGGCCGGTCGTCGCTGAGGCCAGCGACGAGTAGCGGAATCGAGATAGGCCTAGCTCTTCAAGGAGATCGCTATAGAGAGGATTCGCTCCGGCGAATCTTCCGAATGAATGATGCCTTACTCCAGTTCACCCTGAATGCCTGAGTACCTTAGGTGGAGGGGGTACCGCGGCGCCAGAATCCGAGCCCCATTAGGCCAAGGCCGAAGACGACGGCGGTGCCCGGCTCAGGAACGTTCACGAAGAGCACGTCGCTTGGATCGAGTGGAACACCCCCGGCACCAAAGAACCCATCAGCAGGGAGAAGGCCCCCGGAGATCATGAGGGGACCAAACCCGACGACCTGGAAGGTGAGGGTCGTGATCAGGGTGTCCGTGGAGGCACTACCAGACTGAACGGGGGTAGCCCCGTACTGAATCGTTCGGAGACTGCCGGTAGGGTCACCTGGAAAGGATCTGGGATCAGCAAGCTTCGACAAGAACCCATTCGGACCAGAGAAGATGGCGAAGGGTGCGGGCGTGGCAGATTGAAACGACAGGACGGCCGGATCCCAAAGAACCGAGCTGAATACGCCGGTCAGTCCAGCCGGAGCTCCGTCGTACGCGACAGAAATGTCGACCGTAATGAAGTCACCAAATGGCACGAAATTCGACGAGTTTCGCGTCGTCGTGATAGTTAGGAGTGCGTGCGCAGCACTCGTCGTGAACACGATTGCAAGCGCAGCAGCAACAATGAGTGCGTATCTAGACTTTGGCCTCATTCGGATCCCTTCCCAAGGCGAATCATAGTCGCCCAGAAATCTCGGCATACGACTCCGAGCCGTCATTTCTGCGGTCGAAGCTCACAGCACAAGACCTTAATCACAATACGCGCAGGGTAACGCCACGGTCAAGCGTTATCTGGCGCGCAGGTCGGTTAAGGTCAGTCTGCTCGCGTACTTTCCCCTCGTGCAGATGTGTTTTGTCGTAGACGGCCCGTGTGATGGAGCGACTAGGCTCAGTCTCGCGACGATAGAGGGCCCCGCGGACGATCTTGGTGAGACAGAGGGCAGAAGGGCCTGGGAGCGACCTTCACACACTGTGCGGGAAGCCCATTCTCTCGTGGCTCATCCCAATTGTGAACAGTGGAGCGGACGAAAAAAATCGCCCCAAGCCGAAGCTTGGGGCGATCTGTTTTCTACTTCCGCTGCTTATGCACCAGCCATCGAACCGCACCGATATTCTCTCTCGGCTAGGTCACCTGGAGGTGCCTGAGCAAACGATCCTTCTTTAGCTCTTGCGTCGCCCCGCGGCGCCGAGCCCCGCGAGCCCAAGACCCATGAGAAGGGCGGTTCCTGGCTCAGGAATGACCGTCGTCGTCGAGTCAATGAAGACCAGATCGGCGGGATCGACCGCAGCACCACCAGCACCGAAGATGCCGTCACCTAGAAGGAACGTGGTTACGACGGTACCGTCACCGGCACCCGCTGCCTGAAACGTGAGGGTCGTGATCAGCGAAGCGCCTGGGCCACCAAACTGCCCGGGTGCAGCACCATACTGAACCGTTCGAAGAGTTCCGGCCGGATCCCCTGGAAAGGAGCTAGGATCGGCAA
>CAZMFM010000158.1:0-8882 GCA_964565565.1 uncultured Spirochaetaceae bacterium | reverse complement strand
CCTAGCCCCGCAGATCCTTGAGCATCGCCTTTTCTTCCTCGACGATGGCCTTGAAACTCGGCCGTGCGAGAACACGCTCTATGTAGGCAGCCAATTTCGGCCAACGTGCGGAATCGATCTCGGCGTCTCCGTGCTGGAAGCTCACGAATTGAGCCGCCGTGGCGATGTCCGCGAGCGAGAATCGACCACCGATCAACCACTCGTTGTCCCCCAACTCGCGCTCCAGATAGTCAAAGAAGGGCGGAAGCGTGACCGTCAGCGCCTCTTCGATCTTGTCCTCCTCCGTCTCCTCCTTGAAGAAGATGGGCCGAAGAATTCTTTGTTGGAAGGGCACGATCGTTCCATTGAGAAATCCGGAGTCCGCGAACTCCTCGAACCAGAGCGTACGCGCAAGCTCATAGGCATCGTCGGAATAGAGCGACGGTTCGGGCTGGATTTTCTCGAGATAGACACAGATTGCAGAGGAATCCGGCAACACCTTATCGCCGTCGGTCAGCGTTGGAATCTTACCCACTGGATTCATCCGCTTGTATTCGTCCGAGACGCCGAAGGGAAGCATCGGATCGTGTTCGTAGGAGAGATTCTTTTCCGCCAGAACGACTCGGACTTTCCTGACGAAGGGGGATAGATGCGCACCGATCAGTTTCAGATTCATGGGGATTTTCCTTTTTGTTATCAGAAGGGTTGTTATGCAAAAATGGGCGCTGAAAACTTCAGGAGCTGGGACAAAATGCTAGAGCCCATCGGCTACACCCAGGGGCCTGGGAGCTGGGGGTCAGGAGTGCACCGAAAAGAGCGCGGAGAGTTTCGAAGCCGCCTCGGCGTCCCCCTCGACTTCGACTGCATTGGATGCCAGGGCCGTGTCGATCGATACCGCCCCGCTCATCAATCCCATCATCATCACGACCGGTGCGCGAATTCGCGCATCGACCGGGTCTTCATCGGTGATCGAATGGGTTCCCGCCCTGCCCCCGGCGACTCGAATGATGGCTTCTCCCGCATCGGTATAGGGGCACAACTCAAAGCGTTTCGCCGGGGTCGCGTCCGATCGAGCGAAAGCGAGGACGGCCAGACTCAACCAATCAGGCTCGACGTGATCGCCGGGGCGCGATTGGGCGATGAACCGCGCGCCCCATTTCGTCAATTCGAGCAGCGAAGTTTCGAGGGCTCGCCCATCGGGCGTGAGCTCATAGACGGTGGAGGCCGCCGGCGGGTCGAGTTCGCGACGCGAGACCACGCCCTGGACCTCGAGGCCGGCAAGACGATCTGCCAGGACGCTACTGCTCAGGCCCGGAAGGCGTCGCCGAAAGTCGCTGAAGCGCTGGGGGCCGACAAGCAGCTCCCGAAGAATTGGAATCACCCAGCGGTGGCCGACAATTTCGGCGGCGCGGGCCAAAGGGCAGCATTGGTCGTATCTAAATGAATCCACGGCCGACACGCTAACACAGGCGTAGTTCGAATTTCAAACCACTTGCTTCTTATTTAGAACTTTCATGGAAAACCACTCGCAATCCGTCCTTGCGATGCGCCGCAATTCCGCAGCCCACCGGCCCTCACCTCGTTATGATCCAAAGACGCCCCCGGCACCCGATCGCTCGCACACGCGCGCGCAATCCAAAGGGCGGCACAGACAAATCCAAGAGACAGGAGCCATGCCATGAGCGAACTCGGAACCCGATCAGCCCGCGACCTGGCGGCCATGATTCGTCGCAAGGAAATCTCGAGTCGCGAGCTGCTGGACTATTTCCTCGGCGCCGTGGCCGAGAAGAACGAAGCGCTCAATGCGGTCGTCACCCTCGATGAGGGTCGCGCGAGAGAAGCGGCCGCGGACGCGGACGAGGCCATCGCCCGGGGAGACGCCCTCGGCCCCCTTCACGGTCTGCCGATGACGATCAAGGACACGTTCGAAACCGCGGGCCTTCGCACCACGGCGGGCGCACCCGAGTTCTCGGATCACGTCCCCACCCGCGACGCCGATCCCGTCGCCAAGCTGAAACAGGCGGGCGCCGTCGTCTTCGGAAAGACCAACCTCCCCTTCATGGCCGCCGATGTCCAGAGCTACAACGATGTCTTCGGCTGCACAAACAACCCCTATGACCTCACGCGAACCCCAGGCGGCTCCTCGGGTGGTGCGGCCGCCGCCCTGGCTGCAGGACTAACAAGCCTCGAACTCGGCAGCGACATCGGCGGATCGATCCGAACCCCCGCCCATTGGACCGGCCTCTACGGGCACAAGCCCAGCTTCGGCATCGTGCCGATCCGCGGACATATTCCCGGCCCGCCCGGAAAGCTTTCCGCCGACGATCTCGGTGTGGCCGGTCCCCTGGCGCGAAGCGCCGACGACCTCTCGATCGCCCTCGATGTTCTTTCGGGGGCCGACCAGAATGACCAGGTCGGTTGGCGGCTCGACCTCCCGGCCGCACGCCATCGACAACTCTCAGACTTTCGGGTGGCGGTCTGGTTCGAGGACCCGGCCGTCCCGCTCGACGACTCCGTTCGAGCACGCTTCGAGGCGACGGTCGAAGCCCTGCGCGCGGCCGGCGTGAAGGTCGACGAGAAGGCGAGACCCGGCTTCGAATTGAACGATCTGATTCGGGTCTACAACCAGCTTCTCTATCCGGTCGTGCTGGCCGGGCTTTCAGACGATGCGATCCAAGGCGTCGCAGCCTTCGCCGAAAGCTTCGACGAGGCCGACCTGAGCGATGCGGCCGAATCAGCCAGAGCGCCCGTCATCCGACATCGGGATTGGCTGGCCAAGAACGAAGCACGCCATCAATTCCGCGCGATCTTCCGTTCATTCTTCGCCGATTATGACGTGTTGATCTGCCCGGTGACCTCGGTCCCCGCGATCCCACACGACCATACGTCCTTTTCGGCGCGCACGATCTCCGTCAATGGCGAAGATCGCCCCTACTCCGACCTCTTTGGCTGGATCTCGATGGCGACCGCATGTTATCTGCCGGCAACCGTGGCACCCATCGGCCCGACGCCCGAGGGCCTGCCGGTCGGAGCACAGATCATCGGCCCCTACCTCGAGGATCGAACGACGATCGAGTTCGCGCGCTTGCTAGGCGACGTGATCGGAGGCTTTTCGCCACCGAAGACCCCGTGATCGATCGGTGTCCATGCTTTGCCGGTCAGACTACAGCCGGTGGGCGATCGCTCAGCTCGCCTGACGCGCTGTGACCTTGATCTCTGCCCGGGCGCCCGGGATGACGAGTTCGCTCACACCGATCCAAGTCGAAGCCGGATAGGGTTCTTTGATGAACTCGTCCTTTACCTTCGCCATCGTGGCCGCGTTCTTCTGCAAGTCGACGACATAGAGCGTGCTGTCAACGATGTCCTCGTAGCCGACACCGGCGGCAGCCAGGGTCTCGCCGAGCGATGTCCAGGCATTGCGGAACTCCTCTTCCAACGAGTCACCACTGCCCACGACGCCGGAACAAAAGATCAGGTCACCATGGCGAACGGCTGGCGCGAAATGCCAGTTTTCGTAGGTCTTGCGGGCGGAATCTGGAACGATGACATCGATGGCCATTGGGATCTCTCCATTCGGAATTCAAAAAAGGTTAAGAGTCGCGATGCGTGCTTTTGTTCGGTCCCCGCGCGGTCTCTGCCCGGGATTGAAACCAATTCGTTGCGAGACTACTCGCCTCGACGCGATCTGAAAAGAGCCAATCGAAACCGCGGATCAACTCTCCGAGGCGGACGCTTCCGGGATCGATCGGCCGCCGCCAAAGAGTCGACTGAAAACCCGCTTCACGAAGTCCCCGAGATCATCGATCAGGATGTAGAACACGGGAACGAAGAGCAACGTCAGCATCGTCGACGAAAACATGCCCATCGCCGTCGCGATCGCCATCGGTGCGCGTGTCTCAGCGCCGGGACCGAGCCCGATCGCGGCCGGCAACACGCCGAAAATCATCGAGATCGCAGTCATCAACACTGGCCGCATCCGAATCGGCGCCGCACGCCGCATCGCTTCAACCTTGTCGAGTCCCGTCTTCCGCAATTGATTCGCGTAGTCGACCAGAAGAATCGAATTCTTGGTCACCAATCCGAATAACAAAATGATTCCAATCAGACTAAACAGGTTCAAGCTGTAGCCGAAGAGCAGCAAGCCTCCGAGCGCGCCGACCATCGAAAGCGGAAGCGCCAGCATGACGGTAATCGGATGAAGCAGGCTTTCGAACTGCGCCGCCAAAACCATGTAGATGACGAGAATGCCTAGCATCATGGCCACCGCGAATTGGGTATTTCCCTCTGACATGGCTTCCGCGTCGCCAACGACATGCAGGCTCACCGCCGCTGGCAGTATTTCGTCGCCAATCTCCTTGGCAAAATCGATCGCCTCGCCGAGCTTCAGGTCTTCGAGATTGGCCTTGATCGTCACGCTGCGCTGGCGGTTCGTCCGGGTAATGCTCGAAGGCGAAGCGCCTTTCTCGATGGTCACGAGATTCCGCAACGCGACAGCATCTCCGGCCCGATTCCGGACATACAAGGACCCGATCGAATCCACGTCGTTTCGCAGATCCTCTTCAAGTCGCATCCGGATATCGTACCGCCGCCCGGATTCCTTGAAGACACCGACATCGAGGCCTCCGACCATCAGCTGGATCGCTTCGCCAATCGACCGGGCATCAACACCCATCTGTGCGGCCTTGTCGCGATCGACATGGATTCGCAGCTCGGGAAGACCGAGCTTGAGACTGCTGTCGAGATCGACATAACCTCCGCGCGCCTCGAGTCGACCGACGAACTCGCGAGAGATTCGATCGAGTTCCTCGAGCGAAAGATTACCGCGCAGCTGAACGCTGAAGCCGCCACCGCCGCTCGACATTGAGTCCGCGGGGTTGAAGATTCGAATCGTTCGACCGGGGGTCTGAGAAAGCGCTGCACGCGCTTCTCGGATCAGCGTCAGCACGCTCTTGTCTCGATCGGCTCGATCGGCGAGCGTGCCGAAGATCATGCCCGCATTGGTTTTCGGTGGCTCGAAGCTGCCCGAAGATCCGGCGGCGGAAAAGATGCCGACGATCTCTGGTTGCGCCATGAACCATTTTTCATCCTCTTCGAGGTAGTCGAGGGTTGCCCAGACCGACGTACCCGGCGCCGCCTCGAGTCGCGCGAAGAAGATTCCCTCATCCGAGGGCGGGAAAAACTCTGCCTTCAATTGCGACGCGAAGAGATAGGCAAGAAAGAGACTCACCAGGGTCAGGCCAACGGTGACCCAGCGATGCTCGATACTGAGATTGAGGAGCCGCTTATACGACGACTCGAGGGCTTCGAAGCCCGATTCGAGCCGTTCATAGATACTCCCAGGCTCTCGTGGTTCGGGCGCAGGCATGCGCGCTGCCAACATCGGGGTCAGCGTGAGCGCAACGAAGAGCGAGATCATGACGGAACCCGCGACGACCAATCCGAACTCGCCGAGGAAGCTCCCCACCAGCCCATCGACGAAGACGACCGGAAGAAAGACTGCGGCGACCGAAATCGTCGCGCTCGTCGCGGCAAAGGCGATCTCGCGCGTGCCCGTCTTCGCAGCGACGATCGAAGACTCTCCATTCGCACGATGGCGCTCGATATTTTCGAGAACGACGATGGCGTCATCGATCACGACACCCACCGCCAACGTCATACCTAACAAAGTCATCGTATTCAGCGTAAAGCCGAATATCCAGACCAGCCCAAAGGTCGCAACCAAAGAGACCGGTATCGCCAGGGCGACGATCAACGTCGGCCGCGAACGTCTCAGGAAGACGAAGACCGTGAAGACGGCCAGCAAGGCCCCGAAGAGCAAAGCGAATTTGGTCTCTTCAACCGCCTCACGAACCCCCTTCGAGAAGTCGATGAATCCCTTCGGGTCTTCGATCTTGATCTCCGGCGGAAGAATTTCTTCCAGCTCTGAGAGGCGCGAAAGTACTTCGTCCACGATTGCGACCGTGTTGCCCCCGGAGCGCTTCCGAATCCCGATCCCGACGGAGACCTGTCCGTTGTAGTGCATGATCGATTCGACGTCTTCGGCCCCGTCCTCGACCCGCGCGACGTCACGCAAATAGATCGGTGCACCATCGACCGTTGCGACGACCATCCGCTCGAGTTCTTCGATGCTGCGAAACTCGGCGTCCGTTCGAACGGAATATTGGATCCGCTCGCCCTCGATCGCTCCGGCCGGCAGCTCGACATGTTCCCGGCGCAAAGCGCGCAGGACATCGACGGCCGAGAGTTCCCTGGCACGCAATGCATCGCCGTGAAGCCAGATTCGAATGTTCCGGTCTTGTCGCCCAAAGATCGAGACACCGGCGACACCGGGGATGGATTCAATATAGGGATTGATCCGACGTCGAACGAATTCGCTGGCTTCCGTCGCTGTTGAAGTGATATTGAGCGGAATCCATAGAATCGGCTGATCGTTCGGATCGAAGGTGCCAACGATCGGCGGTTCGAGATCTTTCGGAAGCTCTTTGCGCGCCTGAGCGACCTGGTCGCGCACATTCTGGGCCGCAATATCCAGGTCCGTTCCCAAATCGAACTCGACCTTGATCACGGAAGCGCCGCGATAACTGGTCGACTCGATATTGCGAACGCCGGCCACGGTATTGAGCTGCTCTTCGAGAACGTCGGTCACGTCCTCTTCGATGCCTTCGGGCGTTGCGCCTTCCAATGTGGCGTTGACGGTGAGCACCGGAAATTCCATGTTCGGATACTGATCGACGCCGAGACGGTTGTATCCCAGGATGCCAAAGACGATCAGCGCCAGGATCATCATCCAGGTCAGGATCGGTCGATCGATCGACAGGTCCGACAGGCTCATGAGGCGTTCCCTTCGGCGCCCTCTTCCGCGAGCGTCTCCGTCGATGCACCCGGGGCCACTTCCGGCACCGACACGGGCTTGCCATCAAATGCCCTGACCGAAACCAGGACGCCGTTCTCGAGGCGCGAATGCCCGCGAACAACGACCTTGTCGTTCAATTTCAAACCATCCCGTATCTCGATCCATCCGGCGCCATGCGCCCGGGTCTGCACTTGAATTCGCTCGACGCGCTCCGAGGCGTCCAGCCGGTAGACGACCGAGCCATCGGCCCTTTGGACCACTGCATCCTCGGGCACGACCAACGCTCCGAGTCGTTCACTCACGCCCAGATCGACATGCGCAAAGAGTCCCGGACGAATTCGCCCTTCGGGATTCGGCAGCTCGGCCTTCACACGAAGCGTTCGCGTGCGCGGGTCGATGGTGGGCGAGATCATGCTGACCGTCGCCATGAAGACTTCGTCCGGATAGGGCGCGATTGAAATCTCGACCGGGAAACCGAGGGCGACCCGCGATGAATCGATCTCGGCCAAGGTAAATTCCACCTCGATCGGATCGAGGGCCACGAGGTCGTAGAGCGGAGAACCGACCGAGAGATATTCGCCCACGCTGACATGGCGTCGCGCGATCATCCCGGCAAAGGGCGCCCGCACCGTCGCATCCTCGAGGGCCCGGCCGGCCAGCCCCAATCGCGCGCCGGCGGCCGAGACTGCGGACCGCGCCATCGATTCCCGCGTCCGATCTTCATCGAGGCGCGCCTCCGAGGCGACATTCCCCTTGCTCAACCGTTTGGTTCGCGCGAGGTTTCGCTCCGCAACGGAAAGCTCAGCGCGTGCCTCGGCGAGTTCCGCCTTGCTGCGAGCCACCTCGAGCTCTCGTCGCTCGGGATCGATGACTAGCAAGACTTCGGAAGCCTCGACCGAAGTGCCCTCATGCGCACGAATCTCTGTTACGACGCCTTCCACCTGGGCCGCCACGGTCGCTTCAGCCTTTGCGATCAATTCGCCCGTCGCATCGATCCGATCGAAGACATCACGGCGAACGACGGGTTCGACCATCACCGGTGGACGTAAGGCCGCCGCGGACACGACCGGCTCGTCGCCACCACATGCGCCTAGACCGATCGCGGCAAGCACAACGAGAACGCCATGCGCTCCGTTTTTCCAAGGGCGCAGCCTCTGCGTCGCTCGCATTTCATCAACCATCGCTTTGACTTCCTCTAGCCTTTTGTCAGACACTCGTTACTCGCTTGCTCTCGGGCGTGAGCCATCCGCGAATGATTCCTTCGATGCTGCAATCGAGCAGGTCTTTCTTCCACTCGACATCCGGGCGCAATGCGCGCATGGAGACGATTCCATGAATCGTGGTCCAGATCGCCTGGACGAAGAGTTCGAGATCGCCGTTTTCGATCCAACCCCGCGCGGCGATCTGCTCCGCCGGGGTTTCCAGAAGGTGGCGCGCGACCTCGCCCGACTCGATGATCTTGTCGCTGTCATCGCGGACCTGCATCAAGAGCTGATAGTGCGTCGGGTTGCGCAGACCAAAGAAGGCGAAGGCTCGGGACAGCGAGCGAAGATTCTCGACCGGGTCGTCGACCAGGGGCACCTTCATCAAATCATCGGCCAGAAGCGTCAGGCGCTGCTCGAGCAATGCGTCGATCAGCCCGTCCTTGTCCTTGAAATGGTGGTAGATCGTCGGCGCGCTGTATCCACAGCGATCGACCAGCTTTCGAACCGAGAACCCGGCCTGCCCGACCTCGATCAGCAAGGCCTCGCTGGCGTCGAGAATCACCCGACGGGTTTCGGCCCGACCGAGACTTCTGCGCTCTTCTGCGGCGTGCAGGGACATCGAATCCCTCCGAAGGCGGCGATATCAGCAATATCGTCGCTCGTGCGATTGGGGTCCTAGAGACAAAGACGGCGCGTCTTCTCTACGTATCTAGTTGAATTGATTGAGAATAACGGTAAGAAAGAAATATAACGTCGTTAAACTCGGCCCAAGATTTAGCACAGAACATCCCGAGTTCCAGCCACCGGCAATCAGGCAGGAGCAGGCATGAAACTTCGACGAATCC
>CAZMFM010000157.1:0-9027 GCA_964565565.1 uncultured Spirochaetaceae bacterium | reverse complement strand
CACGGTGGGTTCCGGTGTCGTCTCGGATGTGATCGAATAGGACTTTCTATTGAAGTCGTCGCGAGGCGCGATGACTTCTTGGGCTGATGGCTCTTTGATGGGGCTGATGGCTCTTTGTTAGGGCGTTTGATAGGGCTGACGGCTCAAACGAGCTGACGCGAGATTCTTGGACCAGAGGTCTGGTCACTTGCAGGAGTAGAAAACCATGGCGGATGCCACGGCACAGAAGATTCGAATTCGGATGAAGGCGTACGATTACAAGTTGCTCGATCAGAGCGCGAGTGAAATCGTAGATACCGCCGTGCGTACGGGTGCACGGGTTGCGGGGCCGATTCCTCTTCCAACGAGTAAGAACAAGTGGACCGTGCTTCGGGGCCCGCATATTGATAAGAAGTCGCGTGAGCAATTCGAGCTCCGAACCCACAAGCGGCTCATCGATATCCTGGATCCGACCCCCCAAACCGTCGACGCGCTGATGAAGCTCGAACTGGCGGCGGGCGTAGACGTGGAGATCAAACTGTAGTCATGCCAACGATCGACATCGTCAATCTCGAGAATAAGAAAGCCGGGTCGCTGGACTTGTCCTCGGACGTCTTCGAGAAACAAGTGAAACCGCATCTCTATCATGCCGAAGTCCGCCGACAGCTCGCAGAGCGCCGCGCGGGAACGCACAGTACGAAAAACCGTGCTCTCGTTTCAGGTGGTGGTGCCAAGCCCTATCGCCAGAAGGGCACCGGCCGGGCGCGCCAGGGCACAACGCGTGCACCACAGTTCCAAGGTGGTGGCGTCGTCTTCGGACCCGTGCCTCGCGGATACACCCACAAACTGCCAAAGAAGATGCGTCGTGCAGCGCTTCTGTCCGCGCTCTCGCAGCTTCTGAATGAATCCGCGCTGACGATCGTCGAAGATCTTCAGCTCGAGGAGTACAAGACGAAGCAGATGATTGAAGTTCTTTCCTCCCTCGGTCTAGACACTCAGTCGACGTTGATCGTGATCGACGATCCGAGCGCAACGATCGAAGCTTCGGCTCGTAACATTCCTGGTGTAAGCGTGATCCGCTCCGAGGGTGTGAACGTCTATGACTTGTTGCGACACAAGAGTGTGCTCATGACGAAAGCCGCTGTCGAGAAACTTCAGACGCGGCTCGTGGCGTCGGGCTCGAAGGGAGGCGCGGAATGAACCTGCATGATGTGATTCAGCGTCCGGTCGTCACGGAGAAAAGCAGTATCGCTCGGGAGGAGGCGAATATCGCCACGTTTCGGGTGGACCCGAGCGCGACCAAGTTGGAAATCCGACAGGCGGTCGAGCAGCTCTTCGAAGTACAGGTCAAGAATGTGCGTACGATGCAACAGCCCGGCAAGAAGAAGCGGGTAGGGAAGACTGTCGGCCGAAAGCCGGCGTGGAAGAAGGCGATCGTCGAGCTGGCAGAAGGCCAATCGATCGAATTCTTCGAGGGAGTCCAATAGATGCCGGTCAAGAAATATAGGCCGACTACGCCCGGTCGCCGGAATATGAGCGTCTCGGATTTTGCCGAGATTACTCGCGGCACGTCCGAGCGATCGCTTACGTCGGGTCTCGTCAAGAAGAGTGGTGGTCGAAACTCGAATGGCCGAATCACCGCCTATCATCGCGGTGGCGGTCACCGACGAAAATACAGGCAGATCGACTTTCGCCGAAACAAAGTCGAGGTTCCCGCTCGGGTCGCCGCCATCGAATACGATCCGAATCGTTCTGCCAATATCGCGCTGCTCCACTACGTCGACGGCGAGAAGCGATACATTCTGTCTCCCGGCGGGCTGAAGGTGGGTGACAAGGTGATGTCTTCCGCGACTGCTGAAATTCATCCGGGTAACGCATTGCCACTGGCTGGCATTCCTCTTGGCACGCAGCTTCATGCAATCGAGATGAAGCCGGGAAAGGGCGCCCAACTCGTCCGCTCTGCGGGCACGAGTGCGCAGCTGATGGCGCGCGAAGGCAATATGGCGACACTCCGGTTGCCGAGTGGCGAGATGCGGATGGTTCACATCGATTGCATGGCGACCGTTGGTGAAGTCGGCAATTCAGAACATGAGAATCAGCGCATCGGCAAGGCTGGGCGATCGCGGTGGTTGGGCAAACGCTCGAATGTCCGAGGCGTCGCGATGAACCCCGTCGATCATCCGATGGGTGGCGGCGAAGGTCGTTCCTCGGGTGGGCGTCATCCCTGTACACCTTGGGGCAAGCCGACCAAGGGTGCGAAGACACGCAAGAACAAGCGTTCGGACAAGTACATCGTCAAACGACGTGGGAAGAAGTAGGAGAGGTAGATAGAAATGGCACGTTCGCTCCGAAAGGGTCCCTTTATCGAGCCGAGCCTTCAGAAGAAGGTCGACAAGCTCACGGCTGGTGGTGGCAAGGGCGTCATCAAAACCTGGTCGAGAAGGTCCATGATCACACCTGATTTCGTTGGGCTCACCTTCCATGTCCACAACGGCAAATTATTCATGCCGGTCTTCGTGACGGAAAACATGGTCGGACATCGTCTCGGTGAATTTGCGCCTACGCGCAAATTCACGGGTCATGCGAGTGGCAAGAAGGTCAAGCGCTAATGGAAGTCAAAGCCGCTCTCAATAATTACCGAGTCAGCGCACAGAAGGCGCGACTGGTGGTGAATCAGATCCGCGGTATGGGCGTCGAAGAAGCGCTCAATCTGCTGATGCTGTCACCCAAGCGAATTGCACAGCCGATCGCCAAGCTTCTGCGATCTGCGGTGGCGAATGCGGAACAGAAAAACGAGAACCACCAGGCTGGAATCGAGATCGACAATCTCGTTGTTGCAACAATCTATGTCGACGAGGGAACGAGTATGTGGCGGATTCGGCCGCGTGCTCAGGGCCGCGCGTCTTGGATTCAAAAGCGCAGCAGCAAGATCAACGTCGTTCTTTCGGAACGGTAACCATTCGATTCGCGACATCTGGTCGCGAGATACGCATGACGGAAGTCGTGCAAGGACGTAGCTAAGTATGGGTCAAAAGGTTCATCCCTACGGTTTTCGAGTTGGCACCCTCTACGGGTGGCAATCCAATTGGTTCGCTGAGAAGCATTATGCGGAGCAATTGCTCGAAGACGTGAAGATCCGAGCTTTCATCAAGAAGAAGCTCTATCACGCAGGAATCTCGAAAGTCGTCATCGAACGTACTGGCGAGAAAATCGTGATCAATATTCACACGGCTCGTCCGGGTATCTTGATCGGCAAGCGCGGCGCAGAAGTCGACGTTCTCCGCAAAGAGCTGAAGGCCTATACGACTCGTGACATCTTTATCAACATCAAAGAGATCCGCAAAGCGGAGCTCGACGCGCAGTTGGTGGCCGAGAATATTGCGACTCAGCTCGAGCGCCGCGTTGCTTTTCGACGTGCGATGAAAAAAGCCATGATTGCGACGATGAAATTCGGTGCCGAGGGCATTCGAATCCAGTGTTCGGGTCGCTTGGGCGGAGCGGAGATGGGGCGTCGTGAATGGTATCGCGACGGTCGGGTCCCGCTCCATACGCTTCGAGCCGAGATCGAATACGGCTTTGCTGAAGCGCGTACGACCTACGGTGTCGTGGGCGTGAAGTGCTGGATTTTCAAGGGTGAGGTGGGAGACCGCGAACTCAAGCGCGGAACCCTCTCACAGGATCATCGATCCGAGGCTCCGAGGTAGACAATGCTCCAACCGAAAAAAGTCAAGCATCGAAAGATGTTCAAGGGGCGTAACCGCGGCAAGGCAATGCGCGGGAATACGCTGGCCTTTGGGAATTTTGGACTGCAAGCGATGACGTCCGGCTTCCTGACTGCGCGCCAAATCGAAGCGGCTCGAATCGCGATGACCCGACATGTCAAACGTGGCGGCAAGGTCTGGATTCGCGTGTTCCCCGACAAGCCGGTTACGAAGAAGCCCGCAGAAACCCGCATGGGTAAGGGCAAGGGCAATCCCGAGGCCTGGGTCGCCCCGGTCAAGCGCGGGCGAGTGCTCTACGAAATGGAAGGCGTCGACACAGAAGTCGCACGCGAAGCACTACGGCTGGCGGCTCACAAGCTGCCAATCCGTACACGATTTGTACAGCGGGAGGGATGATCATGAAGGCTTCTGAACTTCAAACTCTCTCGGAGTCTGAACTCGAACAAAAGGGACGTGAGCTCCGCGATGAGCTCTTCAACGCAAAGATTCGGCGAGCGACCGAACAGTTGGAGAACACCGCGATGCTCGGGCAGCTTCGAAAAGATGTTGCGCGAGTCGAGACTCTCCTGACCCAAAAGCGTGAGGCGGGCAAGTGAACGAACGAGGAAGTAGACGAACTCTGGTTGGCACTGTTGTCAGCAACAAGATGGACAAGACCGTCGTCGTACGGGTCGAGCGTCTTGTTCAGGATCAGCGCTACAAGAAATACATCCGCCGCTATTCGCGGTTCATGGCTCATGACGAGGCCAACGCATGTACGGAAGGGGATCAGGTGCGCATCATCGAACATCGCCCCCTTTCCAAGCGAAAGCGTTGGAAGGTTCAAGAGACCCTCGAGAAGGCCACGTCGGTCTAGTTCTCGGTCATTGGTCGGACATTCGTCCGGTCGTCCGGTAAAGGGAAAGCTCAATGATTCAAGCTGAATCGACATTGCATGTAGCGGACAACTCCGGTGCGCGGAAAGTGAAGTGCATTCGCGTACTGGGTGGTTCGCGACGGCGTTTTGCGTCCGTGGGTGACATCATCGTCGTTGCCATCAAGGAAGCGATTCCGAATGCGCGAGTGAAAAAGGGCGAAGTCCGCCGTGCCGTGATCGTGCGGACAAAGAAGGCGATCTCGCGTCCGGACGGTACGCACATCCTCTTCGACGAAAATGCCGCGGTGCTGATCAGCAAGGACAAAGAAGTGGTTGGCACACGCATCTTTGGACCGGTTGCTCGGGAATTGCGCGCCGCGGGTTTTATGCGGATCGTGTCGCTGGCTCCGGAGGTTCTCTAGTCATGTCGGAAGCTGCACCGAGTATCGAAGAGCCCAGGCTGCGAAAGCAATATCGGGAAACGATTGCACCGACGCTCCAGAAGGAATTCGGGTACAAGAACGTCAATCAGATCCCTCGAGTCGAGAAGGTCGTGGTGAACGTCGGCCTCGGCGAGGCGACGGTGAATCCGAAATTGCTCGACCGCGCCATGGAAGAACTGGCATTGATCACTGGTCAGAAGCCGATTCTTCGCAGGGCCAAGAAGAGCGTTTCCAACTTCAAGCTTCGCGAAGGTCAGGCAATCGGTTGCACCGTCACGCTTCGCGGTGTTCGCCAATGGGAATTTCTTGATCGTTTGCTCAGCGTCGCGCTACCACGCGTTCGAGATTTCTCTGGTGTTTCACCGAAAGCCTTCGACGGGCGAGGCAACTACACCTTTGGCGTTCGCGAACAAACGATTTTCCCCGAAGTCGATTACGACAAGGTAGAGAAGGTCACAGGAATGAACGTCACAGTCGTGACGAGCGCAAACACGGATGCCGAAGCAAAGGCACTTTTGACGCATCTCGGAGTTCCCTTTCGTCAATAGGTGGAACCGCCGTCAGGCGGTCCGACTCACGACAAGCGGAGCTTCAAGGAAGGAATTTGATCATGATGACCGACCCGGTTGGTGACATGTTGGCAAGAATTCGAAACGCAGGCGGTGCGCGACATGCGCAGATGAGCTGTCCCGCGTCGAGGCTGAAGCTTGCTCTGGCTTCCGTGTTGAGCGCCGAAGGGTTCATTGGCGCGGTCAGCACGGACATGGATGAGAAGAAGCCGACTCTGACGGTCGACCTTCGTTATCAGGAAGACGGAAAGATGATGATCGAAGGCATGCGGCGCGTGAGTAAGCCTGGTCGCCGAGTCTACGTCGGTGCCGGCGAAGTCAAGCAAGTGCGTGCTGGACTCGGAATGTCGGTCTTGTCGACGTCGAAGGGTCTGCTTTGCGATCGTGATGCGCGCGCTGCCAAGGTCGGCGGCGAAGTACTTTGTGAGGTTTGGTAGAAATGTCGCGAGTTGGTAAGCAACCCATTGGCATTCCCGACGGCGTGACGGTGAGCGTCGAGGGTGGCGAAGTGATGGCGAAGGGCCCGAAGGGCACTCTACGCTGTGCGGTTCCAGATGGAATCGGTGCGAAGATCGAGGAGGGCAAGCTCGTATTCGAGCGGCCCGACGACACGAAGCAGGCGCGTTCTAGGCATGGACTTGCGCGGGCTTTGGCCAACAACATGGTTGTCGGCGTGAGTGCTGGATTTGCGAAGCAGCTCCAGATCGAAGGTGTCGGCTATCGCGCAGACGTTAAGGGCAAGGTCCTGAATCTGCTCTTGGGCTTCTCGCATCCGGTTGCCATGGATATTCCAGAGGGTCTGACCGTCAAGGTCGAGTCGAATACGACGCTCAACATCGAGGGTGCCGACAAGCAAGTGGTTGGCCAGTTCGCGGCCGATATCCGTTCGCTGCGTCCACCGGAGCCCTACAAGGGCAAAGGGATTCGCTACCACGACGAACACATCCGACGAAAGGTCGGTAAGGCCGGCGCCTAAGCTTTTTTCGAGCCGCCCTGCGTTTGTGCAGCCTGGCTCCGAGGACGATATGAAGAAGAAAATCTCAAATACGAAGCGCCGTATGTGGCTGGCACGAAAGGCGCGTACTCGCACGTCGCTCGAGCGGAGCGAGCGCGTTGTGCTGACGGTATTTCGAAGCTCGAAGCATACCTACGCGCAGCTCGTCGAGAACGCGACCGGCAAGACGCTTGCTTCGGTTTCGACGAGGAATCCCTCGCTGATCGGTACGAATCAGACGGGAAATGTCGACGCAGCCAAGAAGGTCGGCGAGGCGATCGCGAAGATCGCGAAGGAAAAGAGCATCGATCAGGTGGTCTTCAATCGAAACGGGTTCCTCTTCCATGGCCGAGTCAAAGCCGTGGCAGAGGGAGCGCGCGAAGCGGGGCTTCAGTTCTAATCATGGCATCTGTTATTCAATCATCGCTCTTGAACCCAAATGACTACGAGCTCAACGACCGTGTCATTCACATCAATCGCGTATCGAAAGTCGTGAAGGGCGGACGTCGCTTCAGCTTTTCTGCTCTGGTCGTCGTAGGCGACGGGCAGGGCATTGTCGGTGTCGGCCTGGGAAAGGCCGGCGAAGTGCCCGAAGCGATCCGCAAGGGCGTAGAGAAGGCGCGGAAGAGTCTGATCCAGATCCCGCTGATCGACGGCCGAACGCTTCCGCACGATATCATTGGTATTTCGGGTGCGGGCCGCGTGCTGATGCTTCCGGCCTCTCCGGGTACGGGCGTGATTGCCGGTGGTCCGGTCCGAGCAGTCGTCGAGTCGGCGGGTGTGAGCGACATCCTGACGAAGACGCTCGGTACGAACACGCCACGGAACGTCGTCAATGCAGTGATGGCCGGATTGAGCGCATTGCGCGACCCCGAAGAGCGCCTCGCGCAACTTGGGCGGACTCGGTAATGGCGGGCAAGAAGACGGTCAAGATCCAGCAGATCAAAAGTGTCATTGGATATACCGAGCGGCAGCGCGCGACCATGCGCGGCCTCGGTCTTCGCAGAATTCGTCATGTCGTCGAACTCGAAGATACGGATGCTGTTCGAGGGATGATCGGCAAGGTGAGTCACCTCGTCGTGGTTTTGGAGAGCTGAGCCGATGTTGAACGAACTTTCTCCGCGCCCGGGCGCGCTGCACAGGCGTAAGCGCGTCGGCCGTGGTCCTGGATCAGGCAAGGGCAAGACCTGCGGAACAGGCGTAAAGGGCCAGGGCACTCGGTCCGGCAAGAAGATCAAGCCGTGGTTCGAGGGTGGCCAGATGCCACTGTATCAACGTGTGCCCAAGAAGGGCTTCCACAACCGTTTCCGCGTCGAGAACGAAGTCGTCAACCTCGGAGCGCTCAGCGTTTTCGGTGAGGGCGCGACCGTTGATGCGAAGGCATTGGCGGCTCGTGGTCTGATTCGTGGCTCGGGTAAACCGGTCAAGGTTCTCGCAGAGGGCGACGCACCGAAGGGCCTCAAGCTCACCGTCAACAAGATCAGTAGTGCGGCCAAGGCGAAAATCGAGGCCGCCGGCGGAAGCGTGGAGACCGCATAGGTGATCTCGGCGTTCCAGAATATCGCGCGAATCGAAGAACTTCGGAAACGAATTCTCTTCACGGCCGCCATGCTCGCGGTCTACCGCGTCGGCTGCATCGTCGTGACGCCGGGCATCAACGGCAACGTGATTCGTCAGTTCTTCAGCGATATGTCGGGAACGATGTTTGGCCTTCTGAACGTCTTTTCGGGCGGGGCGATGGAATCGCTCTCGATCTTCGCGTTGGGCATCATGCCCTACATCAGTGCCTCGATCATTTTCCAACTGCTCACTGTTGTGATCCCAGCCCTCGAGCGGCTCAAGAAAGAGGGAAGCGAAGGGCAGAAGCGCATCACGCAGTGGACGCGTTACGCCACGATCGGCTTGGCACTCTTTCAGAGCTTCTTGATGGCGATGGCACTCGAAGGTGGCCAATTCGGGGTGGGCGCGGTGCTCAATCCAGGCTGGGCGTTTCGGATTACAACGATGGTTACGCTGACCTCGGGTACAGCGTTCATCATGTGGCTAGGCGAACAGGTCACGGAGCGCGGAATCGGAAATGGGATTTCGCTGATCATCTTTTCGGGAATCATTGTTGGGCTTCCATCGGGTCTCTCCAACGTGATCGATCTCGTGCGAACGGATCAATTCACCATCCTCGAGGTGCTCTTCCTGGGTGCGATCGTGATCGGTGCGATTGGGTTCGTGGTCTACGTCGAACGAGGACAGAGGCGAATACCAATCCAGCATGCCCGACGCGGTGGCGGCAGCGCGGCTGCTTCGAATATGAGCTATTTCCCGTTGCGGGTGAATAGCGCCGGTGTGATTCCGCCGATTTTTGCTTCGTCCTTGCTGATGTTTCCGATGACGATTCGCCAATACAGCGACAATCCGACCATCCAGCGCTTCATCGATGATTGGATGAACCCGGGCGACATCATCTACA
>CAZMFM010000156.1:0-9089 GCA_964565565.1 uncultured Spirochaetaceae bacterium | reverse complement strand
CATCTGCATCATTCCGGGCGTCCGGCATCCCACGATTCGCTCGTGATGGAGCGGCCGTGATTCCCGAACGAGATAGCCGGCGTGGCGCGCTACGAGGCCACCAAGCGCTTCCTCGGCCGGAAAGCGGTCCTCCTCATTCGCCAAAAAAAATGACAGACCTGCTCGGATGGGTGGATCGCTCTGACAGATTGGAGAACCCGCCGCGACCGCGTCATCGTTGACGAAAGAGCTGATCTCTTCGGCCCCTGACTCACGCAAGACGGGAACAACACGCCCGGCGAGCGCCTCTCGCAAACGCGACCCGTCGGAATCCACGTCATCAAAGAGCAGGTAAAAGAGTTTCTGCATTGGGTCGACTCCAATTCAAGTTCCCGCCCGAGCGCGAAGCCCAACAGCAACTCCAGGTCCTAGACGTCGACGCCTTCGACCGTCGGATCGTCATAGCGCTGGTGAATGAATGGCAGTAGCCAATCTCCGGGAACGGGACGCAGGACGCGACCGGAACGCTCGAGCGTACCCTCCGCATACTCGAATTCGATGATTCGGCGAACGGGAAGATCCGCCACCGGATCGAAGGAAGAGTCGGCCAGGATGAGTTCTCCATCGAGTCGCCAGACCCGCGAAAAGTCATAGCGCCATTCCAGGCGAACGAGTTGCGGATCCTGGTCGAAGGGCTTGCCGGGCGTCGAACCAGGATAGGCCTTGAAGCTGTAGCCGTAGTCAACTGAGCGCCGTGGCGGCAGCGCTTCCGCGCGATGGGCCTCGGCAGAGAGAAAACAAACACCCTTTCGAATGGCACTCGCGTTGACGACATCACCCGCTCCGTCGAGCCTCACGTCCGCAAGCTTCGCCGGCTGACCAAATCGTTCGCGACTGAGCAAAACTGCGCCTTCGGATGTCATGGGGACGGCCAATAGATAGCTACCGGGCTTCTCGTCGTAGTCGACGCGCACACCAAAACTTGCGCTGCGAACTTCGATCGTTATGTCGGGCGTGGTCGGCGTGGCCGGCCTGGTCATTGACGTGAACGAGACGCAGACTTCAGAGCCAACGCTGGCCTCGAGCGGCCTTGGGACGACGGCCTGTGCGACCTCGGCGTCCGTCTCGTACACGATCCGAATCGTTCGAATGACTTCGCGTGAATCGTGTAGGCCGTGTAAATCGTGTGGATCGTCCGATCCATCCGCAATCGCAGCCCCCCCCCCGGCACGCGCGCCACGTTCGAGGTCTCGCATGCTTTTCGCGTATCGAACCCGGCTCATCTCGTCCTCTACGCCCCCTTCCGTGAATACCATCCAACAGGCACCGATTCACTGACTCACCAGCCAATCACGCACCGCCGCCTTCGCGACGAATGCGATGTTCGCAGATTTCCCAGGGCTTTCGAGCTTCGCGACCGCTTGTTTTGCGATCCCCGGCAGCTCAGATTGGGATTCGCCCCGTTCGTCCGGACCGAATCCAGTCGATCATCGGAAGATGTTGGCGCCCCAGGAAGATCTCGCCCTCGACGAGATAGCTTGGCACGCCAAAGACGCCGTGCGTTCGCAGTTCATCGGCCAGCGCATCGAGTATTGCCGGCCCCTCCGCTTGCGACCATGCGCGAAAGCGCTCTCCACTGCCTTGACCACGATCATCGCTGCCGCGTTCGTCGCCGCCGTGTTCGCCACTCAGCGATTCGATCAAGTCCGCAACATCCGTTTTGTCGGCTGGATCAAAGGAGATGGACCAATAGGCGCAAAAGGCTTCATTCAGATAGGTCTCGAGTTGCTCCCGATGATGGTGGCGCATCCAGAGCCAACCGAGATTGAAGGGCGACGAGTCACCCCTGCGATAAAAGTCTCGAAGCACGAGCCCCTGGACCTCGGCATAGACCTCGATCTCGCGCGCGATCTGCAGGGCTCGAAATCGCTTGTGCCGTACGCCCCGACCGTCGTCCTCGCGCGCCACTTCGGGCGCCTTCAGCGTCGCAACCGAATGCGGTAGCCAGTCGCAACGGATCCCACGATCCCGGGCAAACGCCATCGCGGGACGCAGGGCCAGGTAGGCCTGCGGATACCGAATATCCAAGATGACCGTCATCCCCGCGTCCGTCATCCCCGCTTGAACGCTCATGGATCAAAGGACCGATTGGCGACATCCGGCGCATCACCACGTTGGCCCGCGATAAGCCAGTCAACCCGGGGTAGATGTTCCCGACCGAACCACATCTCATCCCCGACGAGATAGGTCGGTACGCCGTAGACGCCGCACTCGAAGGCCGCTTCATTCATTTCGTCATGCAGGACCCGGCCTTCCCCAGCCGCGAACTCTCGAAACCCCTCCACGCCGACATCCGCCGACCGAAGCGTCGACTCGAGGACTTCGAGATCTTCGATATCGAGTTCCCGTCGCCAGAAGGCCCGATACGCTTCGTCCAGGAAGAGGTCGAGACACGCACTGCCTTGGGACTTCGCCCACAACATGGCGATCGCGGCCAGACTCGAGTCCCAGATCTTTTCGGTTCCTCGTAGGGTCTTGTCCCTTAGGCTCGCATAACGTCTCGCGTCACGATACGCATAGCGGACGCCGGTCCATTGCTCCGCCGTTCGATTGCTCTTCGTGACGCGCCGCTTGTGGTCGACACGCGCGGAGCCCAGATAGCTTGGGATATCGAGGGTGAAAGGTCGCCAATCAATCGAGACACCCGCGGAAGCGGCTATTGCGCGGGTCGGGTCGATCGCGATGAACGCATAGGGACTCTTCAGGTCGATGTAGACCACAAGAGCCTCTTCACCGCGAAGACTGGCTACCAGAGAGATCATCCAGCGCCCTTGAGCACCTGCCGAAGGATGCCCGGCATATCGCCTGCGCCTTCGCCGCCGTCGATCACAAACTCCGATCCGGTGCAATACGAGCTCTTGTCCGAGGCCAGCCAGAGCACCAGGTTCGCGACCTCTTCGGGTCGACCGATTCGCGGAATCGGGGACGTATAGGACTGCGTGTCCGCGGAACTCGATTCGGTGCCGAAGGGCCGCGTCATCGGCGTTTCGACACCGCCCGGGTGAACCGAATTGACACGGATCGAGTCGCCCCCGAGTTCGATCGCCGCCACCTTGGTCATGCCTCGAACCGCGAATTTGCTCGCGGTATAGGAAACTGCACCTCCAACTCCCTGCATTCCGGCCAGCGAAGAGATGTTGACGATCGACCCACCGCCCGCGCGCCGCATCGCCGGGATGCTCGATTTCATACCGAGAAAAGGTCCCATCTGATTGACTCGCACAACCAGTTCGAATTCCTCGAGCGGCGTGTTCTCGAGCAGGCCAAAGCGGAGCACACCGGCGTTATTCACCAGAACGTCCAATTTCCCGAAACTTTCCTCCGCCTGGGAAACCGCTGTCAGCCAATCCTCTTCCCGCGTCACATCGAGATGGACGTAGCGCGCCGACTCCCCGATCTCAGCCGCAACCTTCTCGCCCTCTTCGTCGAGCACATCGCCGAGCAAGACCTTCGCACCCTCGGAAACGAAGAGTCGCGCTTCCTCCGCGCCCATGCCCCGTGACGCACCAGAGATCAGTGCCACTTTACCTTCGAGTTCCTGCGCCATGGTGTCACTCCTTTTGGCCCGCTTCGAAGCTAGCACGAGGCTGATCTGAATTGGATCGACTGGCCGCGAAGACTTCCCGAACGCTCGTGGTTTGAGATACCCTTTCGATCTCGAATCATCCACCCCGGCCCACAATACGAGAATCGTCCATGCCCCGAAAAGATGACATTACGATGAGCCCGGATGAAATCCGTACCTACCTCCGCGGTGGGCATACGATGACGTTCACGACGAATGGTCCGCGTGGGTATCCTCATGCGGTCGCGATGTTCTTCGCGATCGATGACGATTTGACGATCCGATTCGCGACCTACGCCAGCAGCCAGAAGATCAAGAACGTCGAACGGGATCCCAAAGTGGCGCTCCTCGTCGAGACCGGTACCGCCTACAGCGAGCTCAAAGGCGTGATGATCGAAGGTCACGCGAGCCTTACGACAGATCTCGAGCGAACCGTCGCCACGATGATCGAAGCCAACGCTGTCACGGGCAGTCCTTTGCCCGACCTCGACAAGATTCCAGAGGATGTGAAGCGAAGAATGGCCGCCAAGCGCGTGCTGGTGACGGTCACCCCGGAACGCTTCGTCTCCTGGGACCACGGGAAGCTGCCGAGCAGCAAAACGCCAGAAGCCCTGACCAAGGCGATCGGCTAGGCAACCGACTAACACGACCCATGAGCCTCTTGCGATCTCCATTGATCCACTTTCTTCTTTTGGGGGGACTGATCTTCTCGGTTCAGATCTGGCGCTCACAAGAGGATGCAGACCGCCAGGCGACGATCGAGCCTGCCTCCCTTTCGATCTCCATCGACTCGGAGAAGATCGATGAGCTCCGTGCGAACTATCAACGACAAATGGGACGCCTCCCCATGGCGAAGGAGCTCGACGTCATGATCGCGGCGGAGATCGACGAGGAGATCCTCTACCGCGAGGCACAGGCGAGGGGCTTCATCGAGGGCGATGGCGGAATCCAGACTCGCTTGATCCAGAAAATGCTTTTCCTCGAGCCGACGGCGAAGCTCGAAGAGGCAAGCGATCTACTCGAACGCGCACTCGACCTCGGACTTCACCGTGACGACATCGTCGTCCGTCGAATTCTGGTGCAGAAAATGAGACTCCAGGGATCGCGACTGACCCCTGATGAAGCGCCCTCCGACGAGGAAGTCGCTCGGGACTACCAAGCTCGACGGGAGAGCTTCAGGGAACCCGATCGACGGGACCTGACCCACGTCTTCTTGAGTGCGGACCGGCGCAGGGGTCACGCGGCGGATGACGCTCGTTCGCTACGAACAAGAATTCTTGAAGAACACATTTCCGCAGCCCAGGCCGTCGCATCAGGCGACCCCTTTCCCCTTGGCCATCGACTCCAGGCTCGTTCGGAACTCGATCTCGAGCGAAGCTTCGGAGCGGATTTCGGCCGGAATGTATTCGGTGAGCCGATCGAGCGTTGGTCCTTGCCGATCGCGTCGGCGTACGGGCAACATCTGGTCTGGACGTCGATCCACCATTCGGGAGCGATTCCAAAGCTCGAGACCGTCGCCGGCCGAATTCGAGGCGAACTCGAAAGAGAAAGGCGAGAGCGAAAGCTCGAAGACTTTTTGCAACGGGAACGAAACCGCTACACGATCGTGGTCGAAACGACCGGGGATCTGCCATGACGCGACTGCGACAAAGACCTCGGTGGTCCACGATACTCGGGATCCTGTTCTTCGTGTTCCTGCAATCGTCTATCGCCCGCGCGCACCCCCTCGCCCCCGCCCTGCTCGATTTGAGGGAAGACGCCTCAGGCCGGGTCGAAGTGCTCTGGAAGCGTTCCTCGCTCTCGGTTCCCGGAAGCCGGATCGCCCCCATCCTGCCCGAAGCCTGCCCCGCACAGTCCCGACCGCAGGTCGAGAAACAAGGCGTGGCCGTGCTCTTGCGCTGGGAAATCGACTGCGGTGCCGAGGGTCTCGTCGGTCGTCCGATTCGAATCGACGGACTCGGTCCTGCCAAGATCGACACGCTCGTGCGAATTCGCCTCGCCGACGGGCGCTTGGTCCAGCGCGTACTGCGCCGCTCCGAACCCGCCATGATCGTTCCCGCGAAAGCGAAACGGCTCGCCGTCTTCCGAGACTATCTCTCGATCGGCTTCGAACACATCCTCTCCGGAGCCGACCATCTGCTCTTCGTATTCGGCCTCTTCATGCTCTGCGCAAATACCCGGGCGCTCGTCAAAACCGTGAGCGCCTTCACCGTCGGCCATTCAGGAACCCTCAGCCTTGCCGCGCTCGGCTACACGAGTGTCCCAATCGGTCCGATCGAAGTCCTGATCGCCGGCAGCGTACTCGTCCTGGCCGTCGAACTAGCACGCGAAACAAAAGAGCCGACGCTGATGCGTCGCTATCCATGGCCGATGGCCCTGGTCTTTGGCCTGCTCCATGGAATGGGATTTGCTGGAGCGCTTCGCGAGGTGGGACTGCCGGGCGGAGAAATTCCGATGGCTCTTCTTTCCTTCAACCTCGGAATCGAGTTAGGCCAGCTCGCCTTCGTGGCCCTGCTCGCCAGCCTCGCCTTCATGGCGAGGCGTCTGGCACCAGAATTCGCCTCGACCCACCCGCTCCCGCGGCGCGCCGCGGTCTACGCGATGGGCTCGATGGCCGCCTATTGGGTCATCGATCGCAGTACGATCGCCTTCTAGAGAACTAGGTCGACTCCGCATCGTCTCAAAGCCAACGCATCTTGCCATCCGATTCGAGAACGACGTCGCGACCGCAGAGTTCGGACGACATCGCCTCGTCCGCAAGGTCCGGGTCCACTTCGACCCGCACTACGCGCACTATGCGCCGTGCGGCCTGCGAATCGTTTACGCCGCCGGATCCCGCCTCCAGATCGAGAAAGAGAACGACTCGGCGCTCGGCATCGCGATCGCAAAGGACGGTGTAGGATGCCACCCGTGCCCGACCTAACGCGTCCGGGTCGACGGCAATGGTCGTCTGGTCGGCGCGCGCCGCTTCGCTGACCTGATCGAACAAGAAGGGTCGACTCGGCTCGGGGCCGAGAACACTCACGCCTTGCTTCGTCAAGAATCCGCTCACGGCCGTGACCAGGCCCATCGCGCCCGGATCCCTCCGCAATCGCTCGACCATCTCGACCCAGGCCTGAATCACGAAATTATTAAGGGGCCCGCCGGCGAATGTCATGCCGCCGGTTTCCGTCACGCGACGCGTGGGGTCGAGGCCCAGCGCTCGCTGTTGGATGCGAACGGCAGCAGGAAAGCAGCTATAGAGTTCGAGCGCGTCGATTTCCTCGATCGATCGATCGACATGAGAGAGCGCTGCCGCAAAGGCTCTCTCGAAGCCCGGTGAGCGATGCAGATCGCGACGCTCTGAAAGGGGCAGCATGGCCTCGGAATCCACCACCGCGAGGGGATAGACGAAGCGGCTCTGATCGAGGCCCAGGCGACGCGCCCGCCCGAGCGAGCAGAGGATCAAACCGGCCGCTTGGTTGACGTTCCATTGAGAGACAAGCGCCTTCGTGTACGGAAAGGAAAGCATCCGATTGGAGGGCCCCGGCAAGACGATCTCCTCAATCGAACTCGGCGCTCGAATCCAGGCATTCGGATTCGCGGCGGCCACGCGACTCGCTTCGACCCAGAGCCGACCCACTTCCTCCCGGTAGTCCTTCAGGGATTGCCCTTCGTGGGCTCGCAGGGCATTGTCGATCACGGCGAATTGAGTCGTCGGCGACACCAGACCCAACTCGAATTCGAGTCGACTCATGATCTCGCTTGCCGGACGAAGCACTTCGTCCGCGGGGTCATCGGACTGCTCTATGACCGGTGCCTCGACGCCCTGGCGTGCAAAGCGAAGCGACCGGTCACGGGCTTCCCCACCTACGATCATCGCGACGTCGCTCTCCCCCTGCGCGATCGCACGCGCCGCCCGACCGAGTAGCGTCGTCTGCAGAACTCCGATCTCCGAAACCACGTGACGAATCTTCGGCGCGCCGAATCGCTCGCCGAGCAGCAGACCAGGACTCGAATAGGACCAGAATCCACGCGGGATCCAGATCGAATCCGCTGCGGCGAGAAGCGTCGGTGCCCGGGCGTCGAGGGCGGCGCGTTCGAGCGCGGCCGCCATCAGATCCAAGGGTTCGAAGAGCTCATTTGGATCCTCGGCATGTTGCGTGATCGCGCCGACGCCAACGAGGACCGGGGTCTGGGGGTCGAGACTCATCGAGATGCTCCTGATCGCAGACTCGGACTCTAGCCGAAGGCGCCGCTCGAAAGCCTCGTTCGGCAAGCTTCATTCGAACGCACCACTCGGGCTGGCCGCTCGACACGACGCCTTCGATTCTGCCCTACAGTCGAGGGCGATGACCAAACCCAGACGACAAGAACAGGAAGACGCCAGCGAAGAGGTCAGCGAAGTCGCGAAGGACATCCTTCGTATGCAGCTTCCGATCTCCATGCCCGGACTCGGGCACGTCAATATGTATGCGTTGATTGACAATGATGGGGCCGCTGTGATCGATCCCGGGCTGCCCGGCTCGGCGACCTGGACCGCGATCCAACACCGCCTGAAACAAGCCGGACTCGAACCGCGACACATCCATACGGTCTTCATTACGCATTCGCATCCGGATCATTTCGGCGGAGCGGTACAAATCCACAAGGAGAGCGGCGCGAAGATCGTGGCCCATCGCGCCTTTCATTTCGGTGGCCCCTCGAATCACCCACGCCATAGCGGCGAACATCCACCTGCTCATGGACACGGTCTTGGTCATGGTCATGGTCACGTCCACGGCGCCGACGACCATCACAGCGAAGCGTCCGTGGACGATCTCACCATTCACATGGAAATGCTCGAACGCGACCGCCGTCGGGCGCAAAATCCTCTACGCAATTTTTTCGGCGTGCTCAAGCGCATCACCACGCCTGCACCCTGGAAGGGACCTTCGGAACGCCCAGAGCTTCGCCACCGATTGCGATGGCTGAATTTCTCGACCATCGGCCGCAGCAAATTTCTTCCCAAAGTGACGCACCACGTCGAGCATGGAGACATGATCAAGCTTGCGGGGCGGGAATGGTTCGTGCTTCACACGCCTGGCCATACGGCGGATCACATCTGCCTACACGACCCGGAGACCGGTGCATTCCTGGCCGGCGACCATGTCCTGCCCTCGATCACGCCCCATATCGGCGGCGTCTCCTACCTGCCCGATCCGCTCAAGTCCTTCTTCTATTCCCTCGATCGCGTCGGCGAGATCAATGACGTCGAGCTCGCGCTGCCCGCTCACGGCCATCCCTTCCAGGATCTCGAGGGCCGCGCAAAATCGATCAAGCAACACCACCACGAGCGACTCGACGAACTCCGCAAGATCGCCAAGGACATCGGCACCGCGGACGTCAACAGCTTCATGAAGCGACTCTTTCGCGAACGCAGTTGGGGAGACATGGCGGAGAGCGAAACCTACGCCCATCTCGAACACCTTCGTCTCGCCCGGCAGGCCGAAGCCCATCGAAACGA
>CAZMFM010000155.1:0-9104 GCA_964565565.1 uncultured Spirochaetaceae bacterium | reverse complement strand
CTTGATTCTTCCAATATGGTTCGCGCAGAACACGACGTAGAATCTTGCCGACTGGACTCTTCGGAAGCTCGTCGAGGATGTCGATCGCTTTCGGAACCTTGAATCGGGCCAGGTTTTCTCGACAAAACTCGATCAGCTGGTCCGGATCGGCGCGATGACCGCTGCGAAGCGTGACGGCGGCACGAATGGCCTCGCCCCATTTCTTGTCGGGAAATGAGAAGACTGCACACTCGGCGATCGCGGGATGCTCCGCGAGCGTTCCTTCGACCTCGGCCGGGTAGACGTTGAATCTGCCGGTAATGATCTTGTCTTCTTTCCGGTCTGCGAGAAAAACGTAGCCCTCGGCATCCTTGCGACCCAGATCCCCCGTCAGAAGCCAACCGTCCCGGAGCCGAGCCCGATCGAGTTCAGGATTCTTCCAGAAACCGGGCGTCGTCCAAGACGCGCAAACGCAGATCTCACCCACTTCGTCGATCGAAACTTCGCTTCCGTCTTCTGCACAGATTCGAACCTGTGCGAAAGCCGGGCATTCGCGCCCAACGGAAGCCAGACGCTCACCGCCTGCTGCGAGCGCCTCGACATGTTCTTCCGGTCCCATGAAAGTATTCAGTCCGTAGGCTTCAGTCTGGCCGAATCCCGTATACAGAACAGGACCCAGCCGTTCGAGAGAGGCTCGCACGAGGGCAGGTGCCGTCGGAGCCGCCGCATACATCACGACACGTAGGCTCGACAGATCCGTATCCTTCGCATCGGGATGATCGAGAAGCATTCGCAGCAGAGTCGGAATCACGAGGATCATCGTGATCCGGTGCTCGGCAATCGCGTCTAACATGAGCTTGGGGTCCGCGGTCGGCTGGATCACGAGCGTTCCACCCGCAACCCAACAGGCGTCCATGCCTCGACCGCCGAAATGGCTGAGAGCCAGTTGACCCAGAATGCGATCCTCCGGGCCGATGTCGAAGACGGTTGCCCATGCACCCATGGCCGAACCGACACTCGCATAGCTATGCGTGACACCCTTTGGGTGACCCGTCGTTCCGGAGGTGTAGAGAATCTGAGCGAGTGAATCCGGCGGGCGATCGATTACCGGGAACTCCGACGATTGACGGTCGGCGAGCGCCCCAAGGTCGAGCGCGCCTCGCCCAGACCCGAGGACCAATACGCCGGCACCACTCTTCGCGGCCGCGCCACGCGCGCGATCGATGCTTTCGGCGCAGAGTGCCACAACGAAGCGCGCATCGGAGTCATCCACGACGAACGCATGTTCCCGCTCCGTCAGGGCTCCGAGCAACGGCACAATCACACCTCCGGCCCGGGCAATTGCGATCACGATCTCGACATACTCGATGCGATTTTCCTGAACAATGGCGACTCGATCGCCGGGAGGTAGACCCTGTAAAAGCAAGGCCCCGGCAAGCTGACTCGCACGTCGATCCAATTCGCGATAGCTGCGCCGACGCGTACCGTCGATGAGCGCGGTTCGATCAGGCGACTGCCTCGCTGTCCGCGCGGGATAGTGTGAGTAGGGGTGAATCATTTGGGATTCGAATCTTGTCCTTTTGATCGGGTGCGGTCGGTCGGCAGGTGTCGCTCTCCGGGGCCCGCATAATGCGAGCCGAGCGCTTCGGGAATGATTCGAAGCGGTACGCCCTCTCGGACCTCTTCTGAGATATGGGCCAAGAGCGCGATTCCGTAACTGATCGCCCCGAGCCCTCCGATCACCAACGGTTCGAACGAGAGATCCGCCAGGAGAGCACCGAGTGCGCCGGCCAGATTCATGGGAATTCGTCGGCCTTTGTCGGACTCGAGTTCGCCCTCGATCGCATCGAGCATGCGTCCGTGCTCGCACCACCCGTCGAGTTCGAGAGCGATCTTGCGAACACTGACGGCGCGCGGCTCGGCACCCTTGTGCATCGGATGCCCGAGACCTGGAACCACGCCGCGCCGTTCTGTCCAAACCGCCAACGCCCGCCTCGCCGCTTCGCTCTCGTCGAGTTCCCATCCCACCGCTTCGATCAACATCTCGGCCGGCTCCTGCGGCGAACCCGTGACGGAGCCACTCGCCAGCATGCCGCTGGCCAACGCGGGCACAGCCGAATCGGGAAAGGCCGAAGCCGTATAGCGTGCCGCACAAGCTGCTGAACTAATCAGCTGTTGGTCCATCCCGCTACGCAGAGCGAGATCGAAGAGCGCGCGCTCGCGTTCGTCCGGCAATTCGCCGCGCAGAAGCAGGAAGGCGGACTCGGTATAGGAGAGACCCTCGATCAATTCCTGAATGGGATAGCCGCGCACCCAGATCTTCCCGCTTTCGGCACGGCTGATACGCGTGGTCCAGTAATCGCTCCAGTCGCCGGAGGCAACATATTGACCAACATGTCTTCGGGGAGGCGTCGTCATCTCTATTTACCCTTGAACTGTGGCTTTCGTTTTTCGAGAAATGCGCGTGGTCCCTCTTGCGCGTCTTCACTTTGTCGAACGGGTTCAGCGATCAATTGCTCCGTTCGCAGTCCCTCTTCCAGTGACAGATCGAGGCCGCGCCACACGGCCGACTTTGCGGCGCGAACTGCGAGTGGACCATTGCTGGCGATGAGTTTCGCGGTGTCGAGTGCTTCACCCTGCAAAGCATCCTGCGCAACGACTCGCGAAACGAGACCCAGTTTCTCAGCTTCGCGCGCGTCGATCCGCCGACCGGTCATGATCAGGTCGAGCGCGCGTTCGGGGCCGATCAACCGCGGGAGTCGCTGTGTTCCCCCAGCGCCAGGAATGATTCCGCGAGTCACTTCGGGCAGGCCAAACGAAGCGTTCTCTGAAGCGATGCGAAGATCGCACGCCAGCGCGATCTCGAGACCGCCGGCCAGACAATGGCCATTGATCGCGGCGATGATCGGTTTGTCGATCGAGAGGTTCTTCGTGATGCCACCGAGCCCGGGGACCAATTCTGAGCGCCGCAATCGCTGTGCAGAGGTGAGGCTCTTGTAAAAGTCCCCGACCCCTCGCAGATCGGCCCCGGCACAGAACGAGCGCTCGCCCTCGCCTGTGAGAATCGCCACCCAGAGAGAATCGTCGTCCCGAAAACGCTCCCAAGCGGCGATCAGGGCATCGCTCGTTTCGAAGTCGAGCGCGTTGTGGACTTTCGGGCGATCGATCGTCAGCAGGGCGATCGATCCGTCGGTTTCGAAGCGGATCGTCACTGATCGCTTCCTCCGTCTTCAGCCTGGTTGTCGCGTAGCGCAAAGCATGGCAGAAGAAATTCGCCGGCAGACTCGAAACGCAACGCCACCGCCATACCGATTCCAACATCCGCGGGTTCGCAGCCGACAATATTCGAAATCAAGCGCGGCCCTTCGTCGAGTTCGACCAACGCCACGACATAGGGAGCCGGCATGCCGGGATGATAGGTTCGCCGATACACGACGTAACTGAAGATCCGACCCTCTCCGGAGACGGCCTGCGTCGACAGATGCGCGGACCAACACTTCGGACAACATGGTCCAGGCGGCAGAAAGAGCGAGGCACAATCCTCGCACAAGGAGACTTCGAGTCTCTCGTTTCGACAGGCATCCCAATAGGCTTGGGTCAGCGAATCGGGCTCTGGCACAGGCGGCAGTGGTTGCTCGGACTGAATCGCTTCATCGCTCATCGCGCTATCTCCCGAGCACCAGGGTGGCGTGTGTGTTCATTCCGAGGCCGTGACCGGAGACCAGGGCCAACGACGCCTCCTCGATCTGTCGCTCTTCTGCTTCCCCTCGCAACTGGCGAACCGCTTCGATGACATGGAGCATTCCGCCACCGTAGGCTTCCGCGAGAAGGCCACCGCTCGTATTCACGGGCAGGCTGCCCGAAGGTCCGATGCGCCCGCCCTCGACGAAAGCGCCGCCTTCGCCTTTCTTGCAGAAGCCGTAATCTTCGAGCTGAAGCAACACGACGATCGTGAAACAGTCATAGAGCATTGCAAGATCGATGTCGTCGGCTGTGATGCCCGCCTGACGAAACGCGACCGGACCGGATCGCGAGGCCGGCAGACGATCGAAATGACCCGGTGAGGCGTAGGTGGAGAGGCTATGTGCCTGGGCGTGGCCGAGAATTCGGATCCCGGGCAGACGGAGATCCCGGGCGCGCTCTTCGGTCGTCACGATGACGGCGGCCGCGCCATCCGACACCAGACAACAGTCGAAGCGACATAGAGGTTCGACGATCGGCGCTTCATCCATGTACTGATCAATGGTCAACGGGCGCCGCTTCTGCGCATGGGGCGCGCGCGCGGCATGCGCGCGCGCCGCCACGGCAATTTCCGCCAATTGTTCGCGACGGGTTCCGTATTCGTGCATGTGGCGTTGGGCGGCGAGAGCATGAAGCCCGATTGCGCCGAAGAACCCAAAGGCGGACTCATCTCCGCGGCCATAGCCGTAGGATCCTGAGGACGAGAGCGCCGAGTCGCCGTATACGCAGACACAAGCCTCGCAAAGCCCCGCTTCGACGGCCATCGCAGCGCGCTCGACGCTGGCCACGCTGCCGGCACCCCCAAGGATTTCGCTGCCCGCATAGGTCGGATCGAGACCCATGGCGGCGCCCAATCGGAGAAAATGCGGAGTGATCCCATTGAGCACACCCTGTACCGGTCCTGGATCGGTCAGGAGCCCATCGATTTCGCGCGGAGACAAACCCGCATCGGAGGTGGCTTTAATAACCGCCTCCGCTTCGAGTTCCCAGGCGCTTCGATCCGGAATTTTTCCGAAGTCTGAATGTCCAACGCCGGCGATGACAGCCCGGCGGCTCATGTCGCCGACTTCTTCATGCGTCGCTTCGCGATGATCTCCCTCATGACCTCGCTGGTCCCCGCGCCGATTCCCCAATTCTGGACGCCGCGTGTACAGCGCGCGACGTAGTTCTCCTTCATGAAGCCATAACCGCCATGTGCGTGGGCACAATCGAGCACCAAGCGGCGAATCAGCTCAGCCCCATAGAGCTTCGACATGCTCACCGTCACTTCACCCTGCGGATCGCCGCTCACCAACTGATCTGCCGCGCGATAGGTCAGCGATTCGGAAGCCTCGAGGTCCGTCAAATGATCGGCCATTCGATGGCGCCAGGTCTGCATCGAGGCGATCGATTGGCCAAAGGCCTTTCGCTCTGCGATATAGCCGAGCGTTTCATCCATGACGTCACGGCAGACCGCGTTCATCATCGTTGAAAGTACGAGGCGTTCGCCCTGGAAAGCGCCCATGATATATCGAAAGCCACGCCCCTCTTCGCCGATCAGATTCTTGCGCGGTACGCGCACGTCATCGAAGAAGAGTTCGACTGTATCGCCCGAGTGTTGATCGACTTTCTCGAGTCGACGACCCACCTTGAAACCGTCACTGTCTGTCGGAACGACAACGAGGCTCACGCCATCAGGACCGATACCGCCTGTGCGAACCGCCAGGGTCACAAAATCGGCGCGGGCACCATTCGATATGAAGATCTTGGAGCCATTGATGATGTAGTCGTCTCCGTCGATCTTTGCGCTCGTCGTGAGCGCGGCCACATCCGAGCCGCCTCCCGGCTCTGTCACGCCCAACGAAGCGATACGCTCGCCTCGAATCGCCGGTACGAGCCATTCCTCACGCAAGGCGTCCGTGCCGTGGGCATGGATGACCGAAGTCGCCATTTCGCACTGGACCATCAACCCGACCGCCGAACCGATATCGCGACCCCGAACGAGTTCTTCGACCAGGATCACCGTATACCAGTAGTCGAGCCCGCTGCCGCCCCACTTCGGATCGAAACGAACGCCTAGCAGGCCGAGGGCACCCGCCTTGGGAAAGATCTCGTTCGAGAAATCGCCTTCGAGGTCCCATTTCTCGGCGTTCGGTCGTATCTCTTCCGCCGTGAATCGGCGGACCGTTTCACGAAACGCCTGATGCTCTTCCGTCCAATTGGGAAAGGCCATGGGGGGGCTCCACTGTTGTCCAGGTCAGCTTGGCCAACCGGAGATGAGTCAGTTTCGTTCTTTCCTTGGAATTGCGATTCCTCGTGCAAATACGTCGTCCATGACTTCGAGGATCTCGTCGAAGTCGAAGTCGGCAACATCTGAGACCTCTCGTTCGACCAGAAGCGTGCCGAGATGGAACATCAAGTAGGCGACACGTTCGGGATCGACTGCCCGAATCGTTCCCTCGGCGATCCCCTGCTCAATGACCTTCTTCAGCAGATCGATGATTCGCCTCTCCTGATCCCGGGTATAGACAGAGGCGACGCCCTCGAGACTCATTTCGGAATCGCCTGTAAACGCCATTCGAAGAATGTGATTCCTGGAATAGGTCAGGCGCGTGATCTCGACGATGCGTCGGATCTTTCGGCCGGTCGTCGGTTCCGATTCGACCGCGGTGGAGGCGTCGCGGATGAAGGTCTCTGCATCTTGATCGAGAAGACTCCCGTAGAGATCTTCCATGTTTCGAAAATGGGCATAGAGCGTGGTTCGCGAACAACCGGCGGCGCGAGCGACCTCATCCATGGTCGTTTTTCGCGGACCGAAACGAAGGAAACGTCCACGCGCGGCCTCCAGAATGGCTTCGCGGGTCGTTTCGGGAGACGGTGCGTCTTCGGACTCTTTGTTGGATCTTCTGGGTTCAGTCGGCATCATCATCAGCTTAACATTTGATGTATTGTTGTCAACTTGTTATCTTATAGTCGCTCACAACCAATCTGGAGGAAGAATGACCGACTACAGCCGATATCGATTCCTGGCCGTCTCGATCAACGACGGCGTCGCAACGATCACGTTGAATCGACCCGAACTCCGAAACGCGGCGCACGATCCGATGCATCGCGAACTGGAAACGATCTTCACGGACGTTGGAGAAGACGACGAAATCCGGGCCATTGTCTTGACCGGCGCCGGCGAGGCCTTCTGCGCCGGTGGCGACGCAAGTTCCATGGATAGCGGAGAGTTCGATCCGACCGGACCGCGCATCCCCTTCAATGGTGTTCGCCGACTCGTCAATCACATGCTCGATGTCGAACAACCGATCATCGGCGCCATCAACGGCGATGCCGCCGGTCTCGGGGCGAGTCTCGCTCTTCTTTGTGACATCACCTATGTCGACGAGAATGCGCGGATCGGGGATACCCATGTCAAGATGGGTCTCGTCGCGGGGGACGGCGGGGCCGTGATCTGGCCCATGTTGGTCGGCATGGCAAAGGCCAAGCAATACCTGTTTACCGGCGATTGGATCTCCGGAACCGAAGCGGAACGCATCGGGCTCGTCAATTTTGCGCTTCCCAAGAACAAAGTCTTGACCGAAGCGACGGCCTTTGCGCGACGCATGGCGAACGGTGCGCCCATGGCGATCCGCTGGACAAAATTCACCATGAACAAACTCATCCGCGACCAGGTCAACCTCGCACTCGATACCGGCATGTTCCTCGAGGCGGCGACCATGCGAACCGAAGACTTGAAGGAGGCGGCCGGGGCTTTCCTCGAGAAGAGGCCTGCGAAATTCACGGGCCGCTAGCCGTTCGTAGTCACCGGGCGCGACTTGCGCTGGCCCTTGGTTCATTCGGCTCGTCGAAAACCGTGTCCACCGGGTCGGACGGGTCGCGCTGGGCTCCAAAATCCCCGCCATAGGTTTCTTTCAGAACACGCATCATTTCCTCGAAGGGAACTTCATCAAAGGTCCCGCGATCGTTCGTATATTCCATATGGCGCCTTCCATCGGCATCGAAGGGCTGGAGCAATGCGTCCCCACTCCCGTCGAATTCCTGCGTCTTGACACCGAACCGATCACACAACTCCCGGTTGAAAGTCGGTGCCGCCTTCCGCCACCGTCCGTCAACGTACAACTCTGAATAGCCATGGAAGACGAAGAGGTCCGTACCCATTCGTTCGAGGAGTTTCGGGGTGGCCAGATGATTGCGAACATCCGCGAAGCCCACGCGCGCAGGAACGCCGGCAGCCCGCGAGGCCGCCGTCAGCAAAATCGCTTTGGGCGCACAGTATGCGCTCGCAGTTTCGACGATCGCGCTTGCGCGATAGTCCTCGGCGTCATGACTCACGGTATATGGGTCGTAGCGAAAGCCATCGCGTACCGCATAAAATAGTCGGATTGCACATTCCTTCTTCGAAGTTGCGCCCTCAGTCGCTCGCTTGGAGAAGTCCAATACGGCCGGCGAATCCCAATCGAGAAACCATGTCGTCTGCAGCCATTGATCTGTCTTGCCGTTCACGCCGTTTGCCCCTCACTTGTCTGGCCATACCCCTCAACCAATGCGAATTTCTGGATCTTGCCCGAAGCCGTCGTCGGAAGCGCGTCGAGGAAAAACCATTCATGAGGCACCTTGTGACGCGCGAGCCGCTCGCGAACGAAGGATTCGAGTTCCTCCGCATCCGCACGTCTTTCCGGTGCGAGGCGCACGTACGCAACCAGACGCTCACCCCATTTCTCATCCGGGACTCCGATGACAGCTGCATCGCCAACGGCGGAATGCTCGAATAACACTTCTTCGATCTCGCGAGGATAGATATTCTCGCCGCCACGAATGATCATGTCCTTGATGCGCCCGACGACCTTGCAATACCCGCGATCGTCCATCGTGCCCAGATCCCCAGTATGCAGCCATCCCTTCGCATCGATCGTGGCGGCAGTCGCTTCGGGATTGTCGTGATAGCCATGCATCACTCCATAGCCTCGCGCGCAGATCTCGCCCGGAATGCCGGGCGCCACAACCTCCCCCGATTCGGCATCGACAATCTGTACTTCCGTTTGCGGGAGTGGCAGGCCGATCGTCTCGGCCTTGTCCTTGGCCGAGTCCCCGGGTCGGGTCTTCATGATCGAACACGAAGCTTCGGTCTGGCCGAAAAGAATGATGAGATCGATCCCCAACTTCTCCTCGATACGTCGAACCAGTTCCGCGGGAACCGCGGCACCGCCTATTCCAACCGTACGGAGTGAAGAGAGATCCCGCTTCTCGAAGTCCGGATGTTCCATCATGGCGATCAACATCGTCGGGACACCGCCCATGGCAACGACGCTCTCCTTCTCGATCAACGCGAGGGCCACCGCCGGATCGAAGGCGACCGGTTGTACGAGCTTTGCCCGACATCCGAGGGAGCCGAGCACGCC
>CAZMFM010000154.1:0-9325 GCA_964565565.1 uncultured Spirochaetaceae bacterium | reverse complement strand
CCTTGATCGTCACGGCCTTCGCCCCGGTCGACGACCTTCGCCTGGCCGTGACCCCCGAACTTCAAGCGGAGCCGGATAGCCTGCTGCTGCTCGTCGACCTCGGTTTCGGACGCAATCGACTCGGCGCTTCAGCACTCGCGCAGGTCTACGCAACGACCGGAAGCGAGCCCCCGGACGTGGACGATCCCGCGCCACTTCGCGCTTTTTTCGAGACGATGCAGACGTTGCTTCGAAGAGAGCTGGCCCTCGCCTATCACGACCGCTCCGACGGCGGGCTCTTCGCGACGATCGTTGAAATGGCCTTTGCCGGTGGAACGGGCGTGGAGATCGAGCTTTCTGATCTTCCAGGCTCGACGATCGGCAAGCTCTTCAACGAAGAGCTCGGCGCAGTCATCCAGGTCCGCGCGAGCGATCTCGACTCGCTCGTCGCTGAGTTCGACTCGGCCGGACTCGGGGATGCCCTTCACGCCATTGGCCGACTACGCAGCGACGATCAAATCGTTTTCAACGAGAGCGGTCGAAGCGTTCTCGATGAATCCCGCGCAACCCTGCGGCGGGAGTGGTCCGACACGACCTGGCGCATGCAACGGCTGCGCGATGATCCGACCTGCGCCGACGAAGAGCAGGCGTTGCGTTGTGACCTCGACGATCCGGGGCTTCGCGTCGTGGTGCCCTTCGCTGTCCAACCCATCATCGCCCGGGTCGGCGAAACCCGACCCGCAATCGCCATCCTTCGCGAACAAGGTGTCAACGGTCAGATCGAAATGGCGGCGGCTTTCGATCGCGCCGGATTCGATGCGATCGACGTTCACATGAGCGATCTGATGGCGGGCGAGCGATCGCTTTCTGAATTCCAGGGACTGGTGGCCTGCGGCGGCTTCTCCTACGGCGATGTCCTCGGCGCCGGGGGCGGCTGGGCCAAGTCCATTCTCTTTCACGACCGACTGCGCGACGAGTTCGAAGCCTTCTTTCAGGACGAGACGCGTTTTGCGTTAGGCGTTTGCAACGGCTGCCAGATGCTCTCCCATCTCAAGACGCTCATCCCGGGCGCCGAGGACTGGCCGGGCTTCGTTCGCAATCGCTCCGAACAATTCGAGGCCCGACTAGCGCTCGTGAAGATCGAAGAAAGCCCCTCGATCCTGTTCAGCGAAATGGCTGGCGCACGACTCCCCATCGCGGTGGCGCATGGCGAAGGGCGGACCGTGTTCGCTGACGACGAGGCGAGGACGCGCGTCGAAAACGCCGGGCTCTTTGCCGCGCGATTCGTCGATGCGCACGGTGACCCCGCCACCCGCTATCCCGCCAATCCCAACGGTTCGGCGGACGGCCTCACAGCGCTGACGACGCCCGATGGGCGAGTCACGATCATGATGCCGCACCCCGAACGCGTCTTCCGAACGGTGCAACTCTCCTGGCACCCACCCGAATGGGGCGAAGACAGCCCCTGGCTTCGCCTCTTCCAGAATGCACGATCCTGGCTGGCACAGTCGTAACGAACGCAAAGGAATCAGCATGACCCAGACGACCCAGACCGACGGCACGAGCGATTCGGATCCCCTGCTCGCGATTTCGCCGCTCGACGGGCGCTATCAAAGAAAGCTCGACGACCTTCGACCGATCGTGAGCGAATTCGGACTGATCAGATTCCGGGTGCAGGTCGAGATCCGTTGGCTGGAATCCCTTGCCGCTGCGGCGCAGATCAGCGAAGTCCCGGCCTTCTCGGATAGCGCGCGCGCCCATCTCTCGTCGCTTCTCGCCGACTTCTCACCCAAAGACGCCCAAGCGATTCGCGGCATCGAATCACGAACGAATCACGATGTGAAGGCCATCGAGTATTGGATCAAAGATCGCCTGGCCGGACATCCCGAGCTGGCCGCAGCGATCGAGTTCGTCCACTTCGCCTGCACCTCGGAAGACATCAACAACCTCGCCTACGCATTGATGCTCTCCGAGGCGCGGGAGAGGGTCGTCCTACCCGAGATTGATGGCATGATCTCCACGCTTCGTTCCCTTGCAGGCGCGACCGCCGACCAGGCCATGCTCTCGCGCACCCACGGTCAACCCGCCACGCCGACGACCCTTGGCAAAGAGATCGCCAACGTCGGCGCCCGGCTGGTCCGCCAGCGTGAGGCGATCGCCCGGGTCGAAATTCTCGGCAAGGCCAACGGCGCCGTAGGGAGTTATGCGGCGCACATCGCCGCCTACCCCGAAGTCGATTGGGAAGCACACACGAGAGAATTCGTCGAGTCCCTCGGCCTTGCCTGGAACCCGATGACCACACAGATCGAGCCGCACGATTGGATCGCCGAACTCTTCCATGGGATCATTCGCTCCAATACGATCTTGCTCGACCTCACGCGCGATCTCTGGAGCTATATCTCGATCGGATATTTCAAGCAGAAGACGGTGGCGGGCGAGGTCGGTTCCTCGACCATGCCGCACAAGGTGAACCCGATCGATTTCGAAAACGCCGAGGGCAATCTCGGCTTGGCGAATGCCGTGCTCGGGCACCTGGCAGAGAAACTCCCCGTCTCGAGATGGCAAAGGGACCTCTCGGATTCGACCGCCCTGCGAAACGTGGGCGTTGGAATCGGCCACGGCGTGCTCGCCACCCGGTCGACGCTTCGCGGCCTGGCAAAGCTTGCAGTCCACCCCGAGCGCATCGACGAAGACCTTGCCGCGACCCATGCCGTGCTGGCCGAGGCCGTGCAAACGGTCATGCGTCGCTACGGCATCGAAGAGCCCTATGAAAAGTTGAAGGATCTGACTCGAGGCCAGGAGATCACGGCGGAAACCTTGCGTCCTTTCATCGAAACGCTGGAGATTCCGGAGGCCGAGCGGCAAACACTGCTCTCGCTGACCCCGGATCGCTACATCGGCCTAGCAGCCGATCTTGCGCGACGCTTCGCCGAAGGCTGAGCGCGCGCACTGTTGGTTCGTCGCAGCTCAATCGCGGCGGCGAAGCCTCCCACCTACGACCAATGCGCCAAATCCGAAGAGCAGGGCCGCGCTCGGCTCGGGAACGGGTGCCGAAACGACACGGCCACCCAGAGCAATCCCTCGTTGACGGCTTTCTCGAATTCCGTTGATCACGACGTTCCCCTTGGCCTGGTCCTCAACCGCGTTCTCCCAATTGTTGCCCCACAGTCGATATTCACCGCTATCCGAACAGAAGCCATTCGCATCACAGCCCTCATTCGTATATTCGAAATTGTAGAAATAGAACGACCCGGTCTCGACGCTCCCACCCACATCGACCCACTCGTAGCCCAGCGACCCGATCAAATCCCCGCCCGCCACGCCGAAGTCCAGCACGGAAGTCTGGACGTTGAAGATCGATCCCCCGTCGAGGGCAAGCGAGCCCGCTTCGAGGCTCAAGACATCAGCGGTCAGATCGCCCGTCAGGAATTGGGTCGGACCCGAAAACCCGTATTGGACCGGCCCCCCCGCGTAGAATTCCACTCCACCCCGTTGCATCAAGCTGCCGGTGGCACCGTGAATGACCGAGAAAGCGAAATTGCCGTCGACGGTCCGCCAGGGTTCGACCGAGATCGAGACCGGAGAAGCGAAGGCCGCTAATGGGAATGCGAAGAGCACGACCAGGGAGAGCATCATTGTCTTGATCATTGGCTTGAAACTCCTTCCCTAGTGAGTCGCTAGACGCGAAGGAAGGTGTCCCCAAAATCCCATCTCTCCACTTCGCTGGAATCGGTTTCGCCAACTTTCTCGCGAGCCTGCGCCAGCGATGCTGCCTTGGTGCTGCCGCCCGAAGGATTGGCTGGGTCAGAGGCAATCGATGGGACACCGAGACCGGGTTGCCGCGCGGCGACCGGCCATCGATCAGCAGTCAAGGCCGCCACCAAAAACGAGTCGTCCCGGCCGACTCGATCCACAAATTGTAAAAATGCCCTCCCGTGCCACTCGTTTCGAGTTGAGCCTCGATTCAGGGGTCGATCAATACGGAACGTATCGTTATGATACTCCCAAATCCGCCCTTCCTCCGGCAGCTGACTGTCGGCCCACGCCGCGACCTGGAGCCTCCAAGCCATGGACAAACGGACAACCGAACGCGAAGCCGTGGCCGAGATCCGCGACGGAATGACGATCGGGATCGGCGGCTGGGGATCGCGACGCAAGCCGATGTCGATCGTTCGGGAAATCCTGCGCTCCCCGGTGAAGGATCTCACGGTCGTGACCTATGGCGGACCGGATGTCGGTTTGCTCTGTAACGCCGGCAAGATCAAGCGCCTCGTCTACGGCTTCGTTTCCCTCGACTCGATTCCCCTGGAACCCCATTTCCGAAAGGCGCGCCAATCCGGATCGATCGAAGCGGCGGAACTCGACGAAGGGATGCTGCAATGGGGCCTGCTCGCGGCCTCCCACAAATTGCCTTTCTTGCCGACACGCGCCGGGCTCGGTTCGGATGTCCTCCTGATCAACCCGGATCTTCGGCTCGTGAAATCTCCCTATGAAGACGGCGAAGAACTGGTCGCGATGCCCGCGATCGAACTCGACATCGCCTTCATCCACATGAGTCGCGGCGACGTCCGCGGCAACGGGCAATACCTCGGCCCCGATCCCTATTTCGACGACATGTTCTGCCGCGCGGCAAAGCGAAGCTTCATGACGGTCGAAAAAATCCTGGAAACCGCAGAGATGGCCAACGCCGGTCCGCTGCAATCACGCATCATCAATCGCACCATGATCGACGGCGTGATCGAAGCACCGGGCGGCGCCCACTTCACCGAATGCCCACCCGACTACGGACGGGACGAAGCCTTCCAGAAGGCCTATGCCGCCACCGCCAAAGACGAAGACGCCTGGCAGCAATTCAAGAAGGACTACCTTGACCTCGAGAACGAGGCCGAATACCAAGCCAAAGTGAGGAAGGGATGAGCGAATCGGAAGCCAATCGCGGAGAAATCTGCGCCGTCGCCGCCGCCGAGGCCTTTCGCGGCGATGGTGAAATTCTTGCCAGCAGCTTTGGCATCGCACCCGCGATCGGCGCCCGCCTCGCCAAAGCCACCTTCGAACCCGACCTCCTGATGACCGATGGCGTCTGCACCGTCGTCGACGTCCCCAACCCCGTCTCCGGCCCGAGCCACGAACTCGTCGTGGAAGCCTGGCTGCCCTTCCGCACGATCTTCGACCACCTTTGGAACGGCAAACGCCACGTCATCATGGCCGCCAGCCAAATCGACCGCTTCGGCAATCAGAATTTTGCCTGCATCGGCGAGCACGCCCGGCCCAAAGCCCAGTTGCTAGGCATGCGTGGCGCCCCGGGCAACACGATCTGTCACAAAACCAGCTATTGGGTTCCCAAGCAGTCGCGCAAGGTCTTTGTCGAAACGGTCGACATCGTCTCCGGAGTCGGAAATGATCGCGCCGCCGAACTCGACGACGCCTCGACCAAGGGACATCAACTCGGTCAGGTGATTTCTAACCTCGCCGTCTACGATTTCGAAACGCCCACGCGCACAATGCGCCTGCGATCGCTCCATCCGGGCGTCTCCCTGGACGACGTGATCGAAAATACGGGGTTCACGCTGGTCATCGATGACGAGCAGAATATCCCGCATACCCGACTGCCGACCGCGGAGGAACTCCGGATCATCCGCGAAGAGATCGACCCCGAACATTTTTTGGATCGCGAAGTCGCGAACTAGCAGCCTTCCTTCCCGAAACAGCGAGACGCCAATTTGTCGAGTGCCTTGCAGACACGAGTGACCGCCCTGCTCGGTGCCCCCTACCCGATCCTACAGACCGGGATGGGATGGGTGGCCACGCCGGAACTCGTCGCGGGTGCGTGCAACGCCGGTGCCTTCGGCTTCCTGGCCGCCGCAACGATTCCGCCTAACGATGTCGAAGCAGCCATCGTCGAAGTGAAGGCGCGGACAGAACGTCCCTTCGGCGTCAATTTCCTGATGGACGCCCCGGGCGCCGAGATCATTGCGGAATCGATCATCCGCCAGAACGTTCGCGCCGCCGGCTATAACCGGGCGCCAAACGCGGAGCTGATCGACGGACTGAAACAGAACGGGGTCGTCTGCGTACCAACCTGCGGTGCCGTCGCACACGCAATCAAGGCAGAAAAGCTCGGCGCGGACATCATCATCGTCCAGGGCGGCGAAGGCGGCGGCCACACCGGAAACGTTCCGACTTCCCTGTTGGCTTCGGCGGCCGCAGACGCCGTCGATGTTCCGATCGTAGCGGCCGGCGGATTCCGAGACGGACGCGGATTGGTCGCGGCCCTGGCCTTTGGCGCAGAAGGCGTCGCGATGGGGACGCGTTTCTTGATGACAAAGGAGAGCCCGGTTCCGAATTCGACGCTTGAACGATACGACCGCGCACAACTCGCGGACATCATCGTCAGCCGAGCCCTCGATGGCCTACCCCAGCGAATGATCGCGAATGAGCTGACCCACCAGCTCGAGCAAGCCGGTCCAATCCGAAAGCTCGCCATGGCCCTGCAGAACGCGCTCGCGCTCCGACGCGAAACCGGCGCCTCCGTCGCTGAGCTTCTGCGCAGCGCGATCGCCATGCGCAAGAATCAAAAACTCAGCAACGCCCAGATGATCCTCGCGGCGAATGCTCCGATTCTGGCCCGCATCGCGATGAGCGAGGGCGACCCCGTGCGCGGCTATCTACCGAGTGGCACCGTCGCCGGTCTGCTCGAAGACCGCCCAAGCTGCGAAGAACTCGTCGCTCGAATCATCGATGAAGCACGCGATACCATTAAGAAGCTCTGCCCCTGACGATTTCATGCCGAGCCGCCACAATCTGAGGATCCGAGGCCGCGAAAAGCAGTCCACTCAATCGCCGCCAGCCGCGCGGCCAGGAGCGAAACGAAGATGGCGATCAATGTCGAAGTGCAGGACGGGGTGGGCGAAGTCATCATCGATTCCCCGCCCGTGAATGCGCTGAATAACGCCGGCTGGAAGGAATTCGCAGAGAAGATGATCGATGTCGGTCGGCGCGACGATGTCCATTGCGTCGTCATCCGCTCCGAGGGCCGTGGTTTTCAGGCTGGGGTCGACGTCAAGGAACTCGCGGCGGACAGCGATTTGATCGTCGAACTGAACCGCGGCTGTCGCGACACCTTCGCCGCCATCTACGATTGCCCCGTGCCGACGATCTCAGCGGTCCACGGCTTTTGCATCGGCGGCGGAATCGGAATCGCCGGGTCCTCGGATTTCATCATCGCCTCGGAGGACGCGACGTTCTCGCTCCCCGAAATCGATCGGGGCGCGTTAGGTGCGGCCACCCATCTGATGCGAATGGTCGGTGTCCAGAAGGCGCGCCGCATGCTCTATACCTGCGAATCAATCACGGCCCGCGAACTCTTGCGCGTCGGCGGCTGCGAGTCCGTGGTTCAGAAAGAAACACTTCGGGACGAGGTGATGACGATCGCGCGGGGAATCGCTGGCAAGAGTCCGAAAGCGCTACGACTCGCCAAGATCGCGCTGAACGGAATCGAGACGCTCGACGTCAAGAAGAGCTACCGCTATGAGCAGGGCTTCACCCTCGAACTCTATACCACCAAAGATTCCCAGGAAGCACGCGACGCCTTCGTCGAGAAGCGCGACGCGAAATACTAAGAACTCGAATCAAAGGAGCAGATCATGGCAGAGGCATACATCATCGACGCAGTCCGCACCCCGGTCGGCAAACGAGGCGGGGGCCTGGCCGGCGTTCACTCCGCCGATCTCGGTGCACACGTCATCAAGGGTTTGACCGCCCGCACGGATTTCGATCCCGGCGCGGTCGAGGACGTGATCTTTGGTTGCTGCGACACGATTGGATCCCAAGCCGGCGACATCGCGCGAACCTGTTGGCTCGCCGCCGGTCTGCCCCATCACGTTCCCGGTGTAACCATCGACCGACAATGCGGCTCGTCCCAGCAATCCGTTCATTTTGCAGCACAAGCAGTGATGAGCGGAACCAGCGACCTAATCGTGGCCGGGGGCGTTCAGAACATGAGCCAGATTCCAATCTCATCGTCGATGACCTGTGCCGAGGACCTCGGATTTACTGATCCCTTCTCAGGCTCGAAGGGTTGGGTCGAGCGCTACGGAACCCAGGAAGTCTCACAATTTCGCGGTGCAGAGATGATCGCCGAAAAGTGGGACATCTCACGGGAAGAGATGGAAACCCTCGCCCTCGAGAGTCATGAACGAGCCTTCCGAGCAACCGAAGAGGGCCGCTTCAAGAACGAGATCCTACCGATCGCAGGCATCGAACACGACGAAGGCATGCGCAGATCGACGCGAGAAAAATTGCAGAGCCTGAAGCCACTCGTCGAAGGCGGTCGGATCACGGCGGCGCTCGCGAGTCAGATCTCGGACGGTGCTTCCGCCATGTTGGTTGCCTCCGAGAAGGCGGTCAAAGAACACGGCCTGACGCCTCGCGCGCGCATCCATCACATCTCCGTTCGCGCGGACGATCCCATCTATATGTTGAGCGCGCCGATCCCGGCGACGAAACACGCCCTGGCGAAGACCGGCATGAGCAAGAACGACATCGACCTGGTCGAAATCAATGAGGCCTTCGCACCGGTCGTGTTGGCCTGGCAGAAGGAGTTCGACTGGGATCTGTCCAAGGTGAACGTGAATGGTGGCGCGATGGCGTTAGGTCATCCGATCGGTGCCACCGGCACACGACTCATGACGACATTGCTCAATGAGATGGAACGCACCGGGGCTCGCTACGGCATGCAGACGATGTGTGAAGGCGGCGGCCAGGCGAACGTCACGATTCTCGAACGGCTCTAGCGATTGTTGGGTCTTGACCGAAAACCCTGAGCAAAGGAGTACCGATGAGCGGAATCTGTGAGGAACGAGTCGTCATCGTCACTGGCGCCGGCGGTGGCTTGGGACGTGAGCACGCGCTGGCCTTTGCGGCCGAAGGCGCGAAGGTCCTGGTCAACGATCTCGGCGTTTCGAATCACGGCGAAGGCGGCTCTACGGGACCCGCGGATGCCGTGGCCAAGGAAATCGTTGCCCTGGGCGGCGAGGCGATCGCGAACAGCGAGAGCGTCTCGGACTTCGCCGCCGGCCGCCGCATGGTCGAGCAAGCAATCGACCATTTCGGGCGGCTCGACGTCGTCGTCAACAACGCAGGCTTCCTTCGCGATCGAATGTTCGTCTCGACCAGCGAAGAAGAGTGGGATGCCGTCATCAACGTCCATCTGAAGGGACATTTCTGCGTCACGAAACATGCCTGCGAATACTGGCGTGCCCAATCGAAAGCGGGAGAGTCCGTCGACGCCCGAATCATCAACACCAGCTCCGGCGCCGGTCTTCAGGGAAGCGTCGGACAGGCCACC
>CAZMFM010000153.1:0-9330 GCA_964565565.1 uncultured Spirochaetaceae bacterium | reverse complement strand
TCTAGAAGGCGCGCAAAAATCTTCAATCACTAAGCCTTCGATCATGCCGTATAACAGGTTAGTAACCCGCTTTGGTTAGGGTTTGTCTGTTGGATAGTTTGGGGTAAAGCGGCGGTGGTTTCAAACGATTTCGGTGGGCTTGGGGGGTGAGGCGGGCCGTGCTCGACCACGGGTGAGATCGTCTGGAATTTTGGGTGCTCGTTGCGTTGATATTGGATACGGCGGCGTCGGCGTTAGGCAGATTGGGTAGGGGGGTACGTTGGTTCACCTCCTTTACAGGTGCGGATTCTTACATAGGTTTGGCCTGGTATGTAGATCTTTTGATGTTTGACGATTTTGTTGCGTAGACCTTTGTTGCGTGAGAGGGATTCGAGTTGGCGGATCGCGATGGGCAGGGGTTCGGGTGGATTTCGGAATCTAAGACGGAATCTAGGACAGGGTCTGGGTCGAGAGCCGGAGCACGTACTGGCTCCCTTCTTTCCCGGCTCGGCGGGACGGATCCCAAGGTCTCTTTGGGGCTAGGCGATGGGCAGAAGCCGAAGCTGCTGGTGCGATTGAGGCGGGAATTGAGGATTCGCCATCGGTCGATTTCGACGGAGCGCTCCTACGTTGGGTGGGTGAAGCGCTTCATTCATTTTCATGAGTTGCGTCATCCGGAGGAGATGGGGCAAGAGGAGATCGAGAAGTTCCTGAACCATCTGGCTTCGGATCTGGGGGTTGCGGCGAGTACACAGAATCAGGCTTTGAACGCGTTGGTGTTCCTTTATCGATGGGTGCTGAAAAGAGAAGTCGCCGAACTGACTGGGTTAGTGCGGGCGAAGCGTCCCGGTCGGTTGCCAGTGGTCATGACGCCGGAGGAGGTGGAGTCTGTGATGAGTCGGCTGGCGGGAGATTCGCTGACTGTCTGCCTCCTGCTTTGGGGTGGGGGACTGAGGCTGAAAGAGGCGCTGAGGCTGAGGGTTCAGGACATCGATTTTGATCGGCGGGAACTGCGGGTGCGGGATGGAAAGGGTCGGCGGGATCGTTTGACGGTGTTGCCGGAGCGTGCGCTCGGGCCGCTGCGGGAGAAGATTGTCGAGTCGCTGGTTCTTCATCGGGCGGATCGAGCGGAGGGCTACGGGGAGGTCGAGCTGCCGGATGCGTTGGCGCGGAAATATCCGAATGCGGGCTGGGAGCCGCGATGGCAATGGATCTTTCCCTCGGATCGGCGTTCGGCTTGTCCACGGACCGGGCGAGTGGGGCGGCATCATGTTTTCGAGACGACGATTCAACGGCACGTGAAGCGGGCAGCGACGGATGCAGGCCTCGTAAAGCGGGTGACTCCGCATACCTTTCGGCACAGCTTTGCGACCGCGCTGCTCGAAAATGGGTATGACATTCGGACCGTTCAGGAATTGCTAGGCCATCGCAGTCTGAATACGACGATGATCTACACACATGTCTTGAATCGGGGTGGGCTGGGCGTACGCAGCCCTGCGGATCTGGGGCGAGCTGGGCGTCGCTAGCGGGGGCTCGTCGTCAGTCGAATGTCAGGAGCCGGGGCCGGGTTGCCCAACGCGGAGACGGAGTTCGATTTCCCCCGACCGGAAAATCACGGCGGATGGGGAGATTTCCTGAATGACGAGGCCGCCAACGGCGTCGCCCTCCTTCAGGTTCAAAGTTTGCTTGGTATCGAGAAGCCGGATCTTGGCGGAACGGCGATCAGGATTGGGATGCCAGGCGGTGCGCAAGACGGCGACATCGGGGATTGCTCGACCTTTGTGTTCTTCGACCGCGGCGGCGGCAGGCTCGTTGGTCGACTCGGTGCGGGGCTTCGATTGCACTTCGTGCGTGGCCTTTCGGGTCGCTTTCATTGGCGGGTCTGCGGCCGCGCTCACGGGCGGCTTGGTTTGTGGCTTGGTTAGTGGCTTGGTGGAGAGTGCCGCGGACGAGACGGCGGCGGCAGCCAGTGACTGCTCCTCATCCTGTGTGGGGGTTTTAGCTTTGGATGTTAGGCGTTTCGACAATCGGGCTGGACGTGCGTCGGGCGAAGACGACACAGATCGAGCTGTGCTGGGAAGTGGCGGTGCCGCAGAGGCAATCGGGGGCGCACGAGAATCGCCGGGTTGAATGATTGGGATCGCGGCCACGCTCGTGCTCGTGCCGGCAGTGGCTGGGCCCTCGCTGCGGCCGCTGGCGGATGAACCCTGCTTGACCGGCACGGCGAGTGGGATTGGCGGACTCCCTGAAGCTTGAGGGGCAAGTGATGACGGAGCGCTGGCGGGCCGGGACGCTACCGGGCTGGGTCCATTCACTGGCCTTCGGAGTGCCGAGGGATATCGAGACGGAGATGGTGACGGAGACGGGGATTTTGCTCGTTGCCTGGGTTCCGATCGCGATGGGGGTGAAGAGGGCGGACTCAGTGCTGAGGGCGATTGGGTTGTTGGCGTGACGGCGAGTGTTTCGGCCGCTTCGTCGAGTGTGGGCGATCCCGGTCTGAGGGCGAGGCCGAGAATCAGCGCGCCGACGAGAATGGTGGCGGCGAGCGCGGTGACAATCCGGATGCGCTTCTTGGATGGGGAGGGGTCGAGGACGTCGGTGCCGACCGTTTTGGCGGCCGATTCTTCTGCGAGGATTCGATTGCGGAGTTCGTCGGTGGCATGCGGGCTTGTCGCGGGGAGCGCGTCCGGGTGGCCGGATGATGGAGTGGAGTGCGTGGCGTCGATCGAACTGTCTTCTTCGAGTCGGCGGAGGGCTTTGAGAATCGTGCTCATCCGCGCTCCGCGGTAGCTTGGGTGCGAGAGGGGTTGGCGGCGCTCGGCGCTCGGGCGGAAGGAGTGGACGCGCTTGCGGGTAGTGCTGGCCGTGCAGTCGACTCGGCGGCGGCAGCGGAGAGGCGGGGCACGGGGTAGATGGGGAGTTGCCCGTAGAGGGCGATCTGTGTGAGCGGTCCGGCGATGCCGTCGGCGACGAGGCCGCGTCTTCGCTGGAATCGAATCAATGCATTTCGGGTTTCGTCATCGAAGGTGCCGGTGGGCTCGCCGCGGAAGTCGTTTAGCGAGGCGAGCGAGCGTTGGAGCCAAGTGACGCCCTCCCCCTCTTCACCGACGGCCAACAATTCGGGGATGGGCTCGAATCGTTCCCAAACGATGATGCCGGTTTCGAGCCAATGGTCTGCGAGTTCCTCGATGGGGACTGTGACGATCCGGTCGCCGAGTAGACCTGCTAGTCGCGCGCGGTTGCCGACGAATCCGACGATGGCCAGCCAGCGGGATCCAGAGCCGATGGACGGAGACATTTGAGGGTCCGCATTCGCCGTGTGGTTCGTTTTCGTCCGCTTGATTGCACTGAGGGGCAAGAGGACGGGGTGGTCCAGGCGGCGGAGAAGATCGATCGAGCCACCGTCAAAGGAAGTCGTCGTCAAGCCACGCTCTTCGATCCCTTCTCGAAGAGAGCGGGTGTTAGTCGGCCCGGTAGAGAGTGCGGCCACTCGGTGGCCGAAGGCTTCGAGCACGGCACGCTGACTTTCGGCCATGGCGGCTTGTTCGTCGCGGTTGCGGAGCAGGCTCGGAAGCAGGCCCGGCGCGAGGGCGGTGATCACGGGGCGCGGCGGAGGAATGGGGAGCGCCACAGCGGCAGCGACAAAATCGGGTGGTCCGCCGATGCCAGTCGGATTCAAGATGAGATTCGGGGTCGGGTTCGCGGCCGGATCGATCAGCTGGCCCTCAGACTGATACGCGGCGGGATCGCGGTAGGCTTCGACAGGAGGCCGGCCGTCGCCCCCGGGCGCTTCCAACAGATAGCCCTTCATGCGAGCTAGGGTCGGACGTTGTGCCGCTGGCGGCCCAGAGGTGTTCAACGCCGTGTTAGGCACGCGCAAAGGTGCATTCCCGGCGACTCGCGGCGGCGAGTCATTTCCGTTTTCCAGTCCGACGAGGCGGTGCATGACGTCGGCGCGCGATTCGTTTGTATCGGGCGGACCTCGCTCGGCGAGCGGTGAGGGGCCGTCCGAGTGTTCATCCGCGAAAAGTTCTCGACCGGCATTCGTGAGACCGTGGCGACCGACTTGGAGTCCGGCAAAGGTCGCGAGCGTGACGACCATGATGCTGGCTACGACGACGAGCCATGGGCGCATCCATGCGCTGCGAATGAACTCACCCTCACGAGCGAGTCGGGCATCCGGAATTTCCCGGGCGGCGGTGCGAATCAGGGAGGGCGTGATTTGTGCTCTCCGCGAAGCGTAGCCGGCGAGCAGCGCGCGATCGCAGAGTTGGTTGATCAGACGGGGAATACCGCCGGTCCGCCGATGGATCTGGCGCAGGGCGGCTTCGCTGAAGAGTTCCTTGGGTTCGCCGGCCGCGATCGCGACACGGTGGCGAACGTAGGCGCGGGTTTCTTCGGCGCTGAGTGGTTCAAGTTTCCATCTCACACTGATTCGTTGACGTAGCTGCCGAAGGCCCTGCCCGTCGAGTTTGCGATCGAGCTCGGGCTGGCCTAACAACAAAATCTGGATGAGCTTATCGCGGCTTGTTTCGAGATTCGAGAGCAGCCGGACTTGTTCGAGGGTGTTCTCGGAAAGGGTCTGCGCTTCGTCGATGATCAAGAGCACGCGCCGGCCGAGGCGTTTTTGTTCGACGAGGAAGTGATTGAGTTGCGCCATCAGGCTTCGTCGCGCGAGCCCCTCGGCGGGCAGGTCGAATTCGGCGCAGATCGATTGCAGCAGTTCGAGGGCGGTGCGGCTGGGATTGAAGAGGAAGGCCAGTTCCGTCGTCTGATCGGTTTCGCCGTCAAGGCGTTCGAGCAACGTTCGGCAAAGTGTTGTCTTGCCCGTGCCGACTTCGCCGGTGACCGAGATAAAGCCCTCCCCCTGCTCGATTCCGTACAGGAGATGAGCGAGGGCCTCGCGGTGTGAACCGGCGAGATAGAGATATCTTGGGTCGGGGCTCAACGCGAAAGGTTTTTCACGCAGGCCGTAAAACGCGGTATACATCGGGGTCAGGTCCGGGGTCGTAGTCTAACTGATTGAATCTAAAAGTGAATCGGTAGCGAATGAAGGATTGGGCATGAGCGGGAAGATGGGCAAGGCAGAGGCCCGAGAGATAGGGACGTTCGCACCCTTCGGAGAGTTCGACGAAACGCTCGATTCAGCGGTCGCAATGGGCATCGATTCCGGAGCGACGCTGCTGAAGATCTGCGTGGAAGATCACCAGGGTGCACTGCATTTTGCGACCTGGCATTCGCCTTCGACGCCACGAATCCTTGAATTGCTCAAGCGCCTCAACCCCGAACGCATTGGGGTTACCGGCTGCGGGGCGGCGGTGATCCTCGATCAGCTCGACCAAAAGGCCAGCAATCCGATCGAGTTCGACGCTTGGGGTCGCGGCGCCAATGAGATCCTCGCGGACGCGGGACTCGGCTCCGAGGAACCCTATCTGCTGATTTCGATTGGTACCGGAACGTCGGCGCTACGGGTGGACGGCGACCAGGTCGAACGCGTGGGCGGAACGGCGCTCGGCGGTGGGACGGCGCTCGGACTGGGGCTCGCGCTGACCGGCTGTCGCAGCCATGCAGAACTCGTTGCACTCGCCTCGCGCGGCAATCGCGGCGGCGTCGACCTGTTGATCTCGGACATCTATGAGCGGGTTGAGATTCCGATTGCTGCCGAAGCCACCGCGGCCTCCTTCGGCAAGCTCGCGCGCTCCCTCGACGTGACCGACCAACACGTCGGCGTCGTCGATACCAACGGCAACAACGACACCAAGAACGCCGGCAACAACGCCGGCAACAACGCTGGCAAAAACGGCAAGCCGACTAACCTCGAAGAGGGCGATGAGGCCGGCGCCGTGCAAGACGATGAGGATGGCGCCGACTCCAGAAAGCACTCGCCAGCGAGTGTGCCGAAAAGCGAGGACCTGGCGGCGGCCGTGATGGGTTTGGTGGCAGAGAACATTGCGTTGATTTCGAATGCGAGGGCGACGGTCGCGGGCGTTTCGCGAATCGTCTATGGCGGATCGACACTCTACGAGAATCCGACCATCGTCGAAACCGTCCGGCTCCTGACGAGCGTGATGGGATTCGAAGCGATCATTCTTCCGAGCAGCGGCCACGCCGGCGCGTTAGGCGCCATGCGCCTTTCCTGACGCCCACCCTCACCCGCGCAGTGAACAAGAAGAAACCGCGCGCCCTGCAAGCAAGGCGCGCGGTTCGTTTTCGATTCTTCAAGCGACAACCGATGGTTTCGCCCCCGCACAAGCGGAGTGGAAGCTACTCCCCGGCTGGCTGATTGGGATCGCGCAGCGCGGGCTCCGTCGGCTCCTGTTCGCCTTCGCCGTCTTCGGGTCGTGCGAGGTTGCGAACGGCGCGCTGAGTGCGCGCGATGGCGGCCCGCTGGACGCGGAGTTCCTCGGTCTGCGCTGCGACCTGTCGTTCGAGTCGATCTCGAGCATCGACGAGCTCGTCGATTCGACCTTCTAGCGATTCCACGCGAAGACTCATCTCGCGCATCATCTGTTGAAATTCCTCGGGTACACCACCGGCTGCTGCCGGCATGCCACCCAGACTCTCGTTCACCTGTTCTCGCGAAATGACTTCCATGTCTTCCATGCTGTTCTCCTCAGAATCGCCGAATACGACCGATTCCGACTCTTTCTCTTCGTCTCCGGAAAGCGCTGCGCTCGCAACACTTCCCGCTTCCTCTGATCCACCCAATGTCATCTGCTGACCGTCATCGCCGAGTGACCCGAACGGGTTCTCGTCGCTCCCGGCCTGCGCAGCGTCTCCGAAGCCCATCGAGTCGTCTTCGGAAAAGTCCGCTTGCTCGCCGCCACCCATTTTGCGGGCAACCAACAGGCCGCCACCCAAAAGCAAGATCACTCCGCCGCCAGCGAGTGCCCAGGTCATCCAACCCATGCCCTCATCTTTGGCAGGCTTGGTTCGCACGACCATCGGTTTCGGCCGTCGCACGATTGGGTTCGCCGGCTGCGCTGCGGCCGGTCCCTGTGAACCGGCCAGCTCGGCCCCGCCTTCCGTATCCGTGGTCGGGTTCGGCATTCCGCCCATTGCTTCGGCCGGCGCTGGACTGTTACCGGCGAGTGGCGTTGAGATTGTCGGCTCGTCTACGGCAGCCGTGACAGGCTTTGCATGATCGGCCGTCGTCTGGACCGCCTCGGCCACAATCTTTGGAGCGGCCTTTCCGGCCTCACCCGGTAGTTGCGCGACGATCTCCTCGAAGGTCGGCTCGTCCAGACTCGGAACGGCCTCGGCGGGAACCGCGGCCGATCTCGTCGGTGTCGTCGGTGTCCGAGCCCCCGACGTGTTAGGTGTCGACTCCGACTTGCTCGCGGCCTGCTTCGGCGCTGTCGGCTTTGCGACGACCTTTGCGACCACGGGCTCATCCGAGAAGACATCGAGCACGATCCGTGGCGGGCTGGCCAGGATCATTTCCTTCAAGCGAAGACCGTCTTTTGCCAGACGGATCCGAGCGATGGCCCGGGATCCGGCGGGCTCGACCTCGACCTGCACGATCAAGGACTTTGAAGATTGAATGCGGCGAGGGATGCTCGACGCTTCGAGCGACACCACCAATTCCGAGACATCCGATGTCGGGTCTGCTCGTTCGATCCGGTAGCCGGCGGCACGATCGAGTTCGAAGACGACGCGGGTGAAATTGGGATGTCTGCCGACCCGCACCTCCACGATTTCCGCCGCCCACGCACTCGATGCGCTGAGCAGCAAGCCAAGCGTCAAACACAGGGAGATTCCCCCGCGCCCGATTCTCAGGCCCCGGCGATCGGGCCTTGGCCCTCCTCCGGTTAGAATGATCTTTCGATTCGACATTTCGCGCGGCACCTCCCTGTGACTCATGCGAAGTCCATGGACTCGGCGACAATTCCATCCGTGCGGAGCCCACTTGCCCGCGGAATTGCGTAAGAGTTACGTCCCTTCATCGGAAAACGATCGTTCCATCTTGATGGGAGATCTGCATCAAACTTGCCGATCCGTGCCGACCTGCCCTGAGAGCGCGGAGAACGCGGATCGACCCGACTCGGTCGGGCCTCGAACTGAAGTGCGCAGGTAAAAACCCACGCATCATCGACCTTGAATTTGTTCATCGGCCATTCGCAAAAAGCGTCGCAAGTACCTGTTTTGACTCGCCGATACGCGGATCGTACCACGCGACCCCAGTGCCGTCGACGAGTCCGAACGTAAGCTGGCTAATAGAGTCGGCGCGCGCGGCTACGCGTCGCCGAAATGAATCTCGAGAATCGGTTCGCGCAGCCGCACCTTCTCGACAGGTCGTCCGACGAGTGTCTCCGGCAAGCTGATCGAGCGACGCCCGTCGCGAACCTGGAGGTGCAGATCCGAACCCTTGGCCGAGACCGAAATTTCGGCCTTGCTGATTCCGGGAAGATCGATCTCCAAGCGGGTTCGCCCGTCTACGCGACGGAACCTGATCGGACGTCCCTCGGCGAAGCGGGCGGCCGGATCATCGTTGCCGAAGAGATCTCGGGCCAGTTCCTCGAGCGCTGGCAGGCCGATGACCTCCCGCGGACGGAGGGAAACAGACTTGATCGGGACGGGAAAACTCTCTTCGATCGTCTTCAATTCGCGTCGCTCGAGTTCGAGCCAGCGGCTGAAATAGCCCTCGCCGACGGATTCCGGCATCACCCGATTGACGAGAACGGCGTCGGTCGCGATGCCGTAAAGGGAGAGATAGGCGAAGGAGCGGCGCGTTTCATCGACGACGACACGGGTCGGATTCACGACCAGGCGCGCACTCGTCCGTTCGCTATCGAGCAAGATCTGTCGCACATCGTCGATCTCTTCGTAGAGTCGCTCGAAGGCGTCGAAGAATTCCTCTTTCGGGATCAGACGACCCGCATCGAAACCACGAACGAGTGGACGAAGCAGCCGTGCCCCTTTCCGCTCGAATTCGAAAAAATGCTCCATGAAGATTCGCAAAGCGTCTGGAAAGCGAAGCATGCGCATCGTCGAACCTGTCGGTGCACAATCGATCACGCAGACATCGAAGTCTCCGGTCTGCTCGACTTCGCGAACCGCGCGCAGGGCCACCAATTCTTCGATCCCCGGGAACGCCAAAAGTTCTTCCGCGATCAGGGAATCCGCCTCTTCGCGAAGCAATTCCCGGAGCCATGCCTGAACCTCTTTCCAGGCGCCGTCGAGTTCGACCTGTGCGCTGATCTCGCGCGCATAGACGTTCTCGGTAATGCGCCGGGGATGGGGCCCGACCGGCATGCCCAGGGCGTCGGCAAGACTGTGGGCGGGGTCGGTCGAAAGGACACAGACGCGATGACCGTGTTGGGCCGCGCCCAGGGCGGACGCCAGGGCAAG
>CAZMFM010000152.1:0-9342 GCA_964565565.1 uncultured Spirochaetaceae bacterium | reverse complement strand
GCTCTGTGCCAAATGGGACATCAGGAGATGATGCTGGACGATAAAGAGCACGCGGGCCGCACGGTCCGGTGACAGACCGAGGCGCTTGACTGCCGGAATCGCTCGCACGACGCCCTTATTGGAATGATCTCCGCCGAAGCCCTTTCCGATATCGTGCAGCAGACAGCCGAGAAAAAGCACGCTTCGGTCTTCGACTTCAAGCATCAACTCCGTCAGCTCGGGCATCGCGCGCGCATATTTCCCCCGCCACAGTCGCCGCAGTTCCTCGACCAGAAAAATCGAATGCACATCGACCGTATAGGTGTGGTAGATGACGTGCTGCCAGCGGCAGACGATATGCGCCCACTCCGGCATCAGCTGTGACAGGAGACCCACATCGTTCATCGACATCAGGGTCCGCATGACGCGTTTTTCGCTGTCGAGCATGCCCATGAAGAGTTCCGATACCGCCTTCGAGGAACGCAGGTCCCCGTCGAGCAGATAGAGATGTTCGCGAATCAGGCGCTCAGCCATCCGGGACAGTCCGACGTGATGGCGCTGCGCGATCTCGAAGGCACGCAGGACGCGAATTGGATCCTCGCGCAGATGTGCCGCGTGCGGGATCGCGAGCTGATGGTTAGCCAGATGAAATCCATCCTCGACTTCGACCTGCGGCACAGACTCGGCCAGGGTCGGATTGGCACGAAATGCACATTGGTCAATCACCAGCTCCGAATAGGATTTGATCGCCCGGGCATGACGGTAGTAGTCGCGCATGAAGCGCTCTACGGGAAGGTCCGGGTTGTCCGGCTCGAATCGGATATCTGCCAGACTCCCGCCCAGCCCATCGACCGCCTCACCCGCTTCGACAGCCCCCGAACTCCCCACTTCGGAACTCCGACCACCAGAAGACTGGACCATCGCCTCAGCCATCGAGCCGTACCCGAGCCCCTCGCTGACCTCTTCCTGAAGTTCAAAACTCATCTGATCGTTCGCACGCTTGGCGAGGCGATGTAGCTCGTTCCGGGTCCGCCAGAGAAAGTCGAGCGCCCTCTGATAGTCGTCCATCTCGGCTTCGGTCAGTAGCCCGAAATGGAGCAGGTCGTCGACGTCTCGAACAGAGGACTGCGTTCCGCGAGCCACCCAATAGGCGGCGTGATAGTCACGCAGCCCACCCGCGCTCTCCTTCACGTTAGGCTGAAGCAAATAGAGTGAGTCGCCGTATTCGCTATGCCGCTCGCGCATCAAATCCTGCTGCTCGGAAACAAAGGCGCTCGGATCCGGAAACAATTCGTCTCGTATGCGATCGGCAAAAACATGGAAGAACTCGCCGTCGCCACATAGAAAGCGCGCGGTCAGAACCGCTGTTCGCACCGTGACGTCATCCAACCCCAGCCCAATCGTCTGTTCGAGCGTGCGCGTCGCGCATCCGACCGTCAGACCACCGTCCCAAAGCCAATACTGAAGCCTCTCTGAGATATACTCGACGAAGGGTGTGAGTTCCTCGCGGTAGAGCACCAATAGATCGACATCGGAATGGATCGACATTTCCCGACGCGCATAGCCACCGACCGCGATCACGGCGATGTCCGCGTCGATCACACCTCCCTTCGCCAGAAATAGCTCCTCCGCGAGGCCGAAGAGCCGGCGAATCATCCGGTCCATCAAATCGGAATTCCGCTCATTCACCCGTCGACCCGATTCACTGGTCTGATGAAGCCATTCCAGATGATCACGCACTTCGCTCAGGAAGGCCTTGACGACGGCCGGGACGGCGCGGACGCGTTCCTCACTCTCGAGCGGCAGGGCCTCGAGATATTCGTCGATCGCTGGAATTCTCTCCGTCATCGATCGTCACGCGAAGTCTGCAAGGACAACACCAGGCCATGCTCCATCTGCCGACGGTAGTCCGCCACGCCGCTCGCAATGGCCCCCGCCAGCTCCCGCTGATACTTCGCACTACGCAGCAATTTGGCGTCCTTCTTGTTCGTCAAGAAACCGGTCTCGACCAAAACCGAAGACATGCTCGACATGAAGAGCACATAGAAGGGTCCCTTCTTCACGCCGAGGTCCGGGAGCGAATGCTGCTTCTTCCCGCCACGCGCGATCACCTTGCGATGAACCAGGCTGGCAAGCCGGGCGGAATGCGAACCCACCTCATCCACCCGCAATTGGGCCAGGGCAAGCTGCAGTGGATCCAACTTCGAGGCCGGCACGCCGTTCTCCCTTGAAGCAACGTCGAGGCTGTGGCGCTCATGGTTCTCATCGAGGGTATAGATCTCGAACCCTCGCGTTTTCGCTCTTCGCGAGGAGTTCGCGTGAATCGAAACGAAGACGTCGCCCCCCGCCGATTCCGCGATCGCTGTTCGTTCCTCGAGGCTCACTGAACGGTCTTCGTTTCGCGTCAAGACGACCTTGAACCCATGCCCCTGCAGCGCCTCAGCCAAACGTTTGGCGATGGAAAGATTCACGTCCTTTTCGCGCAGCCCACCAATTCCAGTCGCACCGGGATCTCGCCCGCCGTGCCCGGGATCGACCACGACGGTATGGACTCGACGCAGTCCGGCTGGCAACCTGCCATTTCCATCCCGCGCATGCGTCGCCCGATCCCCGTAGACGTCGATCACGATTCGAGCCGGGCTAGGCAGGGTGAAGAGTCGATGGTGGTCGTAGCGTTCGAGATCGATGACGAGTCGCGACCTGCGAAGCGTGTTCTGCCCCACGCGCACACCCGAAAGCAGGCCATCGCCCACTTCGATGCCCTCTTCATAGCGCCGTCCAACCCAGACCTCGGGAACATCTAGATAGAGTCGTTCCGGACGGCCGGCATTTCGATTCGCCGCCAGCCTCACAAGGCCCACGTCGGGCAAAGCGACTTCGCGAGAGAGTTCGAGGACAACGCGCGTATAGCCTTCGTAGGACCAGGTTCGAACGGCGCGGACGTCGCCTAGCCCGGGCGGTCGCTCTACCCCCAGGATGAAGGGCAAGAGCCCAAATACGAGGATTGACCAAAGGCGCCGATCACGGCGCTTCATGACGCTTCGCCGTCACGATCCGAATTCAGACTCGGATCGAATCGGTCTTGATCCGCCTCACCTCCCGCAGCCGCTCGCAGGCTTTCGCCCGATTTGACCAGCCACGTCAAAGCGTCGATCGGCGTCATCGAATCGGGATCCAGATCCCGAAAGGCGCGCAGGAACTCTGCCTCAGCTTCCCCCTTCTGCGATCGCAGCGGCTTCAGAGCAAGCGTCAGCTGGCCGGCCGTCGAGCGATCGCTCTGTTTGGCTTGGCCGCCCGGCAGCTCCCCGGCTTCGAGATCCATCAAGATGGAGCGTGCGCGCTCGATCACCCCCTTCGGCAGACCGGCCAAGCGCGCCACCTGGATGCCGTACGAACGACTCGCCCCACCCTCGACGAGTCGGCGAAGAAAGATCACCTCGTCGTTCCATTCGCGAACTTCGAAATGCGCGTTGTCGATGCGAGCTTTCGAATCTGAGAGCGCGACCAATTCGTGATAATGGGTCGCGAAAAGCGTTCTGGCCTCGACCCCCTTCGTGTCATGGAGGTACTCGGCCACCGACCAGGCAATTGAAAGCCCGTCGAAAGTCGAAGTCCCGCGACCGATCTCGTCGAGAATCACCAGACTTCGACGCGTCGCCTGGCGAAGGATTTCGGCGGTCTCACGCATCTCGACCATGAAGGTCGATTCGCCGCGCGAGAGTCGATCCGACGCCCCGACCCGTGTAAATACGCGATCCACGACACCGACGCGTGCCGATTCCGCCGGCACGAAGCTACCCATCTGCGCCATCAATACGATCAAGGCGACTTGCCGGAGATACGTGCTCTTACCGGACATATTAGGCCCGGTCAGAAGCAGAATCTGACGACCGGAGGGATCGAGCTTCGTATCGTTCGGCACGAAGCCATCGGAGCCCTGCCGCCCCAGGACCGTTTCGACGACTGGATGTCGGCCCCCTTTGATGTCGAGGCCTTCGCCGTTGTCGACCTCCGGTCGCACCCAACGATTTCGACGGGCCACCTCCGCGAGTGAGGCCAAGGCATCGAGCGTCGCCACACGGTTCGCCGCCTCGCGGATCGCCGCGGACTCCTTGCAAACCGCTTCGCGAATGGCCTCAAAGATTTCGCGTTCAAGTTGCGCCGCCCGCTCACTCGCACCCATGACCTTGGATTCGACCTCGCGCAGCGCCTCGGTCGTATATCGCTCGACGCTGGCCAACGTCTGCTTTCTTTCGAAGTCCTCGGGAACCTTGGCCAGATGGGCCTTGCCGACTTCGAGCGAGTAGCCGTGTACGGGATGAAAGCGAATCTTCAGCGTCGCGATCCCGGAGCGTTCACGCTCGGCTGCCTCGAGTCCTGCGATCCATTCCCTCCCCTTCGTGGCACTCTCTCGAAGCGCATCAAGGTCGCTGCGGTATCCCGTCCGGATATATCCGGTCACGTGCGCACCACGCGAGCCACGGGCGATCACCGGTGGTTCGTCGATCAAGCCCGCTTCGAGCAGGCTCGTCAATTCGGGCAAATCCAACGGTGCTTCGAGTGCACCGCCCGAATTGAATTCGCCAACCAACGACGGTTCCTCAGCCAGAAATGATCCATCCTCGATCGGACTCTCTCCGTCGCTGGCCAGGGCAGCAATCACGTCGGGCAGCGCGGCAAGGGAACCTCGAAGGGCACCCAGATCCCTCGGCACCGCACCGGGTCGCGTCGCTTTCGAAAGCAGGCGATCGAGATCACGCACCGGCTTCATCGCCTCACGCAGCCGCGACCGAATGCGATCCTTCCCTACCAACCTTGCCACGGCATCCTGGCGGCCTTCGATTTCGCTGACTGAAAGCAGCGGATAGGCCAGCCAATGCGAAAGTCGACGCGCGCCCAAGGCACAACAGGTCGCGTCGAGTTCGGCGATCAGCGTACCCGCGCGCCCACGATCCTCGCTGTTTTCGTGCAACTCGAGATGCCGCCGCGTCGACGCATCGAGAATCACTGTGTCCGCAATCTGATAGCGCTCGAGGCGGGGTGGGTTCTCGAGGGCGAAGGGCTGATTCTCGACCAGATAGTTGGCCACGGAGAGCGCAGCCCGCGAGGCCGCGTCGCCCGCCTCGAGAAATGTTCCCGCCCACCCACCGGCGCCCGGTTTCTCCCGAAAGGCACGTTCGGGAAGCTCGCGAATCGCGAGCGACTCGATCAATTCGGGCAAGATCCGTTGCGCGGTCTCAGTCAATCCAGCGGGCATCAATAATTCTCGCGGAGAAATTCTCGCCAATTCCTGGACCAACGCATCAGGCAGGGAACTCTCCGAGGTGCTGGCTCGAGCGTCGCCCTCACACGAAACCTCTGTGGCTCGAAAATCCGCGGTCGAGGCATCCAGCACGGCCAATCCGAAACACTGTGACTCCGAATCGAAATAGATCGAGGCGACGGCGACGACGACATGCGCCTCGAGTCCACCCGGATCCCCCACCAGGCCCGGTGTGACGACCTCGACCACGGCGCGGCGAACGAGTCGCTTGCCACCGGTCTGCTTGGGATCTTCGACTTGCTCACAGATTGCGACGCGATGCCCGAGTGATGCCAGGCGTTTGATATGTGCGTCGGCCGCGTGCACGGGGACTCCGCACATCGGCACGGCATCGGCCTTCCCCTTGTCTCGCGAAGTCAGGGCGATATCGAGAATCGGAGCGACGAGTTCGGCATCGTGCAAGAACATCTCGTAGAAATCGCCCATCCGATAGAAGATGACCGAGTCCGGATACTGGGCTTTCACCTTCAGGAACTGCTGCATCATCGGCGTATCGAGGGCAGACCGACTCAAGCCTTCGTCTCCGAATGATTCGCCTCAGCCAAATTCGATTGGGAAGCGAGGCGATCGACGACGTCGAGCAATTCCGCGTAGGCCTTCAAGGCCTCCGACTCCTGGCCCGAAGCGATCAGCTGGCGCCCCAACTCTCCGCGAAGCCCCAGATCCGCAGGGGCCACCTCGATCGCTCGTGACAGCTCTTCGATCGCGATCACCGAATCCCCTCGACTCGCCCTCGCTCGTGCCAGTGCTATGCGCGCAGCATGGTCCAGAGGCCGGACTTCGAGGACTTTGTTCAGAAAGAGATCGAATTCTTCTGGTTTTCCGCGCGCAGCAAAGGTGGCGGCCAGCTTCGGATAGAGACCGATGGCAATGCGTGCATCGGCCAACACGCCGCGTTTCCAGGCGTCCAAGGCTTTGTTCGTCTTTCCGCGCTCGGCCGCAAGTTCACCCAGACAAAGCCAGGCCAAGGCAGACGTCTTATCCCGCCTCAGACAACGTTTGATCGATTTGAGCGCGCCGCCGTGATCCCCGGCCTCGCGTTGCACCCGAGACTGCGTCAACAATATTTCAACTTCGTGCCGAAGAGCGGCTTCGCGATCCCTCCGGCGAAGACGCCGTACCAAAGCCAAGGCCCGCGGAAATTCGTTCAGGGCATGGAGCAGTGAGACCAACCGTTCGAGGACTATTCCGTTGCGCGGCTGCAGATCGAGCAACTCTTCATAGGTTGCGACCGCCCGCTCCCGATAGCCCCCGGCTTCAAAGTCTCGCGCGAGCTCAGTCAAAGCCTCTGCCCGTTCGCTCTCCGTGAGAGCCGATCGCAACAACAGGTTCTGATGCATGCGAAGCGCTCGCCCGATGGCGCCTTGTTCGCGATAGAGCCGCGCCAACGCCAGATAGGCATCGAGGTCCTTGCTATCCGCTTCGACGATGCGCTCGAGCCAGGTCTCCGCGCCGGGCCAATCTCGGGCCACCGCGGCTCGCAGACTCCGGCGCCAGGCAAACTCGATCCCCGCCGTTATTCCAGCCGCGCTCTTCCTCCCCCACGCCACGCCTTAAGCCTGCTCCGCCACGGCCCCGGCTTCAGGAGCCGCCACCTGTTCTGCCTCGACCTCTTCGATGGACCCACTCTTTCCGGAGCGATGGCTCGCCAAGGGTAGGCTTCGCATTTCGTGCAGCTCGGTCTCGAGTCGCTTGATCGCACGACGATAGCGACCGCTCAACAGTCGTTGCCGTAACCATGCAAAGCCGAAAAACAGAGCCGACAAAATGGCTCCCGCGGCCATCGCAATCAAGATGACTGACCAGAGCTCGATGCGCGGCACCTGGATCCAGATCAACTCGATATCAACGGGAACGGAATTATTCGCTCGAAACGTCCAGCCCATCCAGAGCGTGCCGACAAAAAGGCCGATCAGCACGAGCCAAGACACCATTCTCTTCACAACGCACCCCCCAACGCAAAAGCCACACTGCCCGACTTACCTGATGATGCGATCTACGTGGTCGAGACCTCGTCAGCCGAGCTGCCTTCCCCATCAGCCACGCCAACCACGGCCGGCGCACAGTCGACCATCTCCTTCAGTTCTTTGCCGACCTTGAAGAACGGAGTGCGCTTGGCCGTTATGTGAACCGGCTCGCCGGTCTTTGGATTTCGGCCGTCTCGCGCCTCACGAATCTTGACCTGGAAGGATCCGAAACCGCGAATCTCGATTCGATCACCGGTCCGCAACGCCTCGATCATCGCATCGAAAATCGTATTGACGACGACCTCCGTGTCCTTCTTCGAAATATGCGGCGTTCGTTTCGCGACTTCCTCGATCAAACCGCTCTTCGTCATTCGATCTCCCCAGACATCTCGTTCGAGCACAGAAAAAAAGCAGGGCACCCGCCTTGGCGGGTGCCCCCGGTTGTTACTCAGACGTCCCTTCGGAATCGTCCGATTGCTTCGCCTGCAGCTTTTCAGCCAGCAGGTCACCCAACGTCGTTGTCTGCGTCGCGGACTGTTGTGCGGCCATTTCCTTCAGCGCAGCACGTTCCGCCTTGTCGCCAACGGCTCGAATGGACAACGAAATTTTCTGCTCGTTGGCATCGACCTTCACGATGAGTGCAGTGACTTCCTGTCCATCCTTGAAGTGTTCGGAAGGCGTCTCGATTCGCTCGGCTGCCAGCTCGGAGCTGTAGACCAGGCCGTCGATGCCATCTTCCAAGCGCACAAAAACACCGAAGTCGGTCACGCTCGTGACCGGTCCTGTGATCTCGCTACCCACCGTGTACTTCTTCAGGATGTCGTTCCAGGGGTTGGCTTCGAGCTGTTTGATGCCAAGCGAGAATTTTTCATTCTCCTTGTCGATCTTCAGAACGACCGCCTTCACCTCGTCACCCTTTTCGAAGCGATCCGAAGGATGCTTCACCTGCTCGGTCCAAGAGATATCCGAGACGTGCACGAGTCCGTCGATGCCCTCTTCGAGGCCAACGAAGATGCCGAAGTTCGTGATGTTACGAACCTGACCACTGACCTCTGTGCCGACCGGGTATCGCTCCTCGATCACCGTCCACGGGTTCTCTTCGGTCTGCTTCATGCCAAGCGAAATCTTGCGATCCCGTTCGTCGACATCGAGCACCACGGCTTCGACATCGTCGCCGATCGTCACGACCTTGGACGGATGCTTGACGCGCTTCGTCCAGGACATCTCGGAAACATGAACGAGTCCTTCGATGCCCGGCTCGAGCTCGACGAACGCGCCGTAGTCGGTGAGCGAAACGACCCTGCCCTGGATTCGCATTCCAATCGGGTAACGCATCCCTGCATCGATCCATGGATCCGGTTGGATCTGCTTGAGACCGAGCGATACACGCTCCGCCTCTTGATCGAATTTGAGGACCTTCACTTTGATCTCGTCACCGACGTGGAACAACTCGCTCGGATGATTGATGCGTCCCCAAGACATGTCGGTGATGTGGAGCAGACCATCAATCCCACCGAGGTCGATGAATGCACCGTAGTCGGTGAGATTTTTGATCACACCATCGAGGATCTGGCCTTCCGAAAGGGTCGCGAGAGTCGCCTCACGCATCATCTTTCGTTCGGTCTCGAGCAGCGCTCGTCGCGAGAGCACGATATTGCCGCGACGCTTGTTGAATTTGATGATCTTGAATTTGGCTTTCTCACCCAGGAGTGCTTCGAGATTCCGAACCGGCCGCAAGTCGACCTGCGAACCGGGAAGGAAGGCTTTGACGCCAATGTCGACGGAGAGACCACCCTTCACCCGGGCAACGATCGTTCCTTCGACGGCTTCTTCGTTGTCGTAGGCATTGCTGATTTCGTCCCAGACCTTCAGGCGCTCAGCTTTCTCCTTCGACAGAACGAGTTGTCCCTCATCGTTCTCGACTTCTTCGACGAGCACCTCGACCTGGTCGCCAACGGCGATGGTGATCACACCCTCTTCCGACATGAACTCCCAAGACGCGATCATTCCCTCGGACTTGAAGCCGATATCGATCTGGACCCAGTCATTGTCGATCGACAGGATGGTGCCGCG
>CAZMFM010000151.1:0-9404 GCA_964565565.1 uncultured Spirochaetaceae bacterium | reverse complement strand
TCATCTTTGGCCTATCCACTAGCGCGTCGGCGATGGTCGGGGCGTTGGTCGGCGGCCGGCTCGACGATCATCTCGGATCGAAGGCCACGCTTCAGATCGCCATCGCGGCCAGCTCGGTCCTGCTCGTCATGCTGGTGTCCTACCAGCGGGACACGGTTTTTTTCCTGGTTCACGTCGGCAGCGAGCCGGTCTGGAGCTTTCCGTATTTCCGTTCACTTCCCGAGCTCGCCTATCTCGCAACGAATCAGGTCTTTGCTTTCTTTTTTGTCGCGGGTCTCGCGTCTTCGCGAACGCTGATGGCGCGTCTCTCGCCGCCGGAGATGACGACCCAGTTCTTCGGACTCTTCGCGCTTTCGGGGACGGTGACCGCGTTTCTCGCGCCCCTGATGGTCGGATCCGTCACGTCTCTATTTGATAGTCAGCGTGCCGGATTCGCTTCCCTCACCGTGCTGATGGTGGTCGGCTTCGTGGGCCTTCTCTTCGTGCGAGAAGAACAATCCATCGCACATGAGAAGGATGGCTGATACTCGGTCTGCTTGACCGTGAAACGCTATGCGGGGCTGCGAGAGGCTTCCGAAGCAGCACGTCTCAGGTGAGTCGGTGAGTAGGTGCGTAGGCGACCAGGCGACCAGGCGACCAGGCGATCAGGTGAAGAGCGCCTCGCATCCGGTTCCGGCCAGGAAGTCGTCGACCGTCTTGCGTGAACCCGATTCGAGTTTCGCATAGCTCTCGCGAAGCCAACCAAGACATTTTCGCTGATAGGGGAAAGGCTTCTGGACCCACCGGCAGCCGGCGATCTCTGTCTCGACGAGTTCCGCTTTCTGCTCGACGGCCTTGGCGTTGGCCAACAGGAAGGGCACGTGATAGCGACCCACTTCAGCCAGCAATGGCCTGATCGATTCGGGCATTTCGCCGGGGCCCGACCAATCGTTTTCTTCTGGCTCCATGCCCGATAGATCCTCGAGGACCTCGGTCCAGGCGTAGATTCGCGGTGAACGTTCGAGGGTCACTGCGGCCGGGGTCGGGTCGAAGAGTGCCAGGCAGGTCAGTTGGCCCATGATCGCAAAATCGCTTACCGCCGGTCGCCCACCGAAGAGAAATCGACTTTGCTGGAGTTGGCTGTCGAATACATCGAGAAAACGTGTGTAGCTCTCTTCGATGACTTCCGCGGTGATGTCGTTCGAGCCGACGACGCGCAGGCGCTCGATTTGGCGCTCGCCAATCATCTTCTGGATCGGAGCAATCGCTTCGTCTGTCACATTCGTCATCGCCCAATGTGGTAGAACCCGGCGTGCCTTGGTCGCGTCGGCCTCGCGGTACCAGCGATAGTGAAACATGCATTTCGTCAGCCACTCATCCGCGTAGTCCTCGAGCAACTCGTCGAGAAAGGCCATCGCCGGATCCCGCGGAACCACGGAGCTCCCATCGAAGGCATCCTCGAATCGACGGATCAGAGGCGTCGAGTCGGTGACGGGAATGATCGCTCCGGATTCGTCGGGCAAGTAGAAAGTGGGGAGTAGGGGCACCCGAGCCTTGGGCAATTTTTCTGCTTCGGCTGAATTCTGTTGGATGAAGGAGTATGGGATTCGCCGGTAGCGGAGGAGTGAGCGCATCTTTCGGGTATAGGGTGATCCCGGAGCGCCCATCATCTGGAGGGGAAGGTCAGGACGAGGCAGGCTGGGAAGAGTCATGCGTGAGTCTCCGGTTCAGGGGAAGCTGACGAATACGATAGCGCCTCAAATTTCGGGGACATATCCTTAGACCGCCATCCCGTACAACAGGCTAGTGACCAGTGACATACCGGCGCAGTGTTCTCGAATATTCAACGAGGGGAAATCGATCATGCTTCGCAAGCGAATGCTCATCTGGGGTTTTCCGGCCGTCGTCTATGCGATCTTCACATTCTGGTATACGGATTTCGGAGGGCCGCTCAGCGATGCGGAGATCGCGGGCTTCATGGCGAAGATCGAGGCGCGCGGCGCTTCCGATGAAATGCGCGATCGCATGTACCGCTTTATGGAGACCGATAGCGGCCGCCAATTCCTGATGTTGAATGTGATTGACTTTACGGAAAATCCACCCGACGTGCCTGGCGCCGAGCCTGGCGAATCGGCCGAGCAGTTGATGGAGCGCTACATGGAACACATGTATTCGGAGCTCTTCCGACGTGCCTGTCATCCCGTGATCATGGGTTATGCCGTGCACGATGCGATGGATCTCGTCGGTGTCGATGGGTTGAAAAACGCCGAGCATTGGGATGTTGCAGCTTTCATGCGCTATCGCAGTCGCCGTACATTAATGGAGATTGCGACGAATCCAGAGATACGCGGGCGCCACGCGTTCAAGATTGCCGCGATCGACAAGACGATCGCCTATCCGATCGAAACGGAAATCAATCTCGGAGAACCCCGGCTCTTGCTTGGCCTGATGTTGCTGAGTGGCGCGGCGATTTTCGATCTTCTCCTCGTTCGCGGCTAGCTCAGCTCGATCGTTCGCGATGGGATCGCCCTACCTCCGCCCCTCATCGTCGACGCCATAGAGTCGGGCCATCGACTGCGAGACGAGGGAGCCGATCGGAAGTGCGACGCCGGCTTTTCGCGCGAGCGCGAGCGCCCACGTGAGGTCCTTCTCTGCAATCTGCATGTGGCCGCGCATCAGGTTCTGGAACGGCTCGCTCTTGCGCGCCTCCTCGGGCAATTTGTGAGCCACCAGGAAATTGGACATCAAGTCGGTCAACTGTCCATTGGACTTTCCAGCACGCTCGAGGACTTCGAGGGGCAAGCCGATCGCCTTCGCCAGGGCCATTGGCTCGTAGGCGGCCGCCCATTGAATGTAGGTCATGAGGTTGAGACAGAGTTTCAGCTTGGCGCCGTTCCCGAGTTCACCCGCATAGACGACCTCGAATCGGGACGTCGCCTCGAAATAGGGGCTTGCTCGTTCGACGACGTCCTCCGGGCCGCCGACCAGGTAGGTGATCTCTCTGTTCTTGGCCCGCGCGGCGCCGCCCGTCACACAGGCATCGACGACAGAAATGTTATGCGGTGCGGCCGCGTCGGCGACTTTGTGGATCGTGTCGGGAAGGATAGTGCTGTGGATGAGAATAATGCCGCCCGGATTCATTCCCGCGAGCAATCCGTCCGGACCGAATGAAATGTCCAGGACATGGGCGTCCTCGGGGACACAGATTCCGACGACGTCCGACGCGGCGCCGAGTTCGCGAGGCGTAGCGGCTGCCTTCGCGCCGCCTGCGACCAGTTCTGCGATTGGCTGGGAGGCGATGTCGTAAACTGTCGTTTCGAGTCCGGCCGGAGCCAGATGCTTGGCGATGGGTTTGCCCTGATTGCCGAGGCCGATAAAGCCGGCACGAATCGTCATGAGAACTCCGCGAGACGAGTGTAGAGGGGAGTGGTTTGTGCAATCTACATTGCAGGCGAATTGTAAACAACTTAGAGTCCTACGCGATGGTCGAATTCTCTCCCTATGCCTATGAGTTTCACGAAGATCCCTATCCGATCTATCGCCGACTACGAGAAGAGGCGCCCGTCTATCACAACGAGAAGTTGGATTTCTGGGCTATCTCTCGACACGAAGATGTGTTGGCGGCCTTCAAGGATCCGAAGCGCTTCTCGAATTCCCATGGCGTTTCGATCGACCCTGCCGCACGGGGTCCTGGTGCTCGAGCCGGCACTTCGTTTCTCGGCATGGATCCGCCGGAGCACACACGCTTCCGAAGTATTGTCGCCCGTACCTTCACGCCCCGTCGCGTCGCTGCGCTCGAACCGCGTATTCGCGAGCTGACCGTCGACGCACTCGATCGTCTGGTCGGCTCAGGTGGCTTCGACGTGATCCAGGACTTCGCTGGAATCCTCCCGATGGCCGTGATCAGCGAAATGCTCGGTGTTCCCGAAGCCGATCGCGATGAGCTGCGCAGTTGGGCAGATTTATTGGTGCATCGCGAGGAAGGGGTCTTCGACGTCCCGCCGGAGGGCTTCGTCGCCTTCGGCAAGATGAGAGCCTATTTCGGAGAGCTGATCGAGCGGCTTCGCAGTCGGCCGGGGGAGGATCTTCTCTCCAGTTTGATCGCGCGGGATGACTCGGGCAGATCCGACGGCGCCAGCGATGAAAGCTCATCCAAAAGCCCCGGCGGGCGGAGCGAGCACAAGCCTGTGTTGTCGGACGATGCCCTGCTCTCGTTTTGCAATTTGATGGTGGTTGCGGGGAACGAAACGACGACGAAGCTGCTCGGGAACGCTCTCTATTGGTTGTGGCGAAATCCTGGGCAACGCGCGCTTCTGCAGGATGACCTCAGCCAGATTCCGGCTTCGATCGAAGAAACCCTGCGCTACGACAATTCGACGCAGGCCTTGATGCGCTTGACCCTCGAAGACGTTGAGATTGCGGGAACGACGATTCCCGCTGGCCAGCACGTGCTCTTGTTGGTGGGGGCTGCCAATCGGGACCCACGGGTCTTCGAACGTCCCGACGATTTCGAAATCACCCGGGACACGACCGAGATGCTCTCCTTTGGTCGAGGCACCCATTTTTGCATGGGTGCAGCACTGGCCCGACTCGAGGCACGCGTTGCCTTCGAAGAATGGTGGAAGCGCTTCCCCAACTACGAAGTAGAGGGAGACTCCATCGTGCGGGTCCATTCGGTCAATGTTCGAGGCTTTGCTTCGCTTCCGGTCCGCGTCTAGATCGCGGAGGTCGTTCGGGTCTGATCTGTGCGGGGATCGATGCAGGATAGGTAGGCGGGAATTGATAGCGAGATCGGGTAGGGATCGATCGGCGCGACTAGCGAGTGAGAGAGACCCAGGAGGTTCGACAATGCAATACGACGGAATCAAAGACAAAGTGGCGATCGTGACGGGTGCCGGGGGCGGAATCGGCCGAGCCTACGCGATGGGTCTCTCGGCGCAGGGTGCCAAGGTTGTCGTCGCTGAAATTCAGAAAGAGGCGGGTGAGCGGGTCGCCAAGGAGATCCGGGAAGCCGGAGGCGAGGCGATTTGCGTCCAGGCCGACGTGGGTTCCGAGGAATCGACGCTCGCGATGGCGGATGCCGTGAAGAACGAATTGGGCGGGATCGACTTCCTGGTCAACAACGCAGCGATATTCGGCGATATGAAGCTCGCCGGATTGATGACCGTAGACTGGGACTACTATAAGCATTTCATGAACGTGAATATGGATGGCGCATTGTTGTGCGTGCGAGCCTGTGCGCCCTCGATGCGCAAGCGTGGGGGCGGGGCGATCGTGATGCAATCATCCACCGCAGCCTGGATGGGCGCCAGCTTCTACGGACTGGCCAAACTCGGCATGAATGGTCTGACGGGATGCCTTGCGGCGGAATTGGGTCCACAAAAAATCCGCATCAACGCGATCGCGCCGGGTCCAACGGATACCGATGCCTTGAAGAAGACGGCGGGTCCCTTCGCGGACCAGATTGTGGCCGGCTTGCCGATCCGCCGCGTCGGTAAGCCCCAGGACATGGTCGAAGCGTGTCTCTTCCTGCTTTCGGATGCGGCCGGTTGGATCACGGGCCAGGTCCTGAACGTCGATGGCGGGCAGATCCGGCGTCCCTGAGTCATTCCGGTTTAGGCTTCCCCTTCTCCTTCTCCTTCTCCTTTGCCTTTCCATGCGCAGCGATTTGTTGTTCGACGATGCCTAGCACTCCGGCCGCGCGCGGGTAGCCAGCGTAGTTGGCCAGCATGATGACGACCTCCCGCAGTTGCTCGGGTGTGAGTTCTTCATTTTTGAGCGTGGCTTTCGCCTGGATGGCGAAGGTGTCCTTTTCACCGAGCGCACCGATCACGCCGAGCAGGATCAATCGGCGGTCCCGAATCGACAGCGCCTCACGCGTCCAGACCTCAGCGAAGAGGTTCTCGACCATCAAGTCGGAGAAGTCCATGGCGCCCTTGGGTGGTGCCTTGACGTCTCCCGCATAGACCTTCTCGAGCATCGCTGCCCCGCGTTCGTATCGATCGTCCTTGGCCAAATGTTCCTCCTTCATGTTTTCTTCTTCTTGGGGCAGGCTTCGCCTCGATCATAGGGAGCTGCATTGCTCGCTTCGACCCCGAAACGGATGCCTGCGAGGCTTGGCCGGCGCGTGCGTTCGGAAATCGCGTCCGTAGCTGACCGGCGTGTGACCCATCACCCGGGCCGGCATCTGATGGAAAGTGCGAGAACCTGGCTGCGCGCGTGAATCGGATCAAAAGCCCAAACGAAGCGACTGATTCGCAGGACGGCTTTGAAGGAGCTCTCTTCGATGAGCCAGACCCCGCTGGGACCACCCTTTACACGCGAGACGGCGACGAAGAAGGTTCGGCTCGCTGAAGACGCCTGGAATAGTCAGGATCCCAAGAAGGTTTCACTGGCCTATTCCGAAGGCAGCGTCTGGCGCAACCGCTCCGACTTTCTCGTCGGACGCCCGGCGATCGTTGAATTCCTGACCGCCAAGTGGCAGAAGGAAAGGGTCTATCGCCTGATCAAGGAGCTCTGGGCCTTCGACCAGAATCAGATCGCCGTGCGCTTCCAATACGAATGGCAAGATCAGGGTGAGAATTGGTTCCGCGCCTACGGCAATGAAAATTGGGCATTTGACGACGACGGTTTGATGCGATGGCGTCAAGCAAGCATCAATGACGTGGCCATCGACGCGCAGGACCGGAAATTCTTGTGGGCGAAGGGGCCGCGTCCCGAGGACTACCCGGGGCTTCTCGCGCTCGGTCTCTAATTGGACGGAGTTCCAGTCCGCACGCCCTTGCGCGCGGATTCTTGGCGGAATCGCTCGGAATAGGCGAGGATCTTCCCGCAGCCGCCATTGAGCAGATTTCTCTCCTCGAAAAGATTGAAGCGAGCATGAAAGCACCCGAGAGTCTCGAGACTCTGGTGGACTACGGAATCATCCAAGAAGTCATTCGCCCTCTGATGAGCGGCAAGGAGGCACAGGTCTTCGTTGTCGTCGCCGGAGGCGAGGAGTGCGTCGCCAAGGTCTACAAAGAGGCCAATGCGCGGACCTTCAAGCATCGCTCCGACTACACGGAAGGGCGCCGGACCCGCAATACGCGGGATCAGCGGGCCATCAACAAGCGCTCGCAGCATGGTCGCAAGAAGGATGAGGACGCCTGGCGGAGCACGGAGGTGGACATGATCTACCGCCTGCGCGATGCCGGGGTTCGTGTGCCCGAGCCGATCAATTTCGTCGAGGGCGTGCTGGTGATGGAATTGGTGAAGGATGCCGAGGGTCAGGCGGCGCCGCGCCTGGGTGATCTGACCTTTACGCCGGGGGAGGCACGCGAAATATACCAGGCGCTGATTCGAGAAGTCGTACGCATGTTATGTGCGGGCGTGGTTCATGGCGATCTCTCGGACTTCAATGTCCTGATGAGTGCCGACGGTCCGGTCGTGATCGACTTCCCCCAATCGGTCGATCCAACGCAGAATCCAAACGGCGAAAAACTCTTCCTACGCGACGTCGAGAACCTCAATCGCTTTCTTGCGCGCTTCGCGCCGGATGAACCCGTACGGCCATATGGCCAGGAAATCTGGTCGCTCTATCAGAAGAACAAACTCACGCCGGCGACGAAGTTGACAGGAGTTCATAAGACCCCGGTGGGCAAAGCCGACACGCGCGAGGTGATGGCGTTGATCAAGGACGCCGATCGGGATGAGGAGGAGCGTCGCGGGTTGGGAGAGGTCGACGAAGACGAAGCATTCGAAACGGCTGCCCAGGCGCATCGGGACCGAGCCGAGCCGACTCCATTTCGAAAGGTCGTCGACTTCAGCGCGGAGCGTAGACCTCGGCCGGCGGCCAAGCCGGTCAAGGCGGGCGCTCGAAAGTCGCGGCGGGCGAAGCCCGGGAAGTCGCGGGGCGGTGCGAAGAAAAAGCCTGCTGCGCCACGAGCAGAGACCGCAGCCGGGGAGGGAACCACGGGAGATCGACCTGCGAGCAACCCTCGCCGGAGGCGTAGGAGGGCGCGCAGTGGAACTCGAGCGAAGGCCCAAAGCGAATCTGGATCGAAGGATGCACAGGGCAACGCCAAGGCTACAGGCGCTGAGGGCCGGGCGAAGCCCAGGAAGACGGGCGTTGATGGAGAGGGTGTAGGCCCAGATCGACCCGTTCGCCCGAGACGAAGGCGCCGGCGACCGCGCAAGGCGAGCACGCCCAAATGACGGCCCGTCGTCACATCGGAGATGAGGACAGCGGCGAAGAGCGCACTCTGGATTCCCATGAGCCGTCGCTCACGCGTACGCAGCAGACCCAGGCCGCCGCGGCCGTGACGCGACTGGGCCTGGAATTGACTCTGCTCTCGGCGCGCCAATTGGATCGACTCGAGTTGCCAGAACGGCTTCGAGAAGAGATTGATGTGTGCCAACGGCTGAAGACGCGGTCGCGGGGGCGTCAGACGAGATTGATCGGTCAGTTGTTGCGGGGCGAGGATCACGAGGCAATCCGAGCGCGAGTGGAATCGCGCAAGCGGCTCGATGCCCCAGGCGTGCAGGAAGAAAAACGCATAGAGGCCTGGCGCGACCGCATCCTTGAGCAAGGGGATACGGCGATCGAAGCCTTGATGGTGGAGTTTCCGGAGGCCGACCGACAGCGGCTTCGGCTGCTGACGCGAAACGCGACGCACGGCCCAGAAGGCAAGAAGTCGAAGCGAGCGCGCCTCGAATTGCTCCGCACCATCCGTGCGCTTCGCAAATGATTCCCAGAGTCGACCCGTTACAGGCCGGTTTCTAGAAGCCCAGTTCGGCTTCCAAGGCGTCGGCATCATCCTTGAATTGCTGCTGCTGCGACCTCCGGGCTATTCGAGAACTGAAGGCTGGTGGCGCAGCCAGAATCCGAGCAGCGCGAGCACAGTGACCACCAACAACCAGGTTCCCGCGAGGGATTGCGTCGGAACGCTCGGGGCAGCGGCGGCGTCACGTAGATTCAAGAGCACACTGACTTCATCGCGGGCTCTGCTCAGGATCGCAACATCGGGTTGGGCATCGCCGTCGAGGTCTGTCACGACGAGCGCTCCTGCGGATTCCCCCGGAGTCAAGGAGAACGCTTTCTGAAGGCTGCCGTCGCCGACGCCAAAGAGCACGGTCACGTCGGAGTTGGTCACATTGCCGGTAACGACATCGAGAATTCCGTCGCCTCCGACGTCGACGATTGCGATCGAAGCTGGCCCGGCACCCACCAGATAGGCGGTTGCGCTCTGAAATGTGCCGTCGCCGTTTCCTTGCCGAACGCTCACATTGCTGGGGTAGTGGCCGGCGACGATATCGAGGTTGCCGTCGTCGTCGAGGTCGGCCAGGGCGACGGAGGCCGGCGTCAGGCCGGATGACAGCACCGAGGCGGGCTGGAAGGTCCCGTCCCCTTTTCCCCGTCGTACGCGCAGGGCTGAGCGGTTGCTATT
>CAZMFM010000150.1:0-9544 GCA_964565565.1 uncultured Spirochaetaceae bacterium | reverse complement strand
AGGCTCGGCTGTGGCATGGCCTCCCAACCCCGAAACGCCAGACCCCGGTGGCCCGCTTCGCTTGGGCCACTGGGGTCTGGCGGAGAGGGTGGGATTCGAACCCACGAGGGCTTGCACCCTGCCGGTTTTCAAGACCGGTGCCGTCAACCGCTTGGCTACCTCTCCGCGAAGATCATTCTTCCAGCTTTGTCCGGGCAGAGCATATCCTCGGCGGTGCGGCTCCGGCAAACTTTGGCGACACCTTCCGGGGCGATTCTCGTCCGAACCGATTCAGCAGGGTTCCGAGCGTGAAGAAGGAGAAAGCCACGAGGCCGATCGGCGGAAGTCCCCACTGCCAGCCCGCCGGATTGGTCCAACCGCAATAGCCCATGCAGATCAGGTGCACGCCCCCGAAGAGCAGTGCCCAGATGAGGACTCGGCGTGACGTGATATAGGCGATGAACCGCTTATCTTCACACAGATGGGTCTGGAAGCTACAGGCTGTAGGCCCACAAGAAGACGAAGCCGAATACGCCGGCCAGCATGCTGGCCCCGGCCACACCGGTCATGCTGCCCTCCGGCTCGGACATTTGCCCGAAGACCGCTGGCGCGAAGAGCATGAAGCTCATCAATGCATGGATGAGGACGAGTAGGAACCCGTTCATGCAAAGCGCTTGACGCCCGTTCAACCAGGAGGCGAGACAAGTTTCGATCCCTCAGCGCTAGCATGGAGCCCATCGGCGAAGCGAAGGGACCCTGAAGATCCCGCGCCGCAACCTCTCCGAAGGGTGACGATCCCGTCTCTTCGGACAGATCGGACGGAGTCGCGATGGACCTGGAACTGAGCGGAAAACGAGTGTTGGTGACTGGCAGCTACCGGGGAACCGGGGCAGGACTGGCCCGCGTGCTCGCAGCCGAAGGTGCGACGGTCTGGATCCATGGCTTCGAGACCGAGCCGACCGATGCCGTCGCCATGTCGATTCGCGAAGCGGGTCGAGACGCGCACGCCGTGGTCGGGGATATTCGCACCGACGAGGGCGCCGCCGATGTCGCTGCGACGGTGGGTGAGATCGACATCCTGATCAACAATTATGGCGTAGCCGAGGGCGGAAGCTGGGAGAGTTCGACCGAGGACTGGGTCGACATCTACCAGAAGAATGTCTTGTCCGGAGTACGGCTGGTCCAGGCCTTCGCGCCCGGCATGCGTTCTCGTGGCTGGGGGCGAATCCTTTTCGTCAGCACCGTCGGCTACGCGCGCCCGAATTCACGCATGCCCCACTACTACGCCTCGAAAACGGCGCTCATCAACATGACGGTCTCCCTCGCCAAGGAACTCGCCCACACCGGAATTACAGTGAACTGCGTCAGCCCCGGCATCATCGCAACCGCCGAGATCAAAGAGATGTTCACGCGCCGCGCCGCCAAGGCGGGCGAAGCCACTGATTGGCCAAACGTCGAGAAGCGTTTTGCCAGTGGCGACCGTCCGATGTCCAACCCCGCCGGTATCATCGGCGAGCCCGAAGACATCGGGAATCTCGTGACCTTCCTCGTCAGCGATAAGGCCCGCTACATCAACGCGGCCAATATCCGCATCGATGGCGGTGCGGCGGATTCAGTCCATTAGGCGGAACGGGCTCAGCCCGGCGACCGACCGTCCCGGCCGACGCCATTCGACCTCTGACCCCGACCGACATCAACCAACCTCCGCCGATCTCAGCCGATCTCAGCCGATCTCAGCCGATGTCATTCAAGCTCATTCGACCAAAGACAAGGTCGTGCCCTTGGCACGCCGATGCTCGAGCTCATTCAGGATTTCCCGATGGCGGTCGTGACTCAGCGGATATTTTCTAGCGACCCATGCGCTGGCCACCACCATGGCGGCGGGAATCAGCGCGGTCGCCCCACGCAAGACCCATAGCGTCTGTTCGCTATTGCCCTCGGCACTCTTGAACCCCACCCAATCAAGGATGCCAAAGGCCACGGCGACGCCGATTGCGCCGGCCAGCTTCCGGAGAAAGGTAAATACGCCGACGTAAAGCCCCTCGCGCCGCTCACCGGAAAGAATCTCATCCTCGTCTGCCACATCGGCGATCATCGACCACGGGATCATGTCTGCTGCCGAATAACCCGCACCAGAGAGTGCCGTCGACAAGAGGATGATCCAGAAGGGCCATTCGGGCTGGTTGATGAAGAGACAGAGCAGTCCGAAGACCCAACCCACACAGCCATAGAGATAGGTCGTCTTCTTGTCGCGGCCGCGCGAGAAGCGAAGCCAAAGGGGCATCGAAAGCATCACCGACAAGAGGTAGACAAAGAGCACCGGCGCGAAGTATTCGGGATGCCCGAGCGCGTAGGTGAAATAGTGCAGGAAGAGCGCCATCGGAAGATCGAGGGCAACTCGACCGAAGGTATAGAGCACGATCAAGCGCTTGAAGCTCTGGTTCTCGCCTAGCAGGCGAAACGATTCGCGGACCGAGATGACCGAATCGACCGGCGCACTCGTCTTTTCATAGGTCGTCCACCAGATAGGAAGCCACGGCCAGACGATCCAGAATCCAAAAATAACACCGGTCATCGACCACGCGGCAGCGTCTCCTCCGAGCCAGTCGACGATCTCACGGAAGAAGAGAACGGTTACGAAGGTGCCGAGGATCGAGGACACCGATCGAAAAGTCGCCAGCGAAGTCCGTTCGTGATAGCTCGACGTCAGCTCCGGGAGCAGCGCCTGATAGGGAATCGCAACCACCGTCATGCTGATACTCAGCACGACGTAGATCCCGACATAGACCGCGAATTGCAGTGCTGTATTTTCGATTTCCGGGACAGACCAGATGGCGGCAAACGAAATGCCAAAGGGCACGGCGCCGATCAAGAGATAGGGGCGACGCCGGCCACCCTTCCAGGTCGTTCGGTCCGAGATCCTTCCCATCCAGACATCGGTCACCGCATCGACGATGCGACCGGCCAGGGGCACCAACCCCGCCAGCCCGAAGCGCATACCGACGACATCCGTCAAATAGAAGGGAAAGATCATCGTCAAGGCGACCAATGCCACATTGATCGGGTGGTCACCGAATCCGTAGATCAGCTTCAAATGCAGGGGCAGCCGTTCATCGTTCACGGCGGGATCCTACATGACTCGACGCCCGCCCACTCACCACTGCACGTCCGACATCGGAAGAAACACGGAGCAATATGCCACGAAGTATGGAAGGGGGAGTTGAGTTGAATAGAGAGAAGCGTGCGATTCCCTCGCAGACTATGATCGGCCGGCCATGAACCCCAACACACCGACTCGAATTGCCGCGATCGACTGGATGCGCGGCCTGGTTATGATTTTGATGGTCGTCGACCATGCGTCCATGGCCTGGAATGGCGGCCGCCTCGCCGCGGATTCCGCCTACCTGCTCGACCCCGAGACCGGGGCCCCGCTCTGGATTCCAGGCAGCCCCCTCGACACGTTGCAATTCTATACGCGCTGGATCACCCATCTCTGTGCGCCGACCTTTCTCTTCCTCTCGGGCACCTCCCTCGCCATGAGCCTCGAGAAACGCCGCAGCCGGGGCCTGGGCGACCTCGACTTCGATCGGCATCTGCTGATCCGGGCCGCCGTGATCTTTGCCTGCGAGGGATTCCTGTCGATGATGTCGGGGATGGGTACGCCCTTCCTGCAGGTGCTCTTCGCGATCGGCGCGTCGATGGTGGCGATGGTCGCGTTGCGCCGTTTGCCGACGACGGTTCTGGTCCTCATGGCGCTCGGCTGGCTGATCGGAAGCGAATGGGTCCTCGCTCAATTCTTTCCGATCACGGTCACCGCCGGCGGATCGGGTGTTGCCGGGGATCGCTCCGTCTTCGAACTCCTCTTCTTTACCGCGGGCGCCAAGGGCTCCTTGCTCGTCTTCTATCCGATGACCCATTGGCTCGCGATGATGATTCTCGGCTGGGCCTTCGGACGCTCTTTGTCCGCGCGTCCAGACACAAAGAAGGGACACGAGGACACGGAGAAGCTCCTTCTCTTGTCGAGCCTGACCGCCTTGCTGCTCTGGGCCTTCATCCGATCAAAGAATGGCTACGGGAATCTCGGCCTGCTGCGAGACGACACCTCTGTCGTGCAGTGGCTTCACATGAGTAAATACCCACCAGCCCTGGTCTATTCGCTCATGGAACTGGGATTGATGGCGTTCTTCTTGCTTCTCTTCATGCGCTTCGAGCGAAGCATGCGAGGTAAGCCGTCTCCCAACAACCCACTGCTCGTCTTCGGGCAGACGCCGCTCTTCTTCTACATGGCCCATCTCATCATATTGGGCGGCTCGGCGGTCTTGTGGACGGGGGGCGTCGGAATGCGAGGGCTTTCCGAAGCCTATCTGGCCGCGGGCATCACAACGGCCCTGCTCTACCCGGTCTGTATCGCCTACCGCGCACTCAAGGTGAAACACCCGAAGAGCATCCTTCGATATTTCTAGGCGTCGCGCCTGCCCGCCAATCATCGCCCGCCGGACCCGTCTACGGGATCGACATCATCGATCGCGACAACAACAACAACAACAACAACGCTTCCAGACGAAGTAGAGACTCAAGGACAGCGCCGCGGGGCACTCGCTGCCTGTCTAGGAGCATTGACGCAACGGCAGCCAGGGCGAAACGATCGACCAGAATCTGTTAGGGATTGGGCTTCGATCGCGCGCGGCACAATATCACCGACTACTACGAGTCAGTGTACCGGACGAGCCCGACTCGCATTTGCGTGCAGGACGAGGCGATGCTTGGTGCTCGAATGGATAGAACAACGACCGCATGGGCGCCCCTCTTGCAGGCGTTGCTCACGATGAGCTCTCGCATGCGAGGCTCTGCACAATCGACCGTCAAGCCGCCCTCTCCGACGAATAGTTCACCTAGACGAACATGGGGCCGATCGATCTGATCAGACCGATCGAGCCATTGTATGTCGCAATCTTGATCGCGAGCAATGACGGTCGGTCCCTGGTCGAGGGGGAGGAACGTGATCGCCGGCGCACACGCCAGACCGGAAACAACTGCTAGTTGAAGGCCAAGCAGCGCTGACTTACTCATCATCAGGGCTCACGCAGTAGAGGATATCCGGCGAGGGTGGCCTGGAAACGCACTCCGTTGCATCCCAAGGAGGATCCCAAGGCGCCGGACTCGCGGCTTCGGCAATCGGCAACCTGTCGAGAAAGTAGCGAACTGGCGAATCGCTGTAGTGGATGTGATAGGCGTGTCCGTTGCTCACCCGGAATCGTAGCTTTCGCGATGTTCCAGCGTTGCGGCTCGATTCGCCAATGTTGATCGCAGCCTGTACAAGGCCTGCCTGATTGAGGCGGGATTTGTACCGTACATCGAAGGTGTAGGTTCCGGGAGCGAGCAGGACGTAGGAGCGGCCCGAGCGCCACGAATACAATTCTGATTCGCCGTTGATTGCCTCGATGCTTACGCGGATGTCCGCGCCGAAAGAGATTTGCGCGGCACCCTCCACCCGAGCTGCTACGTCGAGCGGTAGAGCCCCGTCCGGGAAGGCAGTCGGTGGCGTGAGAGCGCATCCAGAAGCTGCGGAAGCGACTACGGCTCCAATGACGAGTTCGGCTCTCATTTTGAGTGGTCCCCAAATTGCTGCAGAAAACACCGAACGCTTCGCACGTAGCCCATCTACCGCCCGTCTCACCTGCGAAATTCACCGAGGAAAACCGTCATCTAATCTGAACGTATCGGAAGCCAAATTGTTCGCCCCGGCGTTGCATCCCTTGCATCCAAGATTCCGTTGGTGCTTCGAGCGCTGAACCCAAGCCGAACCGACGGTCGCAAAGGATCTCGATGCGTTCTAGTCAGGCCGCTACGAGCTTGGAGACGATCTCCGCGACCGCCTTGTCGGCGATCGTGGCCATCTCTTCGTCTGTCCGATCCTGGATCGGATGTTCGACATAGACGGCACTCGGCGTTGTGCCTAATGCCTTCGCCTGGACGTCCGCCGCGTCGATGAACTCAACGGTCGAGATGAATACGCTCGGAATGCCGCGATCTTCGAGATCAGTCATGTCGTGCACACTGCACGACGTGCAGCTGCCTCAATCGGCCAGGGCTTCGACGACGGCATCACATTGTTCCGCGATCTCGTGTCGAAGGTCGACGGGTGCAGGCTTGGTGAAGGTCGGCTTCTTGTAGCGAATGACCTTGGCGCCCTGCTCGGTCAGTCTCGTTTCGAGGCGGTCGAGAAAAAGGTCTCCGCGCATCTTGGCGATATCGAGCAGACCGACGGTTTGGCCGGCGAGGGTCGTGAGTCGTTCAGCGCGCGGTCGCTCCGCGGGAACGCGCTCGCTGGTTGGATCGAGAAGAATCGTCATGATTTAATCTCCCATGAGACGGTCTGGCTACCGATCTCGCCGTTGGCCCACCCGGCAATGATCGCCGAGAAGAGTCCGGCGCCGCCACCGGCATGCACGATGTGCAGACCGTCGGGCCGGAATTTTGGAATCGAGTGTTCGCGCACGCTTTCGGGCAGCCCTTCGGCGATGCCGAGTGCGCCGCGCACGATTTCTTCGCCGGGAATCAGCGTCAGCTCATGCAACTTTGCACGCAGGTCATCCTTCGACCAACCGGCTTCGCGAAAAATTCGGGAATGTTCGGGAGAGACGATCACGATGACGTCAAAGGCCAGCGCCGCCTTGGGCGAATACATCGTCCGTAAGCTCGCGGCGATACTTCGCGCCAGGGATTCGGGTTCGCGCGAGAGTTGATCGAAGATCGTTCGCGGCCCCTCACCCGGAAAGAGCGTGATCGTATTCGTGCCCTCGTCGAATCCAAAATCCGCCGAAAGAGGCGTCCACGGCGAGCCTTCCTCATCTTCCGCAAAGCAGAAGCCGACCTTGCCGGGATTACCGAGCGTCGCACGATCGACTTCCCCCGGACGACCGCCCCCCACGTTGCGAATCACCAATTGCAGCGCGCGGCCGATCGTACTGTTCGCACGATTGCCCTGGCCTAATACATTCTTCCCCGAATTCATTCCGATCTGCTTGCGAATCGGGCCATTCACGATCAACACTGGCCCCGCCGACATCGTCGTCGCCAACAATCCATGAATATTGAATTGGTCGGTACAAGCCGCCTCGACCGCCGCCAGTACGACGGGAAGATACGAAGGCCTACACCCCGCCATCACGGCGTTGATGGCCACCTTCTCGACACTGCAGGGAACGAGGTCGGGGGGAACGGTCGCCACGATCTCCTCGGGTGCGCGCGTCGTGCCTTCGAGCATCGCGAGCACCCGCGCCTCCGTCGGCGGCACGATCGGCAATCCATCACTCCATCCGCGATCGAAGCAAGCCTGCATCTCATCTTCGAGTTCCGCGACTTCGACGCGTCGCGCACGAAGCTTCGACTTACCGAAGCGAATCGCCAGTTCCGGCCCGCGAACAGGATCGACGGACAACGAGCCACAGCCCGGGCGAAGCTCGGGCAGCCCCGGGCCGAGGTCCTCGACGCCGGTCAGCGCTTCCCATTCGCCGCGATGCCAGCCGATCGCGCGCTCGACCTCGCGACCCGAGTCGATGCGAAGCAGCGTCGGCACGGCCTCGATCTCGTTATGCCAGGAGATGCTGAGATCCGTGTCGTCGATTGCCTCGAGGCCCGACGGAAATTCGGGATCGTCCTGGGTATAGACGGTGAGCGGGACCTTTTTCGCGATGGCCTGAAGCACCGGCACGACCAACTCGCAGGTCGGACAGTCGCGCTTTACAAAGGCGACGACTCCCGGCGGTAGAGAGCCGGACTGCGGCACCAAACGTTCATCGTTCGAAGCTTCGGGGGAGTCTCCGCGGGAGGCGTCGGATTGGTCCATGGCCCCAGAATACCCGATTCAGCCCCATCGGTAGACCCGGATTTCAGTTGCTAGCGTCTCCCCTACGCCTGTCCGACCCCTCTCTTCACCCCACAGCCTGGAGCCCCCCATCCATGTCTACGCAACCCCAGCAAGCCGGCCCGCTTTCGGGCTATCGAATCGTCGATCTCACGACCATGATCTCCGGTCCAATGGCGACGGGGCTGCTCGGGGACCAGGGCGCCGACGTCATCAAGGTGGAGGCGCCGGGCATTGGCGATCTCGTTCGACTGCTCGGGCGACCGCGCGAGGGCATCACGGCGACCTTTGCGACGACGAATCGAAACAAACGCTCGATCGTCCTCGACTTGAAGGACAGCGTCGATCTCGATGCCTTTCGGAAATTGATCGCGACCGCCGACGTCGTCGTCCAGAATTTCAGACCGGGCGTCGTCGAGCGCATGGGCATCGGCGAAGCAGACCTGCGCAAGATCAAATCGGATCTCATCTACGTCTCGATCACGGGCTTTGGCGAGACGGGACCCTACGCAGGCAAGCGCGTCTACGATCCGATCGTCCAGGCCCTGTCCGGACTCGCCACCATCCAGGGCAACCGCGGCGTCGGACGACCGCGCATGATGCGCCTGATCATTCCCGACAAGGTCACCGCGATCACCGCCGCACAAGCCATCACCGCCGCCCTGCTCGCCCGCGAACGCACCGGCGAAGGTCAACACGTTCGACTCTCCATGATCGACGCGATGATCGCGCTTTCCTGGCCCGAGGGTTTCGCCGGTTATACCTTCGTCGGCGAAGAAAGCGACACACCGCGCAACGCTCTGGCCCAGGACCTCGTCTTCGAAACCTCGGATGGCTGGATGACGGCGGGCGCAGTTTCGGATTCCGAATGGCAAGGGCTCGCCCGCGCGCTCGAACATCCCGAATGGCTCGACGACGATCGGTTCAGGACCGCGGGCGGACGCGTCGCCTACGCCAAGGAACGCCTCGACCAGACCGCCGACGTCTTGAAGACCCAGACCACGAGCGAATGGCTCGAGAAGCTCGACGCCGAACAAGTCCCCTGCGCACCGATCCTTCCGCTCTCCGAAGTCATCCGCCACCCACAGGTGCTGGCGAACGAATTGATCGTCGAGTCCGATCACCCGGTCGCCGGCCGCATCCGACAGGCCCGGGCCGCAGCGCGGTTCGACAAAACCCCCACCACCCTTGCCCGTCCGGCGCCGACACACGGTCAGCACACGGACGAAATCTTGCAAGAACTCGGCATCGAGCGGGCGGCGCGTTAGTCGACGGGACTAGCGGGGCCAAGACTCGATGAATGAAAGGATGAAGACATGACACGCACGAACGGACAATGGGTCCTGGCCAAGCGGCCAGAGGGCATGGTCAAGGAATCGGATTTCGAACACAAAGAGGAAGCGGTCCGCGATCTTCAAGACGATGAGGTCCTGGTCCGAAATCTCTATCTCGCCTTCGAACCCGCGATGCGCGGCTGGCTGAACGACGTCCCCAGCTATATCCCGCCGGTCGGCATCGGTGAGGTGATGCGCGCTTCGACGGTCGGACAGGTGATCGAATCGAAGAACGCCGACTATCCAAAGGGCAAGCTCGTTTCCGGCATGTTCGGCTGGCAGCAATATTATCTCGGCGGAGGCAGCCCCGGACCGATCGCGGGTATGTCCTCGGTCCCGGACGGCATCCCCCCCTACCGGATGC
>CAZMFM010000149.1:0-9835 GCA_964565565.1 uncultured Spirochaetaceae bacterium | reverse complement strand
TTTAATAATTCTGTGAATTTTAGGTGATTCTTTCATTTTTTTATTACATCTAACGTTAGAGTTAAGCGGCAACCAGCCGCAAGCAAAGCGCGCGGGTGGTTGTCCGGCGAACAAAGTGAGCGAACTTGAACGACTGGTTAGCTCGAACTTTGTTTGTTGTTTCATAAGTGGTTTGCATATTCGTAACCGTACGGCCTAAACGTGTTTTTTAATATAGCGGAGTTTACTAATACCCGCAATTAACACCCTAAAAGGTTTCGCTTCCTGATGGTTGATTCGTTTTAAGCGAGCCGACCTCTGATTGCCACCATTTGGGTATGAAGCCTATGCTTCCCCTATTGTTCTTTTATGTTGCTTAGTTGCAAGCGAATATATATGTTTTTAATTTTTATGCTAATGACTTATAAAGCTAACGTTACAGTTAAACGGCAATTACACGTGAGCAAAGCGAGCGGGTAATTGTCCGAGCAGCGCATGGAATGCGATGCGGTTTAAACGGCTTGTTATGGCATTTCAATAGTGTGCCCATATTTGCTTCAGCTCGCACTTCAACACTTTCTCTAATGCTTGTAACTTGTTTTCTTCTAATGGTTCGCTAATGTCTGGATTCATTACCGACAGTTCAAATTTTGAAAAACCAGCTGGCCATTTAAATTTTAAAGAAACTGTTTTTACATCATTACTACAACAAGGCATATTAATTACGCTATTTTCTAATGTTTCATTCTCAGACTGTAAACTAATTTGTTCGTATACCTTTTCGCAATCTGTTTCTTCCTCGTTATTTGAAGCTATTTTTAGTATGGATTGACAAGATGGACAAATAATTTCCTCGATATTTTCCCCTTGATCAATAAACTGAACATTTTCATATACTTCTATTTCAGCCCCTTCACCATCAGGTGTGTATTTTTCAAGCAATTCAATTGCATCTTTATAAGTTGATTGTTCAGGGATAAGCATTAAATCTACTGGTATAATTTTTAAGTATGTATCTGACATTTATATCAAGGAGAGTGGTGAGGTGACGCTCTTCTCTTCACCGTCCTCACTCCAAACCGTACGCATGGACATCGAGTCCTTGCCGACCGGGATCGCGACGCCGAGCGCTGGGCAGAGTTCGAGTCCGACGGCTTCGACGGCATCAAAGAGCCGGGCGTCCTCGCCGACATGGCCAGCGGGCGCCATCCAATTGGCCGACAAACGCACGAAGCGAAGCGACGGCACGGGCGCCGAGGCCAGATTGGTCAGAGCCTCTCCGACGGCCATGCGCGCCGAGGCCTTCGTGTCCAGTAGTGCAATCGGAGTGCGTTCGCCGATGGCCATCGCTTCGCCCGTAAACGTCGAATAGCCCCCGGCCGTGATCGCCGCATCGGCGACTGGAACCTGCCAGGGACCCACCATTTGATCACGCGCGACCAGGCCCGTGATGCTGCGGTCACCGATCGAGATCAGGAAGGTCTTGTCTCCGACCGTGGGCAGTTGCAAAAGACGACTGGCCGCTTCCTTGGGATCGAGTTGATCGAAGGGGAAGTCCAGGGCCGGCTTTTCGGCGCGCTTGACGTCGCGATGCATCTTCGGTGGTTTGTCGAGGATGACCGCAAGAGGGACGTCGATTGGGCGTGACGGGCTCGCCGGGTGGGTTGAAGTGTCGCCCTCGAGGTCGTTCGCGAATTGCGCGTCCTCGACCAGGAGGTGGCGATCCTCGGTGGCCTCGCCGACGATCGCGAAGGGGCACCGTTCTCTTTGGCAAATCGCTTCGAATTCTTCGATCCGATTGGGCGGAATCGTGAGCACGTAGCGTTCCTGGGCTTCGTTGCTCCAGATTTCCAGCGGAGTCATGCCCGGTTCGAGGTTGGGGATCGCACGGAGATCGATCGTGCCGCCGCGCCCGCTCTGGTCGAGAATTTCCGGGATGGCGTTCGAGAGGCCGCCGGCTCCGACGTCGTGGATCGAGATGATCGGGTTCTCGTCGCCCAGGGCGACACAGCAGTCGATCACTTCTTGGCAGCGACGTTCGATTTCCGGATTGCCACGCTGTACCGAGGCGAAGTCGAGATTCTCATGACTCGTGCCGGTCGCCATAGAGGAGGCCGCTCCTCCACCAAGGCCGATCAACATGGCGGGGCCGCCTAATACGATGACTTTCGCGCCGGCCGGTGTCATGTCCTTTTCAACGTGCATCGGCCGAACGTTTCCGAGACCACCGGCCAACATGATCGGCTTGTGATAGCCGCGAACCTCGGGGCCGTCGACTCCCTCTATCTCCTGGCAATAGGTTCGGAAATAGCCGGCCAGGGCAGGGCGGCCGAATTCGTTGTTGAAGGCGGCGCCGCCAATCGGACCTTCGAGCATGATGTCGAGGGCCGACGAGATTCTCGACGGCTTGCCAGGGTCGAGTTCCCAGGGCTTTCGTGCATCGGGAAGAAGAAGATTTGAAACCGAGAATCCGGTGAGTCCCGCTTTCGGTTTTCCCCCTCTACCCGTCGCGCCTTCGTCTCGGATCTCACCGCCCGATCCCGTGGCGGCGCCCGGGAAGGGCGAGATCGCGGTCGGGTGGTTATGGGTTTCGACCTTCATCAAGATCTGTGCGGGCTCATCGACCTGCGCATAACGTCTCGTTTTCGGATCGGGCTGAAAACGACCGCCATCGCCTCCCGCGATCACGGCGGCATTGTCCGAGTAGGCGGACAGGACGCCGTCGGGGGATTGCGTGGTGGTATTTCGGATCATCGAGAAGAGCGAAGTGTCGCGCTGCTTTCCATCGATGGTCCAGTCGGCATTGAAGATCTTGTGGCGGCAATGTTCCGAGTTGGCCTGGGCGAACATCATCAATTCGACATCGGTCGGATTGCGCCCCTGTTCTCGGAAGGCCAGGACCAGATAGTCGACCTCGTCGTCGGCCAGCGCCAGGCCGAGGTCGCGGTCCGCCTCGCGAATCGCGTCTCGCCCTCGGCCGAGTACGTCGATTCGACGGAAGGGGGCGGGATCGGCATGATTGAAGAGCGCGCTGGCCGATTCGAGATCGGTTAGCAGACTCTCGGTCATTCGGTCGTGGAGTGCGGGGCCGAGGTCGAGGGCCGCCTCGATCGTCGCGATGCCAGCCAATCGATAGACCATCCCGCGTTCGATTCGGCGGATCGCGTCGAGTCCACAACGATGGACGATCTCGGTCGCCTTCGAGGACCAGGGCGAGATCGTGCCGATTCGCGGTACGACGTAGATCTCGATCGCGCGATTCGAGGAATCCTTCGCCGGGGTCTCAACGCGCGAGTCTGTCTGTGGGGCGATGGCGTTGGCCTTTGCCTTGGGGTTGGCTGCTGTCCTGGGACTGGCATCGGTCTCATGGATGAGAGAATCGAGTCGCGCGCGCTCGGTCGGATCGAGGTCGCGTGTCGTTTCGACGAAGAGGACGAACTCGCATTCGAGTCCAGTCAGCGTTGGCTCAATTGAGCGCAATCGCTTCAGGGTTCGCTCTCGCCGCGCATCGGAATGGGCGGGACCACCTCTCAAGGAAAACATCGGAGCCTCAGGATGACCGGAGCCATCTTGCTATGCCGCGCTTGCCCGGATCGGGGATCGGGGGGCCGCATGGCTGTTCTCGCCGCGGATCGGCGTGTCGGCTTGATGTCTCCTACCTCCTGGCCGGGCCCCGTATCGACTGAGTTGGCAGTGGCCAAGATTCGTCAAGACGAGAAGAGCGCACGTGGAGCAGGTAGACGCCAACGGGATCCGGGTCGAGGGCAGGACCAGCGGTTCGGAGCAGCGCGGACGGTCTGGAACGAGGGCAGTCTACGCTTTGTCAGCCGCGACGGCCAGCGATCGGCCGTGAGTTCTTGCGCCCGGCCGACCGACGAAGCTCATTCGAGTAGCCGCAACACGAGTTTGAGGTCGTTGTTGGCTTGTCCGAGGACGGCGATCGAGGTTTGTTGGAGGATCTGGGCGCGGGCGAGCCGAGCGCTCTCCAGTGCGAAGTCGGTGTCCCGAATTCTTGATTCAGCGGCGGCGCTGGCCTCGATCTGTATGCCGAGAAGCCGGGATCGCGATTCGAGTCGGTTTTCGGCGATGCCGAATTGGGCCGCCAGCGCGGAGACCTCTCCGATTGCGGTATCGAGGGTCGCGATGCCGCTGGCGGCCGCACCGGAGGTCGCGATATCGAGGCTGCCCAGGCCGATGGCAGCGGTCTTGGCGTCGGCACCGGAGATCGTGATCGTATCCCCGGCCTGCGTTCCGACGGCTAGCTCGATTTGTAAAGTACTGTCGGCCAGGGGATTGAAGGAACCGAAGCTCGTCGTGTTGGCGATGGCGTCGATGTCGGAGAGGATTGCCTGGAATTGACTGTCGAGTTGAGCCCGGGTCTGGCTCCCGAGCGTTCCCGTCGAGGATTGAACAGCCAGTGCTCGGGCATCCGAGAGCAGGGAGGAGATTTCGCTGAGACCACCTTGCGCGACCTGAGCAAGCGAGATGCCGTCCTGGGTATTGAATTGGGCTCGGCCGAGGCTCGCGATGCTGGCTCGCAGGCGTTCGGAGACGGCGAGGCCGGCTGCATCGTCCGAGGCGCGGTTGATCCTGAATCCCGAAGCGAGTCGGGCGCTCGATTGTGCGATGACGCTCTCTGCGCGTCTGAGCGAGCGGATGGCGCCCAGAGAAATTCCCGTTGAGCCGATGCGGATGGACATGACCTGGCCTCTTCTCGAGCCAGCGCAGTCAGTCCCCTCCCAGAGACCACGCGGTATGTGATTGCGTGTATTGTGACGACCTTCCGCCATTCGGCTTTCAAATCGAAACGGTGAAGAGAAAACCCGCATTTCGAGTTGAAATGCGGGTTTCTATTGAGAAGCGAATGCGCGGCAGAAAGGCAGGACGGCTGCGTCTAGTCGCCTAACGCGGCGAGCGTCACCTGACGTTGCCTGGCTTGAATGTCCGCATCGGTTTCCTCGACGAGGATCTCATCGGGCTCAATCTCGAAGACGATCTGTCCGGCCTTGACGACCGCGCCGTCGGCGTCCGTCATCAGGTTCTTCTTGAGCGTGCCGGAGAAGGGCGCCAAGACCTTGTTGAACATCTTCATGACTTCGATGATGAAAAGCGGCTGGCCCTCTTCGAAGTGTTCGCCTTCCTCGACCATGAGCGGAAGGTGTGGCGCTTCACGTCCGAAGAAGGTGCCACCCGATGGTGTCACGATTTCGTTCGCGCTGGCCTTCGGCGGCGGGGCGAGTGCGCGTCGCAGAATCGGAGCCTGTTCCTGATCCATGAATGTTTCGGGAAAGATCGGTCCGAGGTCGTCGCCAATCTGGATGTCCAGGAACTCGCTCTGGATGCCCAGCCGTGGGATCATCAGGAGCAGAGGGTTACCGACCTGGAAGCCACGATGACTCGCCTGGCAGGCCTCCCAGAGCGTCGCATCATCGCCAACCAGGCTCGCATCCAGCTTGCCCTCGAGCCGACTCGAAATTTCCTGCCAATTCCGCGTTCCGAACGCTTCCGCCGCGGCGTCATAGAATTCGATGGCCCCGTCGAGCAGCGTGTTGTCGTCTTGCCAGATCATGTCGCAGGGCGGCTTGCCCTCGATCGTTTCCATATTGAGATAGTGATACAGCGCCTTCAGGAAATGCATTGGGCTTTGGCAGAACGAGATCTTGTCGCCATCGCGTTTCCAGAGTCGACCATCATGGAGGCCGAGGAATCCGGCCAGTGCATGCGCGTCGCCCAACAGCCTGGCAAGTGGTCGGAGCAAGAGCGTTTCCTGGGCGGCCAGCGCCTTTCTGGCGGAGGCGCCGGACATTCGAGACGTCAGCTCCTTAGCGGCCAACCCGAGGTCGATCTCGCGAGCGAGCGTTTCGAGGGAACCCACGCCGGCGAGGTAGGGCGTCATGAAGCGCGTATTCGGCTTCATCATGGGCTCGATCCCCAACGTCCAGTTCACAAGTCCGTAGTGGAGGGGGACGCTGGTTTCGAGGTTCTCGCCGCGCAGCTCCATCCGGCGCAGGATCTCTGCGAGCCGTTCGAGGTTGTTGCGACGGCTGGTTCCGTCGCATAGCACCAGCGCGATATTCGAATCGTAGGCGCCAGCCAGATTGTAGTAGGGGAAAGAGCCAGTATCGGGATTGCGAGTTCCGATGCCCTGGTCGTCTCGATGCTCGAAGGGCAGCGGGCTCGACCATCCGCGGACTACGCCGCCCGCATGAGGTTGGAGTGCGGCGTTGACGGCATTCACGCGCACTTCTGCGCCGGAGATGGCGCGGAGTATGCGCTCTGGTTTCGGAATCCTTGGGCCATGCACCGCTAGCAGGACCATCATCTCGATCAGACGCTCGACGTCGAAGAAATCCTCGGGGTCGTCGGGATTTGCGAAGCGCATCTTGTAGGCCAACTCGCTGCAGCCGTGTTCGACTTGGATGCGGGTATTCATCTCCATGAAGAAATGATCGAAGCCTTCGACAATGCACTCGAAGGTCGAGACGTTATCGAGACCCACGCCGGCGGCGAAGCTTGCCCCGTCGCGTTCCATGGCCGCGAGGGTTTCGCGTTCCTTCTGCAGATTCTCTCGATGGGCCGGATTCTTGATTTCCTCGGCGGCACTGGCCAACAACTCATCGGTCAAAGAGAATTCGAGCTGCTTTTGCTCGTTCATCTGGATCGAACAATCACGGCCGCCGAGCGTGATCGCCCAATCGCCGTTGCCCACGACTTGAATTTCGTTGTGTCGGGTCGTTTCGAGATTCAGCTCGATCAGGAAATTTCGATTCGATCCGGGTTCGAGGACTTTCTGTTCCGCGAGGATATCCATCACCGCGGTCGCGGTTTCGGAGGGGTCGGTGACGACCCGTTGGCCCTTGCCGCCGCCGCCGCCGATGCATTTATAGCGGATGCGCTTACCCGGATATTGCTCCCAGATCGTATGGGATTGTTGCTCTGCGGTTTTTTGAAGCTCTGTGATCGTGACCAATTCGATCGATGTGGCATAGCCGGCCTGAAGAAGCTGCTCGGCGTTTTCGACGAGTTCGCTTTCGGGATTCCAGGTAAATTCGAGCTGATGCTTTTTGGCGATCGCCAGGAGCGCCTTTTTGTTGCTGGCGCGTTCGACAAGGGCGAGAGCGGAGACGTTGTCGATGCCGGGAACGACCGCGTTGCCGAGTCCGCGGGCGAGTTTCTTCGCCTCGTCTTTTGCGCCGGCGCGTCGGATGACGTCCGACGAGGGTCCGATGAATTGGACGCTCGAGGCTTCGATGGCCGAAACGAAATCGGCGTCCTCGGCCATGAATCCGTAGCCTGCGAAGATATGGGTGTATTCGTTGCGCTCGGCGATTTCGACGATTTCTGCGATGCGTTCGAGTTTTTCTTCCTGGCCCACGCCCATGTAATCGGCGACGCGATGGACATTGTTCGGGAAGGCGAGGTCGCGAAGTTCAGGCGCTAGACATCGCGGATAGACCACCGAATCTTTCTCGGAAAGCAGCATTCCATATTCTCGAACACCGATCTCCTGGAAGACGTCGAAGGCTTCCTTGCGGACCGGGCCGCGGCACACGACGAGGCATTTGACTTCGCTGACGTCGAAGCTTCGCAGCCATTCGGAGTCGGCTCGTCCTGCTTGAATCTTTTCACCATTGCGATTCAGCATCTTCTACTCGTGCTCCCGTTGCACGCCACCCATCGGGGTCGGCTCGTATTTTCGCATCAAGAAGTCCAGGTTTCGTGCCAGCACCCGTCGGCTCTCGCCCGGCATGACGAGTCGGCTCACACTGCCCAGCGACAGTGCTTCCTTCGGGTTCATGAGTCGGTCTTCGTATCGCGTCGTCAAGTCTGCGAGTTTCAAGTCGCGTTCGGCATTGGCCTCGGCTTCGCTCGCCCCGCCTGCGAGGGCCTTCTTGTGCGCTCCGGCGATCGCCCGCATCTCATCTTTGTAGACGAAGTCCTTGCCCGCTGCGCCCATCACGGCCACCCGGGCCATGGGCATCGCGAAGACCAGATCCGAGCCCACGAAATGCGAGTTGTACGCCGCGTAGGCTCCACCGAAAGCGTTACGGATGATCATCGTCATGCGCGGCGTGCGGACATCAATGATCGAATCGAGCAGTTTACGTCCGGCCATGATGATGCCGCGGCGCTCTTGATCTGTTCCGGGGAGAAATCCCGTCGTGTCTTCGATGAAGATCAGGGGAATGTTGTAGAGGTTGCAGAAGCGGATGAATCGCGTGGCCTTGAGCGCCGCGTCGATATCGATCTGTCCCGATGAGACCGCCGAATTGTTGGCGACGAAGCCGGCCACCCAACCACCGAGTCGTCCAAAGGCGGTGACCATGTTCTTTGCCCGTTGGGGCTGGAGCTCGAAGAATTCGCCGTGATCGCAGATCTGCTGGAGGTAGAGCGTGATGTCCATCGGTGCGTTCATTCCCGCCGGCGAGTTGAACGTCCGTTGAAAGAGTCGATGTTCATCTTCGGTGTGTCGGTCCACGGGGTCCGAGCTTTTGTGGAAGGGCGCGATCGTCCGGTTGTTGTCGGGTAGGTAGCCGAGCAGCCGCAAGGCCGTGCGAAGCGAACCGAGTTCGTCGTGGGTCACGAGGTCGCAGACACCGCTTTGTCCGTGTACGCCCGGGCCACCGAGCTCTTCTGCGGTGACATCTTCGCCTAATACGCTCTTGACGACACCGGGACCCGTGAGGCCGATGAAGGTGTCGTTGCATTGGATCATGAAGGATCCCTGGCGCGGCAGGTAGGCGCCGCCGCCCGCGTTGTAGCCGAACATGAGACTGAGCGAGGGAACGACACCGCTGATCTTGCGCAACGCATTGAACGCTTCGCTGTAGCCATCCAATCCGCCAACACCGGCGGGTACGAAGGCGCCTGCCGAGTCGTTCATTCCGATCAGCGGGATGCCTTTCTCGCCCGCCATGTAGATCAAGCGAGCGAGCTTTGCGCCATTCGTCGCGTCCATCGAACCCGCGCGCACGGTGAAATCGTGGCCGTAGACGGCGACATCTCGTCCGTCGATATCGAGGATGCCAGTCACGATCGAAGCGCCGTCGAGTTCGGGCCCCCAATTGCGCCAGAGAATCATCGGCTCGCGGTCGGTCAAGGTCTTGATGCGCTCCCAGACCGTCATGCGCTGCTTGGCGTGTTGTGTCCGAACGCGCGCCGGGCCGCCGCCGATCAGAGGCCGCGCGATCAGCTCTTCGGCCATCGCAAGCGAGGCCTCATAGGGGCGGGGGGCGGCGGTTTCTGCTGCGTCCGCGGAATCGGCGGCCGTGTTGGATTGCTCGCGCTGTTCCGTAGCCAGTCCGTTGGCCATTCCGATCGCCGAGGTGTCATTTCGCGCGGGCAGGGGATTTTTTAGGGAGTACTCGATTTCGGGCATTCTTCTCACGCTCGTTCGTGGATGGTCTCGTTTGCGAATGGGATCTCGTGGGCCGAGCGAATCGGCCAACGGGCGCGCATTGTACAGACTCAGGGCGGGGGGATCGAGATCACGGCGTCTGAGATTGGCTCCTGCGGGGGAAAACGAGCGGGCGGCTTTGCGCCGGTGGCTCGGACTCAACGCGCTAACTGGCGACGGCGAGTCCGAGCGAGAGCGCGGATATGCCAAACACGATGTTGGCGATCAGAACCCCGCCACCACGCATCGGTTGGCCGGCCTGCGTCAGGGCGATGACGTCTGCGCAGAGCGTAGAGAATGTCGTCAGTGCCCCGCAGATGCCGGTCAACCAGAATATCTGCAAGAGGTCGTTGCTGTCCGCCAGGCGCAGCCACTGTCCCCCTACGAGAAATCCGAGCAGGAAGGATCCAAAGACGTTGACGGCGAGCGTCGCGCGTGCGGCGCCGTAGCCGGCCCAGA
>CAZMFM010000148.1:0-10023 GCA_964565565.1 uncultured Spirochaetaceae bacterium | reverse complement strand
ATCCGCCGATGGGATCCCGAAGCGGTTCGAGAAACGGTCGAGGGTGGGCGAATCGTGTTCGTGGATTTCACCGCAGACTGGTGCCTCACATGCAAAGTGAATGAACGCCTCGTAATTTCCAGCGATGAGGTGCGCGACGCGATGCAACGACTTGGTGTCGTTCGATTCAGGGCGGATTGGACGCGTCCCAACGATGCAATCCGAGCAGCGTTGCAGCATCACGGGCGCGCAGGCGTTCCCATGTACCTCGTCTTCTACCCGAGCGCTCCGAATGCCCCTCGACTTCTCCCCGAAATAATCACGACACAAACGCTGATCGCGGCGCTCACTTCAACGCGTAACTAAAGCAGCCGGACAGGTCGAAACGAGCACGCGGGTGGCGCGGTCTGAAGCGCTACGCCTTGGTGCCCTGTCCCCTGAGTACGGCGACCCCGGTCACCGCCGACAGCAGCACAAGCGCGATGGCGAAAGCATGGGAGAGCGGCACGGGGACACCACCGCCGCCGCCGACGGGAGCTACGTCGAGTACGATCGTGTCGACCTTCATACCCCCAGCAGTCTGCGTGATGAAGACCCCGCCGACATCGTCAAAGCCCGCGATGGGAAGCGTGAACCACGGATCGAAGGGAGCAGTCGGTGTGCTGAAGGCCGTCCATTGGCCCTCTATGTTCGCGAGCGTCGGATCAAAGGAGGTCGAGAGGAGTAGCTGTGGATCGTCGACAGCGTAGGACCATGCGTAGCGCTGATCGTCTTGATTCGTGCTGTCTAGAAATTTGATCGCGTAGTCGATCGAAAGCACACTGAATGTCGCTCCGTTTTCGACCGAGATGTAGAGACCTAGCAGATCGTTCGTCCATGAGTGCATGCCCTCGGCGATCCCATCCTGCGGGCCACCGAAGCTCGGCTGGGGATGGAGATGACCCTGCTGGGGAAAACTGGCTGGGCTACCGATGTTGACGGCCCAGAAACCCGCGATGCGAACACCCGATTCGAGCCAGTCGAAAGGGCCATGGGCCTCACCACCGGGATTGATGATCGTCAGGTCTTCGAACCCCTGGTCGAAGGTGATGACCACGATTTCAGCCATGGCATAATCCGGAACGAAGAAGAGGATCAGCGCGAGCAGGGGACAGGCGAGTCGAATGATATGGTTCAATCTATCCGGTACCCCTCGTGCGTGGCCGACTCACTGGCGCGTCCGGTGCGACGCAGGGAAGACTCAACATGTCGGCAGAACTCCATCATGCCTGAAGCGGCGAGAACGGTCGACTCAAAAATCTTCCTTTTCTGCGGCGTCGCCAGCGAACAGGACAGGGGAGGCCTTTGCAACAAAAGCCGGCCGCAGGTCATCGTGATGGCTTCTTCGTGAGGTACGATGCCCCGGAAATCGTGGGTAGGCGAATCCAGAGATGATCTCACTCGAGAGTTTCCTAGCGAGTTACGGACTCCTCGCCGTCCTGCTCGGCACTTTCGTCGAAGGCGAGGCGGTACTTGTGCTAGCGGGATTGGCGGCACATCGCGGCTATCTGCCACTGCCCGCGGTGATCGTAGTGGGAATACTTGGAACGCTTCTCGGCGATCAACTCTATTTCTATCTGGGCCGTCGACACGGCCTCGCGTTCCTTGCGCGACGTCCAGGATGGAAACCCCGGGTCGCCGGCGCCCGAAATTTTCTCGACCGACATCACGTCGTCTTCATTCTTGGCTACCGAGTCCTCTATGGACTTCGCACGATCTCGCCATTCGCAGTCGGCATGAGCGATGTCCGCCTCTGGCGATTTCTTTTGCTCGACGCGACGAGCGCGCTCGTCTGGTCGGTGGCCGTTACGCTGCTTGGCTACAGCGTCGGCGAGGGAGCGGAAGCATTGCTCGGCCAGGCGAAGGCATTCGAGGTTTGGCTCTTCGCAGGGCTCTTCGTCATCGGTTCGACGGTCTGGCTCGCCCATTTCATCCAGCGCCGAAAACGACGCGAGCGAACCCCGCAAGACGGACCGTGATCGCTCGCCTATCAGGCTTCCGCGCTCGAGTTCACGGCCAGACGCCCCGCTTGCGCGCAACGCTTGCGACCCGGGAGATCGCGAGCACATAGGCAGCAGATCGCAGGGTCACCGGTTCGAGATCCACGTCAGGCACCGGCACCGGATGGCGTTTGCGTGTCTCGAGCAACGCTTCGCAGATCGCGGGAAGGTCGCGCTCGAGCTCGGCCTGTTTGGCGAGTACGGACTCCGTCGCACGCGTCATCTTCCGGTGGAGCTTCGCATTGACTTCGTCGAGGTCCCATTGTTGGTTCTCGGTGTTCTGCACCCATTCGAAGTAGCTGACCGCCACACCTCCGGCATTGGCGAGGATGTCCGGAACGACCGGGATACCCTTTTTCGCGAGAATCCGATCGGCGGCCGGGGTCGTCGGACCGTTCGCGCCCTCGACGACCAATCGGGCCGCAATGCGGGCCGCGTTGTCGCTGCGGATTTGCCCTCCGATCGCCGCGGGAATCAAGATGTCGCAGGGCAACTCCAGGAGTTGTTCGTTCGTCACGGTTTGAGTCCCCGCAAGACCAACGACTGTGCCTACATCGGCGCGGTGTGCCTTCACAGATTCGAGGTCGAGACCATCTTGCAAGAGGATGCCTCCGCCGGTATCGCCGACTGCGATCACTCGGGCACCTTGCTCGGCGAACAGATCCGCCACGTGAGATCCGACATTGCCGAAACCCTGAACCACGACCCTGGCGCCGGAAATCGAGTCGAGGCCCTGCACGAGCCCACGTTTCAACACTTCCTGCGTCGCAAAAAGGATGCCTCGACCCGTCGCCTCGGCGCGTCCTTGCGACCCCCCGATGTCGAGGGGCTTGCCCGTGACGACGGGTAGATTATTGCGGCCGGGATGAAGCGCGTCGTAGGTGTCGTAGACCCACGCCATCGTACTCGCATTGGTATTGATGTCCGGAGCAGGAATATCGGTCTGGGGCCCGATATCATCGCCGAGTTCGGCGACGAATCGGCGTGTTATGTGGCGCAGGTCGATCTCGGAAAGTTCCTTGGGATCGCATCGGACTCCACCCTTGGCGCCACCGAAGGGCACGTCGACGACTGCGCATTTCCAGGTCATCCATGAAGCGAGGGCGCGCACTTCGTCGACGTTCAGATCCGGGTGATAGCGAAGCCCGCCCTTCCCCGGCCCTCGCGCGCGATTATGCAGGACCCGATAACCCGTAAAGGTCCGCACCTCGCCATCGTCGGTCAATACCGGAAACTCGAGCGTGACAGATCGACGTGGACGCTTGAGCGAGGCGATCAAACCCGTCGCAAGATCGGGCAGATAGCAACTCGCGAGATCGAATTGATCCTGGGCAACGTGATAGGGATTCAATTCCTCGGCGTCTACTTCTACCGGCTGGGAGTTGCTCGTCATCAAATTGCTCCTCGTTGCATCGAGATCAGTCAGGGTGGTTCAAGGTAATCGATCAGATTCGATCGGGCTTCGACCCCATAGAGTGAGACCGGTCCAGCCAACTATTTCCTGCGAATTGCTGTATTGTCACCTCGACCACATAGAACTCCCGATCCAAGGTTTGGAACATGGACGACTCTGACGCAGCGAGCACCGGACCTTCAAAATGGCGGCGGCGTTCTGCGCTCTTGCTCGGATTTGTGCTGCTCCTCGCAGCTGGATTCTTCTGGTTCTTTTCCTCCAAAGCGTCGTCGACGAACGAACTCGTCCTCTATGGAAATATCGACGTACGAGAGGTCGACATTGCCTTCAACGAAGGCGATCGAATCCTCGCGATGCATGTCGAAGAAGGGGATGCCGTCGAGAAAGGCGAGCTTCTCGCCGAGCTCGATTCGTCGCGCCTCGAGCACACCGTACTCCTGGCCGAGGCCCGAGTGGCGGCCCAGAACGCCGTCGTCGCTCGCTTCGAGCACGGTAGCCGACCCGAAGAGATTTCCCGCGCGCGGGCAGAGGTTGCTTCGGCCGAGGCGGATGTCGCCGATGCTCGTCTTTCTCATCAGAGAAAAGACGAGTTGGCCAAGAAGAAAATAGCATCGCAACAACTAGCGGACGACGCCCGCGCCGCGCACCTGATGGCCGAAGCACGTTTGAGAATCGCGCGAGACAACCTGCGGCTCTCGATCGAAGGACCTCGCACGGAAGACACCGAGGCGGCGCGTGCGCAACTACGTGCCGATGAGAATGCACTCGAGCTTGCGCGACATCGTTTCGCCGACACCAGACTCTACGCACCGGCCGACGGCACTGTCGTGACCCGCATACTCGAGCCGGGTGCGGTCGTACTCCCGAATACGCCTGCCTATACCCTCGCACTGAACGGTCGACTCTGGGTTCGCACCTATCTGGCCGAAACAGATCTTGGCCGCGTCCATCCGGGAATGGAGGCCGAGATCGTTAGCGACTCCTTCCCGGATCGCCGCTATCCCGGATGGGTTGGATTCATCTCTCCGACCGCAGAGTTCACGCCCAAGCCAGTCGAGACACCTGATCTGCGCACCAGCCTCGTCTACCGCACACGCATCTACATACGAAACCCCGACCACACGCTGCGTCAGGGAATGCCGGTCACGGTCCATCTCGAACTCGATTCATCCGCAAAGAGGCAATCCAATAAGCCGGCCGATCCGCCTCCAACACCGAGCCCGAGCACAACCCCCGAGTCACCCGAATAGCCGTGGCGGCAATGGGCAACCCGGAAGGGCCTCAGTACGCCACAGAGCAGCCTGCGGTCGAGGCCGTCGAAGTCAATAAATCATTTCGGGTAGGCGCTGAACGAATCGGGGCGCTGACCCAGTTGACCGCACGCATCCCTCGCGGAGGCATCATGGGGCTGGTCGGGTCCGATGGCGCAGGCAAGACGACTCTTCTCCGCCTGATTGCAGGACTGCTGCTTCCCGACACAGGGCGCCTAACCGTATTGGGCCTCGACACGACAGAGGCGAGTGAAGACCTTCGAGGGCGCGTGAGCTACATGCCACAGCGCTTCGGACTCTACGAAGACCTGACGGTCGCCGAGAACCTGGAGCTCTATGCTGATCTATACGGCCTTCCCGTCGATGAGCGAATCAGCCGCTATGCCGAGCTGATGGAGTTCACGGGCCTTGGCTCATTCCAGTCGCGATTGGCGGGACGCCTATCAGGGGGCATGAAGCAAAAGCTCGGCCTCGCCTGCACCCTCGTCCATCCTCCTGAACTCCTACTCCTCGACGAACCGAGCGTGGGCGTCGATCCGGTTTCGCGCCGGGAGCTCTGGCAGATCGTTCGACGCCTTTCCGGTGACGGAATGACCGTCGTCTGGAGCACCGCCTATCAAGACGAAGCGGAGCGCTGTGACGAAGTGATCGTCTTGTACAAGGGCCAGGAGCTGGCGAACGGACGCCCCGCGGACCTGATCGAGCCTCTGCGCGATCGCGCGTTCTCCCTGCCGATTCCCCCGACCGAGCGAAGTCGCGCCGCACGACGCGCCAAGAACCTGACGAGTGTGCTCGACGCGGTCGTGCAGGGCCGCAATGTCAGAGTGCTGTTGCGGGAGGGCGCGAAGGCACCTCAACCCGAGGAGATCCTGCCGGGCGGACAAGGGCTACCAGCGCGTCTGGCGCCGAGCGCGGCGCGCTTCGAAGATGTCTTCGTATCGCTCTTGAAGGAACGCGAGGGCGAGGTCACACAATCGGATTCCGGTGGCCTCCGCGGTTCAGACGTCGAGGGCGAGGGCGAGGGCGCGCCAGAATCGACGAGCAAGCCAGTCGAAGACGGTCCAGTCATCGAGATCCGCGACCTGACCCGAGTCTTCGGCGACTTCCGGGCGGTCGATCGAATGACCTTCTCGGTCGGCCGTGGAGAGATCTTCGGACTGCTCGGACCCAACGGTGCCGGAAAATCAACGACCTTTCGCATGCTCTGCGGACTCTTGCCAGCATCTAGTGGAGAGGCCCGCGTCCTGGGATTCGATCTCCGTCGGTCGGCACCCCGCGCCCGCGCGCGAATCGGATATATGTCCCAGAAGTTCTCGCTCTACGGCGCGCTCAGTGCAAAACAGAATATGCATTTCTTCGGCGGCGCCTATGGCCTCTCCCCGGATCGCATTCGATCACGAATCGCGTGGGCCCTCGATTCGTTCGGACTGGAGAATCAGGCCGACCGAACGAGCGATGATCTTCCACTCGGATACAAGCAGCGACTAGCACTCGCCACGGCTTTGCTTCACGAACCTGAAATCCTGTTTCTCGATGAACCAACCTCCGGCGTGGACCCGCTGACGCGACGCGAATTTTGGGATCGCATCACCCGACTCGCCGATTCCGGTGTGACCGTTCTCGTGACGACTCATTTTCTCGACGAGGCGGAATACTGCGACCGGGTCGGCATTATCTATCGCGGACGCCTGATCGCATTGGGTTCACCGGACGAGCTCAAAGAGGCCAATCGGCAGCCGGAGCACCCCGATCCGACCCTCGACGACACCTTCGTGGCATTGATCGAGCACTACGAACGGGACCATCCTCAATGATCGGTCGGGCAGCAGACTCGGATTCCTCCGCCCGACGCATGCGCATTCGCGGACTACTCCGTAAAGAGGCACTCCAGATCCTGCGCGACCCGAGCAGCATCGCCATCGCCTTCGTCATGCCCCTCGTCCTGCTGCTCATCTTCGGATACGGAATATCCCTCGATGCACGGAGCGTCCCAACGGCTCTCGTGATTGAGAGCAGCTCCTCACAAACTGCCAGTTTCGCAGCCTCTTTCGCCCAATCGCCCTATTTCGATCTTCGGCCGACGAGCACACGACAAGCGGCGGAAGCGGCGCTGGTTGCCGGCGAGGTCTCAGCGGTGATCGTCTTGCGCAGCGATTTTTCGCGCCGGCTCTATACACCGGATGGCGCGCCCATCCAGGTTCTGGTCAATGGCACCGACGCGAATACGGCGCGCTTGATGGCTGGCTACGTCAATGGGGCATGGTTTGCCTGGCTCGAACAACTCTCGCACGACGAAGGCGTGTCGTTGGCGCCACCGGTCGTCATCGAGCCTCGCATCTGGTTCAACGCTGCTGTTCGAAGCCGCAATTTTCTCGTGCCTGGCTTGATCGCAATCATCATGACCCTGATTGGTGCGCTGCTGACCTCGCTGGTCATCGCCCGGGAATGGGAGCGGGGCACGATGGAGGCCCTGTTGGTCACACCGGTCACGACCTCTGAACTCCTGCTTTCCAAGCTGCTCCCCTATTTCGTGCTCGGAATGGGCGGCATGGCTTTGTCCGTCGCCATGGCGATCCTGCTCTTCGATGTGCCTTTCCGTGGCTCCTTCCTCGTCCTCACCGTGGCCTCCGCACTCTTCTTGTTGGCCTCGCTCGGAATGGGGCTGCTGATCTCGACGGTGTCGAAGAACCAATTCGTAGCGGGACAGATCGCCATCATCGTGACCTTCCTGCCGGCCTTCATCCTCTCGGGTTTCATCTTCGACATTCAGAGCATGCCGATGGCGGTGCAATGGATCACTCGTCTGATTGCGGCCCGCTATTTCGTCGCGATCCTTCAAACCAGCTTCCTGGCCGGAGAAGTCTGGAGCGTCATCGTGCCCAACGCGTTGGCGCTGGCCTTGATGGCCGTGTTTTTTCTTGGCGTCACGAAACGCAAAACCCTGAAACGGTTGGAATAGTTCATCGTGTGGCAGAAGATTCGAGCCCTGGTCGTCAAGGAGCTACTCGCGGTCTGGAAGGATCAAAGGAGCCGCTTCGTGTTGATCGGCCCGCCGATCTTCCAGCTATTGGTCTTTGGTTATGCCGCGACCTACGACCTGGTCGATGTGCCGATCGCCTTCTACGTCGAGGATTCGGGGGGAGAAGCACGAGAACTCGTCGCCCGTTTTGCGGGCTCGCCGATCTTTCGCCCGACGGCCAACCTCGAGCGCCAATCCGACATCGCGCGTGTCATCGATGCCCGGGAAGTGTCGCTCGTCGTGCATATCGGCCAGAATTTCTCGCGCGATCTGGCGGTATCGCGGCCCGCAAAAATTCAGCTCGTCGTCGACGGTCGCAACTCGAATACGGCTCTCATCTTGACCGGTTACGCCAATGCGATCGTGCGCGATTTCAACGTCGAGTGGCTTCGGCGCAAAGGGGAACGTCTGCCGCCGGCGAGCCTCGTCGTGCGCTCGTGGTTCAATCCGAACCTGCAAAGCCGCTGGTTCATCGTGCCCGGCATCGTCGCCCTGCTCAGCCTCGTCGTCACCCTTGTCGTCACGGCGCTCTCCGTCGCGCGCGAACGCGAACTCGGCACCTTCGACCAACTGCTGGTGACTCCGCTGAGTACGACGCAGATCCTGATTGGAAAATCACTCGCGCCGCTGCTGATCGGAATCGTCGAAGGGACCGTGATCGTTGCGGCAGCCGTAGTCTGGTTCGGTGTTCCCTTTCTTGGCAGCCTGGCCCTGCTCTATGTCGGGCTCATCCTCTTCCTGCTCGCCGTCATAGGCGTTGGGCTATCGATTTCTTCGCTGGTCCGAACACAGCAACAGGCCATCCTAGGCGCTTTTCTCTTTCTCGTCCCCGCAGTGATCTTGTCGGGGTTCGCGACGCCCATCGCGAACATGTCGCCGGTGATCCAACCGATCACCCTGATCAACCCGATGCGCTACTTCCTTCTGATCGTACGTGGCCTCTTCATACAGGGAATGCCCGCCGAACTTGTCTTGCAACAGCTATGGCCTCTAGCCCTCATCGCCATCGTCAGCCTAACACTCGCGGGGCGACTCTTTCGAAACCGCCTCAGCTGATCGGAGGCTTCAGCCGATCGGAGCTTCAGCCAACCAGAACCTCAGCCCATCAAAAAAGATAGGCAGCCGCGATCAAGCCGGCGATCGTCGCGGAAAGGATCCAGTAGAGCAGCGTGACCGACAAGATCACCGCGTCCTCCTCATGCTTGAATTCCTCAGCATCGCGATCCGACCGAAGATCGTGTCGCGGCGAAACGGTCACGATCAAAACCGCGGTCAGCAAGCCAACCAAAAGAAACGGAATCCAATAGACAACCCAACCATTCGCCAGTCCCGGGGCGATCCAAGCACCTCCGGCCCATGCGAAGAGAAAGATGACCAAGCCGAACGCCCACGGCTTTCGCCACGGCCCATGTTCATGCACGAAACGAAGAAGCCCCCACGAAAGCAACACGGATGCGACGAGCGCCAACCCGATATCAACCAAAAGCATGCCCAACCCCTCCTTGTTCGAGAGCCAACCGCTCATCGACCCTCAACATGGAAAGTGGACACCATCGATCCCCCGTCAACGTGCGCGATGAATAAAGATCGTCGGGCTCCGCACGCATATCCAAAACGTCCAGTACTCTCCGACCCCATGATCCGCCGACCGAAAACCATTGGGCTCCTGCTTCTCGTCGTTTTCGTTCTGACCCTATGGCCCCGCCTGCATACGGCCGCACGGGTCGGAGCCGGCCTCAGCGCCCGGGTCACCTGCGCGCTGGCTCATCACTCGGGACTCGACGCCGATTGGATTGCCAGCCACTACATGGCCGCGCTGTTGGGCCCGACAGCCCCTCTGGTCAGCGTGCAACGCGACGCCGACACGGGCAGGGTCGAGAGTCGCGCTCTGCATTTCGTCCGCAAACGGGCGATCGTCCGCGAAGGCATCGGCTGCACGTTGGTCTTCGATGACTACGAGACGCGACTCATGGGTTTTCGCGACCCTCCCCACGCCGACCCGCTCCCCGCGAACCTCCCCTGGCCGCTAGGCGATGCGCCGCTCGAATTCTCGATGGATCCAGCGATGGCCGTGGCCCTCGACGAAGCCATGGACACGGCTTTCGCGGAGCCCGAGAACCCTCCGGGCCAGATGCGCCAGACTCTTGCCGTCCTGATCGCTCATGGCGGGCGACTCGTCGGCGAACGTTATGCGTTGAGTGTCGACGAGGACTCTCGATTGCTTTCATGGTCCGCTGCCAAGAGCGTGGTGGCCGCACTCATCGGGGTCGCTGAACTCGAAGGGCGGCTCGATCGGTTCGC
>CAZMFM010000147.1:0-10185 GCA_964565565.1 uncultured Spirochaetaceae bacterium | reverse complement strand
ACACTCCTCACTCAATTCACGGACCCTGTCCTCCCAGGCACTGATGCGTCGAGGTGTGAAGCCCCGATTGACGGTACTCCGCATCATCTCATGATGTGGAGGATCGGATGAGATGATCGTGCTAGGCATGCTGCGCAGCACGAAAGGATTCATGCGTGCACGAGCCATGAAGCGAGCCATTTCCAGAACGTCACGCGGCCCGATCGTGTCCCAGATATCGCCTACCAATAGATTGAATCCGACCCTGGAAGAAAAGAGCTCCGGCTGTTTGAAGACTGCCTCGGCCTCATCGAAACGGGTGACGCAATAGACGTTGCCGGTGGGGGACCAATGCAAGCTGTCCTGATCTCGCAACTCGCGATAGAGCGGATAGGGCTCGTCGCAGGTCGACGCGTCAAAGGGATCGAATTCCATTACTGGGCTCTCCTCGGAAGCTCTTTCGGCTTTCGGCTTCGCTGTTCTCATCTTGGGTGGCAGTCCGCTTCAGTCCTTTGCGGTCAACAAGATTGTAATTTGACGGCTGCCTCATTAATAGTGAGATAAATTGGGCAGATGTCAAGCCAGTCCAGGATGATGAAAAAGCCTCGGCCCGCCGGGCGCCCGCCGGGCGCCACGGGCGACGCCACGCGAAGCGAGATCCTCGATGGCGCACTCGAGGCCTTTTCCGAAGCCGGCTTCGAAGCCATGTCCGTTCGCGAGCTGACTCGGCGGCTCGGCGTGAGCCACAACCTCGTCCATCACCACTTCGGTTCGAAAGAAGATCTCTGGCGCGCCGCGCTCGAGCACGGCATCAGCTCCACGGCGAACGAACTGGCCGCATTACTCAGCCAATCCATTGGCCGTCCCGGCTCGAGAAACGTTCTGCGCCAAGTGCTCGAACGGGCGATCGCCTTGCTCACAAAGCGCCCGGAGGTCGCGCGAATTTTTGCGGATGAATCCGCCCGACTCGGTCCGCGGCTTGACTATCTCTACGAGCAGTTCCTTGGCCCGCTGGTTGAGATACTCAGCCGCTTCCTCAGCGAGTCCAAGGCCTACGGAGTGCGCGATGTCGATTCGAGAGTCGCGGCGCTCTTCGTTCTCAGTTCCGCGTCCGCGCAATTTACGCATGCGGCATTGGCTGAGAAGCTCGGGATCGGTAACGAATCGCGAAGTGGTTATACACACTCGTTAGTGGACCTGGTGCTCGGCGGGCTGATGACTCCCGAGCCAGACCAGGGTCCGGATCTTTCCTGATCGAATCGAACGGACGCCGACTTCGAGCACCGCCAGACACTGAAAGCGCAAGCTTCGTAGTCATCCGACGCACTCAAAATTTTTTCCGATAGACGAACACTCCATCCCGCGGGTACTCAAAGCTCTTCAATGGGTAATGTTTATTATCTTTACGAGAAACGCCATTCTAGTTGCGATCTGTCCTGAACAACAAATTGATCCAAGCCAAGAAGCGCGCGCTTTACGCGAGAGTAGACGTCGAATTCCTGCGCCCGCTCAATCGCGTTTGATCACGCGACCGAGGTTGTTCCGAAGGACTGGATCGTCCGGGAGAAGAGACATTGTCTGAACAAGCTCAAGTAGAGAACACGAGCCTTTTCGGTTTCCTTCCCAGGGATCGAGACGAGCTTCACGCCTTCCTGGCGGATCTGCGAGAGAACAAACCGGTCCATCAAATTCCTCCCATGGGGGTCTGGGCGATCACACGCTACGACGACGTCGTGCATGTGCTGAACCATCCGGAGATCTTCTCGTCCGAAGCGATTCGGTACCTCACGACCGGCCTCCCCGATAAAGAGGGTGGTGGAAAGCCGGAGACCGAGACGAACCTCTCCAGTGAGAACGCCTCGCTCCTCTTTCGATCGACGCCTACGGTCATCAACACGGATCCACCCGACCACAGCCACTACCGAAACATCGTCAATCGCGGATTCACCCCGAAACAGATCAGTCGTCTAGAGCCGCGCATCCAGGAAATTACGGACGGGCTACTCGACAAAGTCGTTGCCAAGGGTGAAATCGAACTCATGCAGGATCTCGCCATTCCGTTACCCGTGACCGTCATTGCCGAACTATTGGGCGTCGATGCGCAACGCGGAGATGACTTCAAACGATGGTCGGACCTCTTCCTCTCGACGATCGCGCAATCACCCGATGCGGAAGCTCAGAAGCAGGTCGAGAATGCCATGATCGAGTTCGCCGACTATTTTCGGGAGATCATCAAAGAGCGGAGGAAAGACCCGGAAGACGATTTAGTTAGCACCATTACGCACGCGAAGACGCCGGAGGGCTCACTCAGCGATGTCGAAATTCTGGCATTCTGCCGGACTCTACTGGTCGCGGGTAACGAGACGACCACCAATCTGGTTGCTCGGATGGTCTTCACCCTGCTCGATCATCCGGACGAATTCAGCAAGCTCAAGGCAGACCTCGACCTACTTCCGAACGCCATCGAGGAGACCCTTCGTTATGCGGGAATCGTCCCCGCCCTGCCCCGCCTGACGACACAAGACACCGAAGTCTCTGGCGTCAAAATCCCAGCTCAGCAGATCGTCCTACCTTTTTTCATGGCCGCGAACAGAGACCCCCGCCGCTTTTCGGATCCCGAACGATTCGACATCACACGAAAAACGACGGGACATCTCGGCTTCGGATTCGGTATCCATTTTTGCCTCGGAGCCCATCTCGCCCGCCTTGAAACCCGAATCGCGATGCAGGGAATCATCCAAAGACTGCCGAACCTTCGATTGGAAGACCCTGGACAAAAATTCTTGGTCGTGCCGAGCGAACCCGTCACCGTTCACCTGAAGTTCGACGCCAGCTGAGAATCCGCGATTGCGCGTACGAACGACCCGAACCCAAGCTCTTCGAGCACGCCATGGCTCGACTCTCTCTCTTGTTTGGAATCGGACACTGACGACTTCCAGCATCGATGTGCGGTCATCTAGGTAGAGCACGGAGAGCTTCGACGTCATCATCATCGTGGCTCGCATGGCCGGAACGAGCCCGCTCTACCGGCTTCGTGAAATTGGGTTTCTCTGTTCGCGTTTTCAAGACGGGCGATCAACGTTGGAGGTTCCGGGTGTTGGAATCGCTCGCCAGGCGCGAGACCCGATTCCGAGAGCTGTGGCTACGGATGCTCCTTCTCCGACGAACTTCTCCTAGAGTGGGATTGGAGCCGAGTATTTCGCAAAGCAGTCGGAATCATTTCGCTATCTCGATTCGGTTGCGGACAATTTCGATCTGCGCAGGAATATTCACTTCGACACTCGCGTCACTTTCGCGATCCACAACGAAGCAGAGAACCGCCGGGAGAGCGAGCGAAGTGCAACCAAGAGGCCAGCAACGGATACAAAGGTTTCCTACTCGACTAGGTTTGCGAAGCCATCTGGAGAACGCGGAACATGGACGCGGCGGGTCGCGGAAGCCATAGCCACTTTCGGCCATCATCGTGGCTTTTGCCCCGACTATCTCCTCCACAAGATCTATGATGCCCTCCAATCGAAAACAAGGCTGCGCAACCGGCAGCGCGGGAGCCCCCATTTGACCAGCGTCGAGTTCTACTACGATTTCCGCAGCCCCTACGCCTACTTCGCGACCCATCGCATGGACCTGCTCACGGCCAAAGGTGCCGAGATCACCTGGCGCCCGGTCTATGTCAGTGCCCTCCTGAACCTTCAGCTCGGTGCCGAGCCCTGGGCGGAGCGCGACGATCCGCTGTCGCCTCCGAAGCGAGCGCATTTCATGGCCGACATCTTTCGCATGATCGAATTCTGGAAGATCCCGTTCAACATGCCCAACCCGGGCATTCCGGAGTGCAACCAGGCGATGGCGATCGCGGGATTGCTCGAGGCACAAGGCATCAACCATGATGGATTCCACGACGCCGTCTTTCGAGCGGTCTGGCAGGAACAAAAGGACGGCGCCGACCCGGACGTACTTCGGGAATGCCTCGCCGCCGGGAACCATGATCCCGGTCTGCTCGACCAGGCGAAGGAAAAGGGCGTCGACCTGCTCACCCAGAACACGATCGCGGCCTACGAACGAGGCGTCTTTGGCACGCCGACCTTTGTCGTGGGCGAGGAGCTCTATTTCGGAGCCGACCGGATGGAGCTGATCGCTTCGCGTCTTTGATCAGGCGCAAGCCCTCGATTTCTACTTCAACCGAGCCCCTGAGCGAACGATTTCAACTCGAAGAGCCCGGGCGCCGACGGCGCGGTCGCTCGGGTCCGATGCGGAGACTACGAATTCCGCAGGATCCCTCGCGCCCGGCGCGGTGCAATTCGCATGAGCAGCCTGAGGAGTCGCGTCTTTTCGATGTAGACGTCCTCGGGAAGTGGACCGTCGAGTCGTCGTACCAGCTCGCTTGCGAAATCTTCGGCGCTGATCGCCTTCTCGTTTCGACCTTCCGTCATCGGCGTCTTGACCAATGGCGTCACCACGTCGACGACCCCGATTCCGCGCGGCTCGAGCTGCCACCGCAGCGTGAGCGAGAAGTTGCTGAGCGCCGCCTTGCTGGCGCAGTAGACCGGGGCTTTGGCCTTGGGTGCAATCGCCAATCCCGAAGACACGTTCACGACCACCGCACGACTTCCCTTCTCGAGCAGTGGAACGAGATTCGCCGTGAGCATGATCGGCGCGATGAGATTGATCGCGAGTTCTTGCTCGACCGCGGCCAGGGAAAGGTCCGGGGTGATCTCCGCGTTGCGTTGGATCCCGGCGTTGTTGAAAAGCAGGTCGAGGTGATCCACGTTCGCACCAACCCATTCGACGAGGTCGCGCCGGCCCTCCTCCTTGTCGAGTTCGCACGCGAACGACGAGATTCTCCCGGCAGGACTCGGCAATCCCATCGATAGCGCTTCGAGCGCATCCTCACGTCTGCCAGTGGCCAGCACCTGACAACCCTGCAAAGCCAGCGTCCTCACCAGAGCCGACCCGATACCGGAACTCGCGCCGGTGACCAAAACAATTCGACCATCCAAATGCATCGAGTGTTCTCCTTGTTAGTTTCGAACGAAGCGCGAGCATAACCCGAATGCTCGGCGAATAGCTGAGATACTTGCGTTGACGGGTGATCGTCCGACCCAGCGCGGGACGTGTCGACGCGAACCCTGTTTCCCGGCACCTACGTTTGAACTGCGCTCGAATTAGGCCGGCGATGCTGAAAGGCCAAGCTGTTCGAAGAGTTGGAACAACTCCATCACACCTCGCAGCTCGGCGATTCGACCGTTCTCGACTCGAAAGATGTTGATCTCCGCGATGTCGACATCCTTACCGGTCGCCGGGATTGGACCGAGTGGGCCGGAATGGACTCCTCGAACCCTCACGCGAACAACGACGCGATCGCCCTCGGCGTAGATTTCCTCGATTGTTTCGCGATAGGGCGAGAAGGCCGAATGGAGTGTGGTGAGCGAATCCACGACGCCTTCGAGGCCGTCTCTGCTAGGCAGGGGCAGACTGGTGTGGGAGCGAAAATCGGATGCGTAGGTGTCCTTGATGAGTTCATGGTTACCACCGTTCCAGATTTCTTCGATCACACGTGTTACGAGCGCCTTGTTTTCGGCTACCGACATCGTTCGTTCTCCTATTGATTCGGGTTTCGATGTTTCGAGTCTCAGCGTGTGCGCAATGACTTCCCAGCACGACCGATGGTGCTCAACGCGCGTCCCAAGAACTCTTCGGGTCCCACCGGAAAGATGCAGACTTCGTCCAGGCCGAGTGCGAACCAATTCTCGAGAGCCTTCTCGACCTCCGCCGGCTTGCAAACGATGGCCATCTCCCGGATCACATCGATCGTGAAGAGTGCAGCGCGCTCTTCAGGACTTCCCTTCTCGAACTGCTCGAGTTCCACCTCGGAGAGAAGGTCGCGCAGAATCACCGAGGCAATCGTCGGCACAAAACTGGCGAAGAGGTTGGCCAGGGAGTCGACGTGCTCTGCCCACTCGTCCGACACGAGTGCGAAGACGACGGCGGTCGCTCGAAAGGGCGTGTCGGCCAGAGCACTGGAGGAACGCGCGCGTCGCGCTGCTGCGATCGTCGATCGGATATAGGCTCGTGAGGCGCCCCCGGTCAGACAAACGCCGTCGCCCTCTTGAGCGGCGAGCGTGAGCATCTTTGGGCGGATCGCAAGAACCTCGATGGCGATCGGACGGCCACCCTCGGATCGATTGAGGGTGAAATTCTCGAGTCGTCCAGCGAGCGAATGCTCTGTGATTGTCTCGCCACCCAGGATTGACCGAATGGCGCGAGCGAAGTCTGCAACCCGGGCCACCGGCCGGGTCGGGTCGACGCCGATGCGACGCATGAGCTCGGGCTCTCCGGTTCCGACTTGCACGCGAACCCGGCCGGGTGCCAGTTCGTCGAGGGAGGCGATTTCCATCGCCGTCAATGCCGGGTGCCTGCTTCCCGGAGCAAGACCCATTAGTCCGACCTCGAGCTGGCTGGTCCGATCCAGACAAAGAGCAGCCGTCACCGCCGCATCATGGAAGCCGACATGCTCGGCCACCCATACGCCATCGAAGCCGCTGCGCTCGGCCACTTCCGCATGCCGGACCGTGTCCTTGAGCGGGCCGAAACCGGGCAGCAGGAGGCTGATTCTCATTTTGACTTCCATTCCCGAGACGCGACCAAGCGCCCGCTGCTCGATTGTCGAAATTCGATATTGACATAGTATATTTCCATAGTCAACATAGCCGCTACAGCGTTTCGAGAAAGGAAATCGACATGTCGCTTCGCCCCGCACCGGAAGCCGGATTCGAACTATTCGGACCCGATCCCACCCTCCCCGACGTCCCGCACGATGAATGGCTCGCGCGAATTCGGCGCGCCCAGGCCCTGATGCAGGAAAGAGACATCGACCTCCTGATGCTCTGGAGCCGTCAGAACAATCAATACTTCACGGGCTTCACGTCGATTCATTGGGAGATCCCGAGTCTCCAGCCCGTCGTGACCTTGATCCCGGCGACCGGCGATCCCGTCATGATCACTGGCCAGTTCTTTCGCTGGACCGTCGAAGCCCAATGTTGGGTTCGAGACATCCGGACCCAGGACGATATGCATGACCGCCAATCCATCCGAAATCTGCCCAAGGAAGTCGCGGCGGTCGCGCGCGAGATGGGTTGCGGGAAGGGCTCGTCGATCGCGCTCGAAAAGGGCCAGATCGGATATACCTGGATTCCTCGACCACTCAACGACATCGAAACCCTGATGAGCGAACTGCCCGGCGTTCGCTTTGCCGACGGCGACGAGATCATCTGGGGTTGCCGGACTCGTAAGTCAACCCTCGAAATCGAACGCCTCAGCACGGCCGGTGCCATGCACCGAAGCGCGCTGTCCGCCATCGTCGAAGGCTACCGACCCGGAATGACGGAACAGGATGTCGGAAAACTCTTCCTGGTTTCTTCGATCGAGTTAGGCGCCGATTGGGTCCTGCCTGGCCACATCTCCTGTACCAGCGGAAAGGAAGGCATCTTCGATACCGGTTGTCATTGGGAAGGCTTGAAGGTCGAACGCAATGACGTGCTCTCGATCGACATGCATCTTCGATACAAGGGCTACTGGGCCGACATGGGACGATTCCTTCACGTCTCGACCGTGCGAGACGACTATCGGAAGGGCCTCGACGTCATTCACGAATCCTTCGAGGCCGGGGTCGCGGCCGCCAAGCCGGGCGCACTCGCCCTCGATGTCTTCAATGCAACGAACGACGTCATTCGTGCCGGTGGAATCTTCCCCAATGAGATGTACGGCCACGGAATCGGTCTCGACATCCATGAACCGCCGATGCTCGTCGCGACAGACGAGACCGTGCTCGAACCGGGCATGACCCTCGCGTTCGAACCTTCAGGCATGCTGGGTGGATTCCGGAAACAGGGCCACCCGGGCTTCTACCAATACGAAAATCTACTCGTGATCACAGAAACCGGATGCACGCCCATCTACGGACTCCCCCGACACGTGCTCGAAGTCGCCCACAAACACGACTAATGCCCGAGCCCGGATCTTCGCATAATGGAACACCGGCACACGAAATGAACGCTTCAGATCCACAGGACGAGTTTGTCTCGGTCTTCGACCTGATACGCATCGGAATCGGGCCGTCCAGCTCGCATACTGTCGGGCCCATGCGCGCAGCGAGGTCATTCGTGCTGGCCCAGCAAAGTGCCGGGACGCTCTCGAAAATCTCGGCGATTCGAGCCGAGTTCTTCGGATCCCTCGCCTCTACGGGCCGCGGTCACGCAATCGAGGGGGCCAGCCTGGTCGGACTCGAAGGCGGCGAACCTCGATCAACGCCTTCGGGCTCGATGCAATCGACACTCGAACGTGTTCGTGGGACCAAGACCCTGAGCCTGATCGGTCTACACGAGGTCTCCTTTGATCCTTCCGCGGATTTCATTTTTCACATGGGCGAATCGTTGCCAGCGCATCCCAACGGCATGCGTTTCTCGGCCTTCGGGAAGTCGGGCGAAACGCTGGGAACGCTGGAATGCTATTCGGTCGGTGGTGGCCGGATTCAGGACGGTCGAGGTTTCGAAATCGATCCTTCGCCCTCAAGCGACCGGGCTGTTCCCTATCCCTTCCGATCGGCCCGCGATCTTCTAGAACTCTGCGACCGATTCGAACTCTCCATCGCCGAGCTCATGATGGCGAACGAGTGCGTGTTCCGAGCCCGGTGCGACGTCTACCAGAAAGTACTCGAGCTCTGGATCGAGATGAAGGCCTGTGCGGATCACGGCCTCCGGGCAGCGGGAACGCTTCCCGGCACGCTAGGCGTCAAACGACGCGCAAAGGGTCTCTACCGTGCACTCTACGACTTGCCACCAGGCGATACCCGAACGCCTCACTTCATCGATTGGATCAACGCGATCGCCATCGCGATCGGTGAGGAGAATGCCGCGGGGTCTCGAGTCGTCACCGCCCCGACGAATGGTGCTGCAGCGCTCATGCCGGCCGTCCTGCACTACTACGAGAGATTCTGCGACGGCGACTCGGCCGGCATCATTCGCTTCTTCCTGACCGCCGCCGCGATCGGCAGCCTCTTTCGACGAAACGCATCGATTTCCGGCGCGGAGGTCGGCTGTCAGGGAGAGATCGGCGTCGCGGCCTCCATGTCGGCCGGTGGCCTCGCGGCCGCTCTAGGCGCGGACGCACGGCAGATCGAGAAGGCCGCCGAAATCGCGATGGAACACTACCTCGGTCTCACCTGTGACCCGATCGCTGGGCTGGTCCAGATTCCATGCATCGAGCGGAACGCGATGGGTGCACACCAGGCGATCAACGCACAGCGGCTGGCGATGAGTGGTCCAATTGAACATGTCGTCTCGCTCGATGCGGTGATCGAGGCGATGCGTCAAACGGGGAGAGACATGCGAGCGGAATACAAGGAGACGGCGGCCGGCGGCTTGGCGGTCATTGTAAATCAATGTTGAAGTACCGCGCACCGACCCGTCCGAGACGTTCCGCTTCGGTCTCCGCTTCTCCGCCTTTTGGCGGCCGCATGCTCGCGGGCCTGATTCTGCTCGTCTCCGCGTACGCGGTATCAGCCTTCGCAGACTCTCATGACCCATGGTTGGAACCCACTCGATGGAGCGTCTTCATCCATACCCACGCTGGCGACGAACTGCGTCGAAATCGAATCTGGATCGTCGGCCTGGGAGAGCATCTCTATGTTCGAACCGGATCCACCCGATGGCACGACGACATCAAGCTCGACCCGCGCGTGACGGTCGAAGCCGGTGATCGTCGCGAGGCGTTCCGGGTCTCCCGTGTTCTCGATCCACAAGAGCACGCTCAGGTGATGCGCGCATTTCGTGCGAAATATGGCTGGATGGATTGGCTCGTCTACCGAATGCGCGACACGACCTTTCGCTTGGCTCCGATCGCAGCCAACGTGCATGCGAAATAGGCTGGTGCTAGTCGAGCGAATCCTCCGGAATCAACGCGCTGAGGAAGAAGTCGGCTATTTCGGCCGCGAATTCGGAATTCGCTTCACGCCCACTCGGAAGACGAACATGATCGCCAATCAAGAGATCCGCGAGTCCGTGAACGAGCGCCCAACTAGCGACTGCCGCCATTTCCCGATCGACGGGGCGACGTCGGGAGAGCGAGAGACAAGCGCCCGTGGCGTCGCGTGCATGCTCCGCGGTCGCCTCGTCCGCCGCCACCAGGTCGGGATACTGGCTCCTGTCTTCGATC
>CAZMFM010000146.1:3478-10251 GCA_964565565.1 uncultured Spirochaetaceae bacterium | reverse complement strand
ACTGCCCAATATCACCTTGCCAAGCATCACGCTCTCATCGGAACCGGCATGGAAGCCGTGGTCGCGCGGGATTCCGGTGTCACTGTGGTTGCGAAGCGAGACGGTGTCGTCGAGTCCGTTGATGCTGGTCGAATCGTACTGAAGCCGGATGAGGATGACGGTACGGGCTCGAACGTCGACATCATCAATCTCATCAAATACCAACGGTCGAATCAGAATACCTGCATCAACCAGCGCCCGATCGTCCAATCGGGTGATCGCGTCAAGGCGGGGCAGGTGATCGCGGATGGTCCGGCGACCGATCATGGCGAGATGGCGCTTGGCGCCAACGTCACGGTGGCCTTCATGCCCTGGGGCGGATACAACTTCGAGGATTCGATTCTGATCTCGGAACGGATCGTCAAGGACGATCACTTCACTTCGATTCATATCGAAGAGTTCGAATGCGTTGCTCGAGACACCAAGCTCGGTAAAGAAGACATCACTCGGGATATCCCGAATGTCGGCGAAGACGCGCTACGCGACCTCGACGAGGCGGGCATCGTTCGCATCGGCGCAGAGGTCACTCAGGATGACATCCTGGTCGGCAAGATCACGCCGAAGGGCGAAACCCAGCTGTCCCCGGAAGAACGATTGCTTCGTGCGATCTTCGGCGAGAAGGCTGGCGATGTTCGTGATACGTCGCTGCGGGTCCCGCCGGGCGTCAGGGGCACGGTGATCGGTGCGCAGGTTTTCTCTCGCCGAGGCGTGGAGAAGGACGAGCGCGCGAAGGCACTCGAAGGGGCCGAGATCGAGCGGCTGCGCAAGGATCAGGAAGACGAGATTCGCATTATTCGAAAGAGCGCCTTCGGAAATGTCCACGATCTGGTCATCGGCAAACAAGCCGCCAACCGGGTGGGGGACGAGCGCAAGGAAATCGAGTGGATCCAATCCGGGGACACGATCACTGAAGAAGTGATCCAGGAAATTCCGGATCGTCGTTGGCGCGAGATTCAGGTTACGGACGCGAAAACCCAGGAGCGAATCGACCGGATCTTCCATCATGTGGAAGAGCAGGCGATGATCATCAAGGCTGTTTTCGACGAAAAGATCGCAAGGCTGAAAAAAGGCGACGAGCTTCCGCCCGGGGTCTTCAAGATGGTGAAGGTCTATATCGCCATCAAGAGGAAGCTTTCTGTTGGCGACAAGATGGCGGGTCGCCATGGCAACAAGGGTGTCATTTCCCGGATTCTTCCGGAAGAGGACTTGCCCTATATGCCCGATGGCCGGCCGGTCGATATTGTTCTGAATCCGTTAGGCGTGCCTTCGCGTATGAATATCGGGCAGATCCTCGAGACTCATCTGGGTTGGGCTGCGCACGGCCTGGGTCGACAGATCGAAGACATGATGGATCGAAAAGCTGCGATCGAAGACGTTCGCAAAAAGCTTCTCGACATCTATGACAATGAAGAAATCGCTGAAACCATTTCAGGGGCTTCAGATGATGTGATTCGATCGCTCGCGAAAAACGTGGGTCGCGGCATTCATATGGCGACCGCCGTCTTCGACGGTGCGAGCGAAGAGCAAGTGAAGAACGAACTGACTCGTGCGGAGCTTCCGGAATCGGGTCAGATCATTCTCTTTGATGGTCGAACCGGAGAGCCCTTTGATCGTGATGTAACGATCGGGACGATCTACATGCTGAAACTCCATCATCTTGCGGACGATAAGATGCACGCACGGTCCATTGGCCCGTATAGCCTCGTGACCCAGCAGCCGCTGGGCGGCAAGGCTCAATTCGGTGGCCAGCGGTTGGGCGAGATGGAAGTCTGGGCACTCGAAGCGTACGGGTCTGCCTATGCGCTGCAGGAGTTCCTGACCGTCAAGTCCGATGATGTGCAGGGTCGAACGAGAATCTATGAATCGATCGTGAAGGGTGAGAATGTTCTCGAACCCGGACTTCCCGAGAGTTTCAATGTGCTCGTCAAGGAATTGCATGCACTCGGTCTCAACATTGAGATGCGAGAAGATCCGTCGTCTTAAAACTTTCCACCTAGCAGAGTCAGCGATCGCAGCTGGCTCTGCTTTCTCACACTCGCCAGAGGGGGACCGCCACTTTGCGTGATCTATACAATCTCTTCGAGAAGCCAAAAGATCCGTTGGCTTTCAATTCACTTCGAATCGCGTTGGCATCGCCCGACAAGATTCGCGAGTGGTCTTTTGGCGAGGTCAAGAAGCCGGAGACCATCAACTATCGAACGTTCAAGCCCGAACGCGACGGCCTCTTCTGCGCGAAGATTTTTGGTCCCGTAAAGGACTACGAATGCAATTGCGGCAAATACAAGCGCATGAAGCATCGAGGCGTCGTCTGTGAAAAGTGCGGTGTCGAAGTCATTCAATCGAAGGTCCGTCGTGAGCGTATGGGTCATATCACGCTTGCGTCCCCGGTTGCCCATATCTGGTTCCTGAAGTCTCTGCCCTCGAGGATTGGCAATATCCTCGAAATCACCCTGCGCGATCTCGAGAAGATCCTCTACTTCGAAGCTCATGTCGTCCTGGATCCAAAGGACACGGAGCTTGAAAAGGGGGAACTCGTTACCGACGAGCGGCTGGTCGAACTCAAGGAACAATACGGTCGCGACGCATTCAGGGTCGGGATCGGCGCGGAGTCGGTGCGTCAGCTTCTTCAAGAACTCGATATTCCCGGAGAATGCCTCCGCCTTCGCGAGGAAATGCGGGAAGCGACGAGCGAAGCGAAGCGAAAGAAGATCGCGAAACGGTTGAAGGTGCTCGACGCATTCAATGATTCAGAGGTGAATGCGGCCGAGTACATGGTGCTGGAAATCGTTCCTGTGATTCCGCCTGATCTTCGACCGCTTGTGCCCCTCGATGGTGGACGATTCGCGACTAGCGATCTGAACGATCTCTATCGCCGCGTGATCAATCGAAACAATCGTTTGAAGCGCCTTCAGGAGCTGAATGCCCCGGAAGTCATTATTCGCAACGAGAAGCGGATGCTTCAGGAGGCGGTCGATGCGCTCTTCGACAACGGTCGTCGAGGTCGCGTGATCACGGGGCCGAGCAAGCGCCCGCTGAAGAGCCTCTCTGACATGCTGAAGGGCAAGTCGGGTCGCTTCCGTCAGAATCTACTCGGTAAGCGTGTCGACTATTCGGGCCGTTCGGTGATCGTTGTGGGGCCGGAGCTTCGGCTTCATCAATGCGGCATTCCCAATCGCATGGCGCTCGAACTCTTCAAACCCTTCATCTACTCGAAGCTCGAGCAGCAGGGCTTTGTCACGACCATCAAGGCTGCACGCAAGATGGTGGAGCATGAGCGTCCCGAGGTCTGGGACATCCTGGCTGAGGTGATCAAGGAGCATCCGATTCTCCTCAATCGCGCTCCTACGCTCCATCGACTCGGTATGCAGGCTTTCGAGCCCATGTTGATCGAAGGCAAGGCGATTCAACTCCATCCGCTCGTTTGCGCCGCATTCAACGCGGACTTCGACGGCGACCAGATGGCCGTTCACGTCCCGCTCTCGGTTGAAGCGCAGATCGAAGCACGCGTGCTGATGATGTCGACGAACAACATCTTGAGCCCCGCGACTGGACGTCCAGTCATCGGGCCGACACAAGATATCGTCCTCGGTGCCTACTACATGACCCGCGAGCGGGCTGGAGTACTGGGTGAAGGGATGAAATTCGCCACGGAAGAAGAGGTTCTCGTCGCATATAGCGCTGAGGTTCTCCACATCCACGCCCCGATCGGCGTTCTGATCAATGGCGAGATGGTGGAGACCACCACCGGCCGAGTCTTGATGCATGAAGTCGTGCCGAATGAGATTCCCTTTGAGTACGTCAATCAAGTGATGGACAAGAAGGCGCTCGGCGAGTTGATCGATCAGTGTTATCGCCGGATGGGCACGAAGGCGACGGTCTTGCTCGCCGACCATATTCGCACGATGGGCTATCGAAACGCGACGCGTGCCGGGATCTCGATCTGTATCGACGATATGCGGATTCCCCCGGACAAGGAGCGCTTCCTGGCTGATGCGACCGAGGAGGTCAACCAGATCCAGGAACAGTACCAAGAGGGCCTGATCACGGATGGTGAGCGCTACAACAAGGTGATCGATATCTGGGCGCAGGCTACGGAGCAGATCACGCAGCAATTGTTGGACGGGATCGCGACAGACACCGTTGTGGATGAAGACGGCAACGAATCGCAGGTACCGAGCTTCAACAATGTCTACATGATGGCGGATTCTGGAGCGCGTGGTTCGGCTCAGCAGATGCGCCAGCTGGCCGGGATGCGAGGCCTGATGGCCAAGCCCTCAGGCGCGATCATCGAGACGCCGATCACCTCGAACTTTCGTGAAGGGCTTTCAGTTCTTCAATACTTCACGTCGACCCATGGTGCTCGAAAGGGCTTGGCGGATACAGCCCTCAAGACGGCCAACTCTGGCTATCTGACACGGCGTCTCGTCGATGTGTCGCAAGACGTGATCATTCGAGAGAACGATTGTGGCACGGAGGATGCGCTCGAAACGAGCGCGCTCATCGAGGCCGGTGAGATCGTCGAAGGTCTCGGCGAGCGGATTCTTGGCCGCGTGTCCCTGGATGATGTGCTCGATCCAGTCGGCGGCGAAGTGCTCGCCCGGGCCGGTGAAGAGATCGACGAAGAGCGCGTTCGAGCGATCGAGGACTCCGGCGTCGAGAGCGTGAAGATCCGTTCAGTGCTGACTTGCGCGAGCCGGTTTGGCGTTTGCGTGAACTGCTACGGCCGAGATCTGTCTCGCGGAACGATGGTCAACCTGGGTGAAGCGGTCGGCGTGATTGCCGCGCAATCGATTGGAGAGCCCGGTACGCAGTTGACAATGCGGACGTTCCACATTGGTGGTGCCGCGACCCGGCGTGCCGAGCAGTCTCATGCCGAGGCCGCCAGCGAGGGAACCATCCATCTGCATGGCATCCGGACCGTAGAGGGCTCCGACGGGCTCAAGACCGTCATGACTCGCAACAGTGAGGTCGGCATCGTGGACGCCAGTGGCCGCGAGAAGGAGCGTCACCCGGTTGTCTATGGCGCGACCCTGCGTGTCGAGGAAGGGCAGGTGGTCCGTGTTGGCGAAATCCTGCTCGACTGGGATCCCTTTGCGAGTCCCATCTTCTCGGAGAAGCGCGGCATCGTCACGTTCCGCGACATCGTTGAGGGCGCGACCATGCAAGAGCAGGTCGACGATTTCACCGGCGTCTCTTCGAAGGTCATCATCGAGTCGAAAGATCCTGATCTTCGACCAACAATCATAATCTCCGAAGTCGATGGCGAGGGTGAAACCAAGGCCTTGCTGCCGGTGGGTGCCTATCTGTCGGTCACCGAGGGAGATGAAGTGGGCGCAGGGCAGGTCGTCGCCAAGATTCCCCGAGAAGCGTCGAAAACCAAGGACATCACCGGCGGTTTGCCGCGGGTGGCTGAACTCTTCGAGGCTCGCAAGCCGAAGGAGTGTGCGGTCGTCTCGGAAATCGAAGGCATCGTTTCCTTTGGCCCCGATTCGCGCGGTAAGCGCCGGGTCATCGTGACGCCGGAGGATGGCGAACCAGAAGAGTTCTTGATCCCGAAGGGCAAGCACGTCAGCGTGCACGAAGGGGATCATGTGCGAGCCGGAGAGGCGCTGATGGACGGCTCCTCGAATCCGCATGACATCCTGAAGATCAAGGGTGAGAAGGAACTCGCGAAATATCTGGTTGACGAGGTCCAGGAGGTCTACCGCCTCCAGGGCGTGAAGATCAACGATAAGCATATCGAGACGATCGTTCGTCAGATGGTCCGGAAGGTGCGGATCGTCGACCCGGGTGATTCGGACTGGTTGATCGGTGAACAGGTCGAGAAGGCTGCGTATCGCGAGCTGGTAGCGCTTTTCGATGAAGAAGGGAAAACCGCACCGACTGCAGAGACCCAGCTTCTCGGAATCACGAAGGCCTCCTTGTCGACGGAATCCTTCATCTCGGCTGCTTCCTTTCAGGAGACGACCAAGGTGCTCACAGAGGCGGCAATCTGGGGTAAGAAGGACTTCCTGCGCGGCCTGAAGGAGAACGTGATCATGGGGCGACTGATCCCGGCAGGAACGGGAATGGTCCAGTACCGCGATATCGGAATCGAGGTCGAAGTGCCAGAAGGGTTTGAGCTCGAGACTGCAGCGAGTGGAGAAGCCGGCGACGGTGAGTCTGGGGAGGCGGCATTCGGTGTCGAGGCGCCGGCAGAGACGGCGCCACCTGTCGCGGGGCTCTTCGCGAGTGCACCGGATTCAGGGACGGATGGTGGTTCTTTGGGTAGTTAGTTCCCAAGGGGATAGGGATTCAACGCCCTCATCGACCGGTTTGTCGATGGGGGCGTTTTCGTTCAGACCCGTTGTCTTCGCACCATGCTGCCGCAGGGCGTTGACACCACCCCGCAGGTCGCTAAATTGCGCGCCGCTTCCGGAACCAGGGATTTCTTCAACCCCGCGGTTCGTTTCCAGAATGTGGAGAGCCAGCCCGAGCTTAGCTCCGGTCTCTTCGTAACTGAGAAACGGGACTTCGGGGTCGTGCTGTCTCAGGACGGATGTCGCAGGTTGCAGGATGCGGGTCTGCAGGCCAGTTGGTCAGCAGGATAGCTAGAGCAGGTAGTCGCTAGTCGGGTAGTCGGGTCGGGATCGTCGTCGGTGGTTCAGGCGGGTCGCCGGTCAACGGAACGGGAACAGAACGGGAACAAAGCGGGAACAAAGCGGGATCGATTTCTTCGGTGAGGCAGCAGTGTG
>CAZMFM010000146.1:0-3378 GCA_964565565.1 uncultured Spirochaetaceae bacterium | reverse complement strand
CGGGAACAAAGCGGGAACAAAGCGGGATCGATTTCTTCGGTGAGGCAGCAGTGTGAAACTGCGGCGACCCGTCAACGAGAGAACACCAGGTTAACCAGCTAGGTAGGAGTCCAGTCGAGCCATATGCCGACCATCCAACAGCTCATTCGAAAGGGTCGCAAGCCGAAGGCTTCGCGATCGAAATCCCCTGACCTGACAAGCTGCCCGCAGCGTCGTGGCGTTTGTTTGCGCGTGTTCACGGCGACACCCAAGAAGCCCAACTCTGCGCTTCGAAAGGTTGCCCGTGTGCGCTTGACCAATGGCAATGAAGTCAACGCCTACATTGGTGGCGAAGGTCACACGCTGCAGGAGCATTCAGTCGTGCTCGTCCGCGGTGGTCGTGTCAAGGATCTTCCCGGCGTTCGATATCACATTGTTCGTGGATCGCTCGATGCGACGGGCGTTGATGGACGGAACAAGAGTCGCTCGAAGTACGGTTCGAAGCGGCCCAAATAATTCAAGACGGAGAGAGCCGGTGATGCGAGTGCACATCGGTTCTTGCACGTTCGAGGCGAAGCCTCAACTAGCAAGGCCAGTTCGGCAATCAGGAAGCGATTGCCGGCGAGCGGCCGCGAAGAAAAAAGGACGCGTTCATGCCTAGAAGGCGCGAGGTACAAAAGCGACAGACTGTCCCGGACTCCAAGCACGGGGACCAGATGCTCGGTCGCTTCATCAACGTAATCATGCGCGACGGTAAGAAGAGTACCGCGGAGAATATTGTCTACGGCGCCTTCAAGGATATCGAAAGCAAGATGCGGAGCGATCCGTTGGCAATGTTTCGTCGTGCACTCGACAACATTCGTCCGCGAGTCGAAGTGAAGAGTCGGCGAGTCGGTGGTGCGACCTATCAGGTTCCGATCGAGGTCTCTCCTAATCGCTCGACGTCGTTGGCGATGCGTTGGCTCGCTGGCTACTCGAAGACGCGTCCTGGCAAGAGCATGAAAGAGCGTCTCGCAAACGAAATCATCGACGCCGCCAATGAGCGGGGCGAGAGCGTGAAGAAGCGGGAAGACACACATCGAATGGCTGAGGCAAACAAGGCGTTCGCGCACTATCGATGGTAACTGCGCGCTGGTAGATCGATTGATAGGCGGACGGTAGGCGGCATTCATGCCTCGAAGTGCGGCGCTCGAAGCAACACGAAATATCGGCATCATGGCTCATATTGATGCCGGCAAAACTACGACGACTGAGCGGATTCTTTTCTACACAGGCGTCAATTACAAAATTGGGGAGGTTCACGACGGGGCAGCAACGATGGACTGGATGCAGCAGGAGCAGGAACGTGGAATTACGATCACGTCTGCAGCGACGACCTGCTGGTGGAAGGAACATCGAATCAACATCATTGACACGCCGGGGCATGTGGACTTCACCGTTGAAGTCGAACGTTCACTCCGGGTACTGGATGGCGCGATTGCCGTCTTCTGTGGTGTCGGTGGTGTCGAGCCTCAATCGGAAACGGTCTGGCGGCAGGCGGACAAATACCATGTTCCGCGCGTTGCCTTCGTGAATAAGATGGATCGAATGGGTGCAGACTTTGAAAATGTGGTCTCGATGATCGAAGACCGGCTCGGAGCCCGGCCGCTGCCTTTGCAGCTGCCGATCGGTTCGGAAGATGCATTTTCGGGTGTTGTCGATCTGATCGAACGAAAAGCACTTCTCTGGGACGACGAGACCCAGGGCGCCGAATTTCGAACGGCAGACATTCCCGGTGATCTGGTCGATGATGCCGAAATTGCTCGCGAACAGCTTATCGAGCGATTGGCTGATTTCGACGATGAGGTGATGGCTCGATATCTCGACGGGGAGGACGTTCCCGTTGATGAGATCCGTGCAGCGATTCGCCGAGCGACGCTTTCCCTTGATGTCGTTCCGGTACTTTGCGGAAGCGCATTCAAGAACAAGGGTGTCCAGCCCTTGCTCGACGCGGTACTCGACTTTCTGCCATCGCCGCTCGACGTTCCCGCGGTCGAGGGCACCCGCCCCTCAGTGACCATCGGCAAGCCCGCAAGGGCGACGAAGGCCTCGAAGGCCAAGCTGGCCGCGCAGGCCGGCGAGGATGCAGAAGAGCTACTCGTGCGCAAAGCCGATGATGCCGAGCCCTTTTCGGCGCTCGTGTTCAAGATCCAGTCGGATAAGCACGCGGGTAGCCTCGCGTATCTCCGCGTCTATTCTGGTACCGCGAAGGCCGGAGAGAGCCTTCTCAATGCGTCGACCGGCAAGAAGGAGCGAATTGGTCGCTTTCTGCAGATGCATGCGAACAAGCGGCAGGAACTCGACGAGATCTACGCGGGTGACATTGTCGCTGCGATTGGCTTGAAAAGCGTCGTGACTGGGCAAACGCTCTGCTCTCCAAAATCGCCGATCATGTTCGAGTCGCTCGAATTTCCTGAGCCGGTCATCTCGATTGCGATCGAGCCGAAGACGACGGCCGATATGGACAAGCTCGGTGGCTCGCTCGATCGGCTCGCTGTCGAGGACCCGACCTTCAAGGTCTCGACCGATACCGAAACCGGACAGCTGATCATTTCGGGCATGGGCGAACTCCACCTGGAGATCATCGTGGATCGACTGCTGCGCGAGTTCGGCGTCGATGCGAATGTGGGTAGACCACAGGTCGCTTACAAAGAGACCATCTCCGCGAAGGCAATCGGCACCGGCGAATATATCAAACAGGCTGGCGGCAACGGCGAGTACGCGGTCGTCAAACTCGAGGTCGAGCCGGGTGAGACTGGGTCTGGATTCGCCTTTGAGAACGCAATTCGAGAAGGTGCAGTACCGAGCGAGTTCATCTCATCCGTTGAGCAGGGTTGTCTGGATGCGGTCCAGAGCGGACACCTGGGTGGCTACCCGGTCGTCGATGTGCTGATTCGTCTCGTTGACGGTGCCGCGCACGATACCGATTCGTCAGAGCGTGCTTTTCAGATTGCCGGTGCCTTGGCAGCGAACGAAGGCTTGCGAGATGCCACACCGATCCTGCTCGAGCCGATCATGAGTGTCGAAGTCGTTACGCCGGAGGATTTTCGCGGTGCCATTCAGGGTGACCTGAACGGTCGACGTGGGCAGATCAAGGGCGTCGAAATGCGGGGGACATCGCAGGTCGTTAAGGCTGAGGTGCCCCTGTCTGAAATGTTTGGATACGTGAGCAGCGTACGCTCGATGACGCAAGGACGCGCGAGCTACACGATGCAGTTTTCGCATTATGCGTTTGTCCCGGAGACGGTGGCAAAGGGAATCGTCGCTTCGTACTGAGACGGAAGCGAGAAGAGAGGAAACGGTCCGATGGCCAAGGAAAAGTTCGAGCGAAACAAGCCGCATGTAAACGTGGGAACGATC
>CAZMFM010000145.1:0-10282 GCA_964565565.1 uncultured Spirochaetaceae bacterium | reverse complement strand
GTTAACCGCCTACTCGGTCACTTGCCGAGTCAGGCGCGCGGGACGACCGATCGCATTTGCGATGCGACTGGAGACCAGGCCGACAACGCTGAGCCTACAGGAGGCGGTTATCTGCAGCAATCGAGCGGGAAGTTGGACTCCCTCCGGCGCACAGATCCGGTGTCACTCCGTAGCAACCCTGAGCACGGCCATACGCGATCCGGAAACTGGTGTCGACCTTAAGAAGGATCTCCAAAGTCGTCGAGTCCCGTCTCCTTGCGCACATCTTCATGAAGCGCGTCACTCAGGGCAACAAAGCTCTCGGACTCATTCATGACTATCTCCATCGGGTATCGATCATTGGGAGCGACCCTTGGCCACCACCACGCCTATGCGAATCCCGACGTCCGCAGCACTGTTAGGTCCATCATGACGGGCGCAAGGGCGCTCGAGAGCGGGGTTGTGCGTCTCAATCCAAATTCGATTGGCTCTAGAGTCGGTCGCCCAAAGCCGCCCATGCGCCGTGGCCATCGGCTGTGGGTCGTTCTGGGGTTGGGGGCGCGTGCCTCGGAACGGTGTGGGTAGACCCCGTTGCGACTTGTCGTCGTCAAAAGGCAATCGATCGGATGTGCCGAGAAGGCTGCTTGGGATCCCGGTTCTCTTGTCTTCCTTGCTCGTTATGGCGGACGCCTTCGCCCGCTTTTTCCTGGCCTTGCTAAGTGAGTCTAGGTCTCGTTGAAGTTCAGCCTGCTGGCGGTCGGCCTAGTGCTACCTGCCCAACATATTCGCGCAGTTCGGTGGGAGAAAAAGGTTGCATGAAGGGTCCGGCTCGAACGTCTCGATAGAGCCGCGAGAGCTCGTGCCCAACCATGAAGGCGGCACCACCGCAGACGTCCATGGCGGTCGAGACGATTCGAATCGCATTCTGGTTGACGGTCCATTTTGCGCATTGGTAGTCGCGCATGCATCCATGCGCGTCTTCGAGGCTTGGCGTTTCGCCGCCGTAGCGTGCGAGTAGATCATCGATACTCGCGGTGGCTTCACTCAGGACGGCTCGAGCCGAGGCAATGTCGATCTCGATCTCGCCTAGCAGGTGTTGTACGCCGCTGAAATTTTGAATCGAACCGTCGAATTTGGGCTTGGTCGTGTGGCGTGCGCCTTCGAGGGCGAGAACTCGGGCGCGTTCGGCAATGCCCAGGAAAGCGCCTGTGAGAGTCACGTTGCCCAAGGTCCGGCCCATCAGGACGCCGGGATTCCATTCACCCCAATTTCCGGCGAGCTGGATGCTGCCCTCGGGCACCCTGCAATCCTCGAGCACGATCGATTGGCTGCCGGAAGCCCGCATGCCGAGCGCATCCCAATCATTCTGTGGTGTGACTCCGGGTGTTCCGACGGGAATGAAGGCAAACCCGATGCGGTCGGGGCCACCGTCCGGGTCGGGCACCTTGAGGTTGAGTGCATAGAGGGTCGCGGCCGGTGACAGTGTGACGAAGATCTTTCGGCCACTAATGGACCAGCCATCATCCGTGTGAGTCGCCGTCGTCAGCGGTCTCAAGAAATCGGTGCCTGGCTCGGTGGCCGTCGCGCAGATCACGAGTGCTCCTGACGCGATCGCCCTCAACATTGCTTCGCCCCGGGCGATTCCCGCTTCGTCGCCGGTCGCGTGTGCGGAGAGCAGCCCTTTGGCAACCGTGCGGCTTACGCCCAAATGCATATTGAGCCCAATCGAGATGGAAGCGTCACCCCGCGCGAGACGTTCGATCAAGATCGCCCAATCGCGTACGGATTCGAGACCCGACCCACCCAGATCCTTCGGCACGAAGGCCGCCACTATGCCACTCCGCTTGAGGTCCTCGAAACTCTCGACGGGAAAGGAGCTCTCGCGGTCATGCACGTCCGCCCGGGATCGAAAAGCTTCGACATGCCCTTCCGCAATCTCGAGCAATTGACGTCCGGCCTCGCTGGTCGGCTGCAGTTCCATCATTCCCCTCTCTTGGCGTCATCATCGCGGCACAGATCGCTCGCCGAGTCAGTCTTCCAACGAAACCAAGGAGTGACAGAGCCGAACGTGCATGCATATTCGTACATTCGGACCGAGAGGGCAGCGACCCGAACGAACGTTTTACGGAAAAGGGCTCGAGACGATTGATGAACGTCCCGAGCTTTCTGGATCGCGGGGATGTCTCCTGGTAAGCGATCGGCGAGTATGAATGTCTGGTCATTCGGCCCGGCGGGCGTCGCTCGCTCGAATCGGGCCTCGTGTTCTACCTGAGAATTCCGCCAGGGGCTCTCCGGTCTGGCGATCGTCGCTTTGCGAGTTGGCTCCGTCTATCTGGTGTCTTGCGTCGGAGTGGTCCCGGTGCGTCGCTTGCTTTCGCGTGTCGAGCGCCATATCTCATGATTTGCGCTGAGTGCGAGCCGCCAGTGGATACGAACGCCACCAGCCCCAAAATGGACTCTCTTGCACGGGGCCGTTTGCGAGCAACTCGAGTTTTTCGGGCTCGCCCACGGGGCCGTGCGCGCCGGTCGCATCGAATCGATCGAACACCGCCTGGACCGGCAGCCGTCGTGAAAAGACTGGCAGGATTTGCGCCACAAGCACTGTTCCGTTGCCACTCTTTTGAGCGAAACAAGTTCTGGCTAGCCGTGAACGCATGCGACGGCTGGTTGAAGGCGATCTATCCAACAGAAGGTGGACGATGCAGACTCTGGAGCCGCTTGTGCGCCAAATTGAACGCCCCCTCGCTCTGGCGATTGCCCTGCTCGGCCTTTTGACGGCCTCGAGTGCGGTCGCGCTTCCGATTACCGCAATAAAGACGGGTGGAAGCGGCGATTGGGAGGATCCTTCGGGGTGGAGCTATGACGTCCCTCCGACCTCGGCGTCGATTCCCGACAATGATGCGGTCGACTTCTTTACGGTCCGAATCGACGGAGTTCCGGGCGCCGACACGCAAGTCTCTTTGAGCAGTAACCGAACGATCGATCGGCTGGAAATTGGCCTCGGCGACACTCTGGCGGTTGGCGGCGGAGCAACGCTGACGATCGCCTCGAACCCTTCGAGACCAAACAGCGGACAGATCGTCAATGACGGCACCCTTGGGATTGGAGACCCGCTCACTCGGTCCATTCTGCGCGCCGAAGGAGATATTGCGCTCTCCGGCAGCGGGGTGCTGCGGTTGAGCGACTTCGCTACCAGCCGAATTGGAAGAGCTTCTGCGAGTGCGATTGTCACGTTTTCGAACGGCGTCGGCCACGTCATCGAGGGCGCTGGCGTCATCAATTTGAACCGGATCGAAAACTACGGAACGATCAGAGCGACGGGTACCAATCCGTTGGAGCTCCGGCAGATCTTCTCGAATAACGCCCGTGGACTTCTCAATCAAGGAACGATCGAAGTGACCGGATCGGGCGGGCTCGACCTTTCTCGATCTCCATTTACCAACGAAGGCACGATTCGAACTAACGCGGGCCCGATCTCGTTCGCAACAAGGACGAACAACAGCGGACTGATCGAAGTCGACGGCGAAGCGTCGACTAGACTGGGATCGGCCGACGACTTCAATAATCTCGCTAGTGGCGTTGTTCGTGTCATGGGTGCAGGAAGCCGATTCACGACGCGTCGATTCAGCAATCGCGGGCTCATTGAAGTGCTCGATGGTGCAGTGTTCGACGTCACGGAGGCGACCGACAGCGGCTTGTGGCGAATCGGAAACGGCTCGGAATTGAGGATGAGTGTTGTTGGGAACAACGTACTTCGAGCCGAGTTGAACAACGGAACGATCTCAGGTCCGGATCGCCTCGCTACGGTCGTTAGGGGCAACGGGTCGATCCTCAACACGACCGACGTCGACGTTCGATTCGTCGCCCCTGGGCTCGATGGTGCAGGTCTTATCGAGATCGATGGCAACGCAACAATAGGGACGTACGCCGCCGAAATCGGCGGCCGCTCGATCGGGGAATACGATCGGATCGTGACGAATGGGAACAGCTTGCTTTCCGGGATCACGGAAGTTTCGCTCATCAATGACTTTGCACCGGCACTAGGCGACCGCTTCGATTTGATTCGTTCAGCAGAAATCGGCTTGACGACGCTGCGCCCGGACCTGGACGGCCTTCTGACGTTGCCGGCGCTCGCCGACGGTGTTTTGTGGATACCGGAAATCGCCGATGAATCGACGACGCAGGCGCTACGACTCAATGTCGGACAGGCGCTGATTGCTACGTGGACAGGTCGTGGATCCAATGACTATATGGACGCGGGCTCCTGGCGCTTTGACGGCGTGCCGCTCGGCACTTCGGTCCCGACGAACGATTCCTTCAACCTCTTCGATGTCAGGGTGGACGACGGCGATTCAGCAATCGCTTCCGAAGTCTTCCTGTCGACGGATGCGACGATCGAAAGTCTCGCCATTTCCTCCGGTGACGGGCTCACGATCGATAGCGGTGCCGCACTCAGAATCCTGAATGGCCCCTTGAGGCCGTCGACCGATCGCCTCGTGAATGACGGAACGATCACAATCACGAGCGACGGACTCGGATCAAGCCTCCAATCGGAGGGTGATCTCACGATCGTGGGGTCAGGGACGCTCCGGCTCACCGGCGATGGACAGAGCCGAATCGATGTCCGTCCACCACAGCAATTCGTTGGCGTGCTCGTCAATGAAGCCGGCCATCAGATCGAAGGCCAAGGCAGCATCGATGCAGGCCGACTAACGAACCGCGGAACGATTCTCGCCAACGGAGCGTCTCCTCTCACCCTGACCTCCGCCCGTACAGACATGGAAGGTGTGCTTGAAGCGACCGGAAACGGACGTCTCGTCCTCGAGCAAGGCGCCGGCGCGCTCAGCTTCAGCGACACGAGCGTTGTGCGAGCTTCCAGCGGCGGAATCGTCACGCTCCCCCGAATTTCCGGCGGAGTCGTTGATGTGAGATCGGGCGGAACCATCGAAACCGATTCGCTGTTTTCCGTCGATTCGACCGTTGTCTCCGGCCCGGTCAGTCTGCTCGACGTCTCTGGGACGTTCAGTGGCGGCGGAGCAACCGACGTCCTACAGGGCGGTCGAATCGTCGCAGACCGCATCACATACAGCGGTGGGACCGTTCGGATCGGAGAATTCTCGGAAATCGAATCGACCGGCTCCTTCGAGACCACCCTTGGTACCATCGAGTTTGACGGTGGGACCCTAACGTCGGCGTCGGACATTCGCAGCGGATCTGTTAGTGGCTCCGGCACCTATGTCCTCCCCGGTCGCACTCTGTCTCTCGTCCACAATGGACTCGGCAGCGTGGCGCCCGGTCTTGCTGGGATCGGATTGATCAACGTCGACGGGTCGCTGATCTTTCGATCCAGTTTGATTGCGGAAGCCAGAGGGGCGACAGCCTTCGACTACGACCGATTGGTGGCGTCCGAGGGGGTCATGCTCGATGGCGGATCCATACGATTTTCCACGCTCGATGGCTTCGCGCCGTCTGGCGGTGATTCCTTTGACTTGATTACGGGGGCGACGGTTTCTAGTTCTGTCCCGCTCGACTCTCTGCTAGGTGACCTGCCCACGCTGACTGAAATCGGTGCGTTCTGGGTTTCGGAGATCGCCGATCTAGTAGGGGGTAGCCAGAGCCTGCGATTATTGGTCGAGACCGCACGACAGGCGCTCTGGAATGGAGGATCCGGCGACTACCAGGATTCCGCAGCCTGGAGCTATGACGCCACGCCGACGTCGGCGACGTTCCCTTCGAACAACGGCCGTGACATCTTTCACGTCGCAATTGACGGCTCCCAGTCGGGATCGCCAGGAGCCGTTTCTCTTAGGGATGTAGCCGCAATCGACGCGCTCCGAATTGGTTCCGGAGATCGCCTGACGATCGAAGATGGCGGTCGCCTCGAGATCGAGTCGAGTCTCGATCGCACGGGCGATGGGATGATCGTAAACGATGGTGAGATCGTGGTCGACGGGGCCCTTTCTCAGGCCTCGCTCGCAGTCGACGCCACCACGGAACTGTTGGGGACTGGAACCCTGAGACTTGGCAATGGCGGCACCCTCGATACTGTTCGGTCATCACGATTCGCGACCACCCTGGTAAATGGAGCAGACCATCGCATCGAAGGCGGGGGCGAAATCCTTCCGCGTCTCATTAATCGCGGAACAATTTCCGCGAACGACACGGACACCATGCTCCTTTCAGGCGCGCGCATCGAACAGCGAGGCGTTCTCGAAGCGACAGGCGCGGGTGGGTTGTCCATCCCGTTCGCATCCAGTTTCGACAATTTCGGTGAGATGCGGTCGACGGGCAGTTCGATCTCTTTTCGGAGTATCACCAACGATGGATTGATGGAGGCGACTGAACAGGGTTCCATCGATGCGGGATCGACGATTGAGAATCGCAGCGCCGGGCGGATCCTTGTGAGCGGTGCTGGAAGTTCGATCTCGGCGTTTCGATATCGGGGTTCCGGCGGCCTGCTTCAGGTGCTCGACAACGGTGAAGCGACTTTCGGAACCTTTTTTAACGGCGGGACGACTCGAATCGGTCAAGGTGCCGTCGTCAACGTCAATGGCACGTCTGCGACCTCGACCGGAACACTCGACCTGCAGGGCGGAACCTTGCGCTCAGAGTCTGCGGGCTTGTTGGCGTTTGGCGCTTCCAGAATCGAAGGATCCGGTCGCATTGAACTCGGAACGAGGACGCTCACGCTCGATGGAAACTCATCGCTAGCGCCAGGCGGGTCGAGCGAGATCGGCGAGATCGACATCATCGGGAACGTGAGCCTTCGAGGAGGGCCTGACTTCCTTGGACGGTTCAATGAGATCGAGATCCAGCTCGCCGGTTCAGAACCCGGTCAATTTGATGTCGTCTCGATCGATGGAACGCTTTCGATCATGGGGGCGATCATTGTCGGGCTGCTCGATGCTGCTGATGGATCGAGCACGCCGACCCCCTACCTCCCGGACGTCGGCTCCGTCTTCGACATCATTACGGCAACCCAGATCGTCGATCTCGGCGGGACTTTCACTCTGCCAGAACTCGGCGGAGGGCGAACGATCACGCAGAGCATCGTGAACGTTGGCTCGAACCAGGTCCTCCGGCTCTTCGTCGTTCCCGAGCCGAATACCGCCATCCTGCTCGCACTCGGAATGACCGTACTTGCTGTAACGCGAAGACGGCCGACACGCTAAGGCGGGTCGGCCCGAATCGGGGCCAGCGTTCCTTCTGCGAACACCAGGAGCCTGTCGCAAGACTCGACGCGACTCCTGAGCGCCGATGCATCACCGCTGGCAGTTGCGAGTCCTGGCTGTATTCCGATTCCGTAGACCAGGTTGTCGGACTACTGTGTGCGCGACCTTTCGCTAGTCCAATCTGCCAGTCCGGCCGCAATCGGGTGTATCCAGACAGCGGAGAATCAGATTGAGATTTTCGAGGGGGCTGCATGGTGAATCGTTGGGGCGTTGTGGCTGCTGTCATGCTGGGGGGTGTTATTAGGGAGCCTCTTCATGGGTCTGCCGACGAACCCTCTTTCCCGGGGAGAATCGCTGTCGGAGGCGGTCCGAGTTCTGTGGCGCTCGCGGACCTGAATGGCGACCTTGTCGTCGACGTCGTTCGCAACCGCCAGATCGCTCGCCGAAAGGTTGGAAACGCCGATTTTGCAAGGGCCCCGTCGACTGAGTACTATCCGCCCTCCTCGGGAGAGCAGAATTCGCTCCCCGCAAACCACGATTCAGAAAGATCCCACTATGTCACGCTCACGCGTCAGCTTCGTCGCCTTGCTCGCCATGTCTCTCCTGCTCGCCGGCTGCACCACCTACTATCAGGTCTCTGATCCGACCACAGGCAAGAGATATTACGCTACAGCGATCGATACGGAACGCGACGGCGCTGTCACCCTCACCGATGAGCGATCGGGTGCTGCTGTGACGATTCAGAATTCGGAGATCATCGAGCTCAAGCAGGGTGCGTACGAAGCCGCCGTGGCCGCTCTCGATACTGCGCCCACTCCGATGGCGGCTCCGCCAGTCGCCCCGGCTCCCGTCGAGTCCTCGAGCGAACCGGCCGGCAATTCCGGGACCGACAAATAATCGGGAAATCCTGAGCGCGAGGGCGGGCGAGACATCTCGCTCGCCGGTCGCTGCGAGTGCAATGATCAGAGGTGCTGCCGGGGACGGGGCTCCGCGTCGAGAAGTTCTTCGAGCCCATCCATCATCCCGAAAAGCGATTCCTGAACGGCGGCATTGAGGGTTTTCGAGGCCCTTTCGAGGATATCCGAATAGATTCCATCGGTGTTGTTCGCCTCTAGGTTCCAGAACCAGAAGGATTTCGCGCCACTCGATTCTAGTTTCCCGACGAACGAACCATCGGCGCGGGTGACCTCCGCGCCGAGTTCCACGAGAAATCGTCCATTTGAAAAGAAGGGAAAACTGATCGTCCGGTTGTCGAAGCCATTCAGAGCCAGCTTGATCACATAATCGAAACGCGGAAGGTCCGGCACGAAATCAAGATCCCGCGCAGTCACGACCTCGTCGAATACGTGTGTCAGCATCTCCTCGACCATCTGGGTCGCGCCGGGGCCGATGATGAACGTCTTCTCCCGACGAGCGATTGGAATAGCACTTGTTGTTTGTTGGTCGGTCCAGAACGCGGTGTCGGCGAGCAATACGACGTCACCGCTTCGTTTCGTCAGCTGTTCGAGGCCTGCCTTGTCCACCTCACGCCCGAATCGGACCTCGACTGGCCCTCTCCACGAGCAGCCAGCCAGTAGCATGAGCAAAACGCTGCAGAGGGAAAGGGCAATCAAACGCGGTCGGTACAAGATTGGGTCCTCCAGGCTCGCCATCATATTACACGGCCGCTCCGAGACCAAGCAATCGTCGTCAAATTGACGTGCTGGCGTGATGTTGGTGTCTCGCAATCTGAAGCTTCTCGTAGCTCGCAACGAGCCTTAGGTGCTTGTCGATTCCTTCGAGCTTCATGTTTGTCGGCGTCAATCCAAAGAACCGAATACTCCCCGATACACTCGAGGTTGCATGGCCGAGAATTTCCTCGCCATACATTCGAGTCAGACTGGGGATGTAGTTTTGGAGCTCAAGATCTTCTTGGAGCGTGATGTCGAGCACGATATTCAAGGCTTGGTAGAACCTTCTTCGCGCGGGCACGTTGTCGTTGTATTGCAAGAACATGTCCACCCACCCCTTCGCCTCTTCATGCTTTCCGAGAGCCAAGCAGATGAGACCTTTGAGCTCGCCAATCGTGCATTTTCCCCATGGAGAATTTTCGTCGAAGGCGACCCCGATTAGATTTGGGATCGGCGTGTAGTCATCAAGCTCGCTTTCTTCGAGCTTCTCAAGCAGGCACAAGAGCGCTTTGTTACTGAGCGAGTGAATGCCCAGTATGTCTCGCCTGAAGGCGAGCGCTTTGTTGGTGTTGTCCCAAACAAGGTCCTCAACTGGATAGATTTCTGAATAGCCGGGAACCAGTATTCTGCAGGCATTCACACCGAGATCTTCGTAGTCCGCGATGTAGGTTTCTTTGCCGAGGTCTTTCAGAATGCCCATCAAGTACTGGTACTCTTGCTCCGTCGAGCCTTTGAAATTCCAATCTTCGAACTCATAGTCGGCGGCTTGAGCAAAGAACTTCCAGGAAACAACGCCAGTCGAATCAATGAAGTGCTCAACCATGTTGTCCGGCTCGCGGATGGCGAACTGATTGAACGTAGGCGGCGGAACATCGTCCAAGCCCTCGAAGCTCCTGCCTTGCATCAATTCGGTCAGGCTTCTTTCGAGAGCCACTTCGAATTTGGGATGTCCTCCGAATGAAGCAAACGCTCCACCCGTTCTTGGGTTCATGATCGCGACACACATCACAGGAAATTTTCCTCCGAGCGAAGCGTCTTTCACCAAAACAGGGAATCCCTGGGCTTCTAGTTTTGCGATGCCGGTAGCGATTGTCGGGAATCGTTCGATCACGGATTTGGGAACATCGGGGAGGGTGAGTTCCCCGAGAATGATTTGCTTCTTCACGGCGCGTTCGAAAATTTCAGACAGACATTGAACGCGTGCTTCGTAGAGCGTGTTGCCCGCGCTCATGCCGTTGCTGACGAAAATATTCCCAATGAGGTTGGCGGGGATATGAACCGTCTTTTGGTCGGATTGCCGGATGAATGGAAGGGCGCAAATTCCGCGTAGGGTCTCTCCAGAATTTGTATCCACAAGATGTGAGGCTCTGAGCTCATGGTCGCAATCAAAGATCCCCATGAATCGGTCGTCCATCAAGCCTTCGGGAATCGAATCGTTGGGTCCGGGTTTGAACCACTTTT
>CAZMFM010000144.1:0-10314 GCA_964565565.1 uncultured Spirochaetaceae bacterium | reverse complement strand
CCGCGTGCTCTTTATCGTCCAGCATCATCTCCTGATGTCCCATTTGGCACAGAGCCGAGACCTCTCCGATGCGAAGTTGATTCTCGAGTTGGCGCAGATCTGCGGCGACCGGACCAATCTGCGCAATCTCTATCTCGCGACCTTTGCCGACATTCGCGCCTCCTCGGTCGAGGGTTGGACGGATTGGAAAGGGCAGTTGCTTCGCGAACTCTACGAGCGCACGGCCGAGATGTTGGAGACCGGTGCAGAGCGGCCGGATCAGGCCGTAGCCTTGCTCGAAGCTCGAGTCGAACGCCGTCGTGAAGGCGCGCGCGAGGAACTGATTCGATTAGGTGTGGGCGAGGGGAAGATCAGTTCGCTTTTCGTAGAACTCCCGCGACGCTATTTCCTTTCGCATACCCCGCGACAGATCGCTCGTCATGCACAGGTCGTGCTTCGCTTTGGCGATGGTACGAGGCTGGTCACCGCACATCGCGACATGAAGGGCGGCTTTACGGAGTTCATCCTCTGCGCGAGCGATGTGCATGGTCTCTACAGCCAGGTCGCCGGAGTCATGACCGGCTGCGGTCTCGACATATTGGGATCCCACGTCTACACGACGAGCGGGGGATTGGCTCTCGAAATCTACCGGACGCATACGCCGCGAGGCGGGCCGGAAGAGCGCGCGATGGTTTGGGCCGAAGTCGAAGAGTCGCTCGAGTCGGTGTTAGGCAAAGAAATCGATGTCGGCGAACTGGTCCGTCGACGTCGTCGGCCGATCGGTTCGACGCGCTCGCCGAGCCGCAAAGACCCCCGCGTATTGGTTTCCAATACGGAATCGGATTTCTATACCGTGGTCGATGTCATCGCAGACGATCGCTTGGGGTTGCTCTACGACGCCACCCGAACGATCGGTGAGCACGGGTTTGAGATCTACATCTCGAAGGCTGCCACGATCAAGGATCAGGTGACGGACACCTTCTACTTGAAGGATCGAGGCGGGAAAAAGATCAAAGATCTCGAGACACTCGGTAGGTTGCGTGATGCGTTGCTCGAGGCGGTGGACGCGGGCGCGAAGGGGCGGCCTCGTGGCTGAGGGGCGTGAGTCGAGCCCAGTCGGGCGAATGGCGGGTCCGACGCCCCTTGAATCGCTCTGTGACGCCTTGATCACACGATTAGCGGTCGAGGAAGGACTCTCTCCCCGGACCGTTGACGCCTATGCCGGGGATCTGCGTCATTTGCGGGCGCATCTCATCGAACTCGGAATCGACAATGTGAGCGAGATCAAACGGACGGACCTTTCGTCGTTCGCCTCCTACCTCGACGACCGCGGGATGGCGGCGAGTTCGCGTGCGCGAGTGCTGGTGTCCGTTAGGCGCCTCTTGCGATTCGCGCAGGAGCGCGGCGAGATCACGGCGGATCCATTGGAAGGGATTCAGTCGCCCAAGCGTCCCCGGACTTTGCCACGAATCTTGCATCAAGAAGAGACCAAAGCTTTGATCGAGGCGGCGCGGGCCGACGATCCATTGGGTCTGCGCGATGTGGCGATGCTCGAGATGCTCTATGGCGCTGGGCTTCGGGTTTCAGAATTGGTCGCCTTGCCCTTCACGGCGGTGGATTTACGGGGCCTGCTCTTACGGGTCATCGGGAAGGGCAACAAGGAGCGTGTTGTTCCGATCGGCGAGGTCGCCGCGAGCGCTTTCCAGGACTACGTTGAAAAGGGACGTCCTCTATTGCTGGGAGACCGTGAGGATCGTGAGCACATCGTTTTCCTGACACGGCGGGGAAAACGCATGACGCGTCAGAACTTTTTCCTTCGGATACGTCAGCATGCCCAGAAGGCGGGTATTGCCAGGGACCGCGTCTCGCCACACGTTCTGCGCCACGCCTTTGCGACGGATCTGCTCGAAGGCGGAGCCGATCTTCGTGCCATTCAGTCGATGTTGGGCCATGCCGATCTGTCGACGACAGAAGTCTACACTCACGTTAGTCGTTCGAAGCTCCGAAAGACCGTGGAATCGCGACATCCGCGTGGTTCGGGCGCGAGCCGATGACGCACGGCCTCAGCTTTGAAGAGATTCGAATGTCTTTGCCCGAAGCAACGGGACTGATGCTCGAGAGAGTCGTGCGCGTGGCGACCGCGAACGGAATGCCGATCCATCTCGTCGGCGGACCGGTGCGCGACTTGCTCCTTCATCGCCCGATCGTCGATGTCGACCTCGTCGTCGAATCGGATGCGCGCGAATTGGGGAAGGCGATCGCCTCGGAATGGGGCGACGAGACGATCGAGATCGAGTCGCACGACCGGTTTGGCACCTTGCGCTTGACCACGGCTGATGCGCAGATCGATGTCGCGACGCTTCGGACCGAGCGTTATGCCCAGCCGGGTGCCCTGCCAGAGGTCGAGCCGGGCAGCCTCGAACAGGATCTGCATCGTCGCGATTTCAGTGTCAACGCGATGATTTGTGCGCTCGACGCAACCAATCCATCCACGAACCTGCCGATCGTCGACCTCGAGGGTGGGCTCGAGGACCTGCGATTGCGGCGGTTACGGATCTTGCATCCACGAAGCTTTCACGACGATCCGACCCGAGCCTGGCGGGCGGCGCGATTTGCGGCGCGACTGGGGTTCTCTCTCGACCGGAAATCTCGCAGTGCGCTGCGCGATGCCTTGCGCGATGGCGCCTTTGGCGCAGTCAGCGGCGAACGTTGGCGGCGAGAGTTCCAGTTTACCTTCGATGAGGCGCGTCGTGGCGTGCATGTCGGTCACGTGTTGAGATCCTTGTCGAATTGGCATGTGCTCACGTCGCTCGAGCCCGGGCTGCTGCTCCGGCAAGACCGAATGGTTCCCCTACGTCGATTGTCGCGCACGATCGCCAACCCGGAATGGCCTGCGCCGCGCTCGCGTGCCTGGGTGGCGGGCTTTTCGATCTGGCTGGCACCGCTTCCTGCGGCGCTGCGGCGAAGGACGCTCGAGCGTTTCTCCGTTCGAGGCGAGCAGGCGAAGCGAATCGTTCAATTCGGCCGGGACTCGGAGCGTCTGCTTCGAGTACTGAACAAGGCACGCGGGCGGGGCGCCGTGGACGCCACGCTCTCGGAACTCTCGGAAGAAATGGTACAGGCGCTCTATGCCTTGGCTGAGCCCCCGGTGCGTCGCCGTATTCTGCGCTGGGGAGCGGAAGACCGACGGCGGCGCGCGCCAGTTGGAGGAGTCGATCTGGCGGAGTTGGGACTCTCGGGGCCGGAGGTCGGGCGTGCGCTGGCCAGAATCCGTGCGGGATTTCTCGACGGTGAGGTGGCCAATCGAGAGGAAGCCCTGGCGCTTGCGGAAGAGATCGCCAAACGCGCTTCCCGTCGTGCGGGCCGGACTCGCGGGCGTCCGATTGCGCGCCGAAGAGTTGCCCGGGCAAGCGCGATCACGGATACTCCCACAGATCGCAGCTAGACCGGTTAACCCACGGACCTCCCCCCAGGCGCCAGGAAGATCGTTAGATGGACCGTAGCCAATGAGCGCAACGGAATTGACGACGGCGAGCGAGCTTGCTGATCTAGGTGTTCCGCCGGACGAGCGTACGGACGGGTTGGACGGCTATGCCGTCAAGCTTTCGGTATTCGAAGGCCCGCTCGATCTCTTGCTTCATTTGATTCGACAAAACGAAGTCGACATCACTGATATTCCCATCGCGCGAATCGCCGAGCAATATCTCGAGACGATCGAGCTGATGGATGAATTGAATCTCGACGTGGCCGCCGAGTACCTCGTCATGGCCGCCACGCTGGCCTTGATCAAGAGTCGAATGCTCTTGCCGGACGAATCCCACGATGACGAAGAGGGGACCGATCCGCGCGCCGACCTGGTTCAGCGACTGCTCGAGTACCAGCGCTTCAAAGAGGCTGCCGAGACCCTGTCCAAACGGCGACTGCTTGGGCGCGACGTCTTCAGTGTGATCGGGCCGCCTCCCGAAAAGACGCCGGAAGGCGATCGAGAGCTCGAAGTCGGACTCTTCGAGCTGGTGGCGGCCTTTCGCGACGTGCTCGATCACGCTAAATCGTCGACCTTCAAGCATGAAGTCGAGTCGGAGAATGTGACCGTGCGTGATCGCATGTTGGTGGTCATGGATCTGCTCGAGACGAACGAGTCGCTCGATTTTCTGCGCATCTTCGAATCGGACGAGGGCGGAGGCGTAGCCGGTCGGTCCGTTCTGGTCGCGACCTTCCTGGCGGTGCTCGAACTTGCACGCTTGTCAGCTTTGCGGATCTACCAGGGGCTTTCCGAGCGGGGAACGCCTGAAGGTTTGATTCGCATTCGTCGCGCGACGTTGGCCACGGACGATCCCGAATGGCGTGATCGAATTACGGAATCGATGTAGCACGAGCGGTTGGCAGGGCAGGGTAGAGGGCGGAACAGGGCCGGCGCTAGCTCGGCGGGAGTGGTTGTGAGTCGTATGGAAGCCAAAGAAAAGCGAAGAATCATCGAGGCGTTGGTTTTGTCTTCGCCCGAGCCGATTTCCGCGGAAAAACTCGCGGAGATCATTCCCTATTGCAAGCCGGGTCAAGCCAAGGATCTCGTCAACGAACTCAATACGGAATACGCCGAACAGGATCGTTCCTTCGAGATCTGGGAAGTGGCTGGCGGCTTTCAAATTCGCACACGTGCGGAATTTTCGGGCTATCTCCAGAAGCTCCAAAAGGAACGCGCGCTTCGACTTTCTCCTGCCGCCCTCGAAACCCTGGCGATCATCGCCTACCGGCAGCCGACAACCCGCGCGGAAATCGAGGAAGTTCGCGGTGTCGATGCGGGTGCGACCGTACGAAGTCTGCTCGAACGACATTTGATTCGAATCGCCGGGCAGCGTGAAGTGCCCGGCCGTCCCATGCTCTACGCCACCACGCGGCGTTTTCTCGAGGTCTTCGGGATCGAGAACTTGAAGAATCTGCCCTCCTTGCGAGAACTGGATGAGCTAGCCAAGGAACAGGGACTGCTCGAGCCGACGAACGACAAGGATGAGGAGCGCGCCAATTCGGAGCTCGAGGCGGAAAACCAGGCTGACCAGGCGCTGGTCGCTGGGGCTGAGGGGCTAGCGGCCGCCGTGGCTGAGGCCACTGAGGCCGACGCGCTAGAGTCGGAAGATGTGGCCGATGAAATCGATGAGGCCGAGGTTGATGGGCCTGAGAACGAGGCCGATGGGACAGAGGCGGAAGATCAGGTGACCGCGCTAGAGGTCGAGGATCGCCCGGGCGAGAATCGGGACAACGACGACCGGTCGACGGAACACTAACACCATGGCTCACGGAAAATCCCCGAAACACACTCGGAAGGCGCGCAAGAAGGCCTCTTCGCCGGGCGGTGCCAGTACCAAGCCACGCGGGTCGAAGAAGGCGTCGGCGACGCGTGCGCCGATTTCGCCGGCAGCGGCACCCATGCGTTCTGTTCGCGTGCAGAAACTGCTGGCAGCCGCTGGCTTTGGTTCGCGTCGCGATGTCGAACAATTCATCGTCGATCAGCGGGTGACCGTGAATGGTCGCACGGCGAAGCTAGGCGACAGTGCGAATCCAAGCGTCGACGACATTCGTCTCGATGGAGAACGGTTGCTTCGTGAGAAGCCCAGCTACTGGATTCTCAATAAGCCACGAGGTGTTGTGACGACGGTTCGTGACGACGAAGGACGAAAGACTGTCGTCAATCTACTCCCGGCGAAGATTGAACGCCTTTTTCCGGTCGGCCGACTCGATCGCGAAACCTCTGGCCTGCTCTTGATGACGAACGACGGCGACACCGCACATGTCCTGCTGCATCCCTCGCTTGGAAACGAGCGCGAGTATCGGGTGAACGTCAAGGGGCGGATCGACGCCAAGGCGGTTGGCCGACTCGAAAAGGGCGTTTCGCTCGAGGACGGACGGACGTCGCCGGGGCGCGTCAGCGCCGTTCGCTTCGATCCCGATAGTGGGAATTCGAGCTTCCTGCTCGTGTTGATGGAAGGGCGCAAGCGACAAATTCGACGAAGCCTGCTGATTCTCGGCTTTCCCGTCCGTCGATTGGTTCGTATCCGGATGGGGCCGCTTCGGTTGGGTCGACTTCCGATCGGACAGGCGCGGCCGCTTCGCGCGGAGGAGCGCCGCGCGCTGCTGGCCCATGTTGCGCGTCTACTCGAGAGCGGGAAGTCTCCCAAGCCGCGGCCGAGGGCGAAGCCCCGAATCGCTCAGCGAACAGCGAGCTCGAGGAAGGGTGCCAGGAAGTAGAACGCCAGCAGCAGGCCGAGCATGAAGTAGAGCCCCTGGATCGCGTCTTGTGGCATCGAGAAACCTGACTCCGACCGGCCGCGCGAGTGTGACCGGGATCGGTGCACGACGCGCGAAGCCTTCGAAGTCATCAAGAGCAAGAAGCGTGCTAGGCCGGGTTGCGATCGTTGGGTGAGGCAGGCCCGTCGGCGTCAAGGGCAATGCACTGAAAAAACGGTCGCTTGGGGCTGGGCCCTGCCGATTGACAAGCTGTGGTGTTGTCGTGGTCGAGGGCTCGGCGGGCCATCGGCGAGGAAGAGGAATGCCCAACGTGGGCAGTTGGTCGCCTTTGCTCGCCCGCTGTTGCGCTTCGAATGCTCCTCTACTGCTCTTCGCGGGATCCGAAGCGAGAGATTCCAAAGGTCAGGAGCAAGCCGGTGACGATCGCCAAGGCGGAAGTCGTGAGTTCAGCTGGCGAGGGTTCGAAGCGTTCGACGGGCCAATCTTTGATCGGTACCTGTGCGAGTTCCGATTCTGGAACGATGTGCCCGTGTTCCATGAAGCCGACTTCGGGAGCGACGGCCTGCTGGAATGGATAGAGGCCGACGACGGCTCCGAGCAACAGGCCTAGCAAGATGCCGAGCGTCGCTTTCTCGTAGCGGGCGAGCAGCCATCGCAGGCCGTTGCTGACTCCGACGATGCCAATCACGACGCCGATTCCGACCGGCATCACGACATCCATAGAGGCCACGATCCGATCGAGATCAAAGCCCGCCGGCCCGATCAATCCCAATTTGAGTTCATCGATGGCGCCCAGGATCGGTTCATATTGGCCGAGAAGAAGCAGTAGGTAGCCACCGGAAATTCCCGGCAAAATCATGGCCGACGCACCTGCGAGTCCGGAAAGCAGGAGCAGGGGAAAGCTCTCTGTATCGCTTCCTCCAACGCGGGTGCCCAGGGCCATGATGACCATGATCGCGAAGGCTCCGGCAGCTCCCAGCCAGACACTGCGCGTAACGGGTTGTGCAAGGCGCCAGACCAGCGGCAGGCCGCCGAGGGTCAGGCCGATGAAAAAGCTGTACATGAGGGGTCGCTCTTCGATCACCAGGGTGCGGGTCGGGCCTGCCAGGAGTCCGATCGCCAGGATTGCGGCGCCGGCGATCGTGGCCAGGATGATCAGCGAACGCGGCTTGAAACGCAGGACGGTGATGTCCGCGATCGCGTTGATGAAGCTCGGATAGACACCGACGGCAAGCAGCATCGTTCCGCCGCTGATCCCGGGCACCAGATTCGCGAGCCCCATCAGGGTTCCCCCGAGCAGTCCGCGGGGAACGAAGCCAGCGATCGAAGTTTCCTCGTCGCTCGAATCGGTCGATCTCTCGTCGCTCAAGTCACTCCCCCCTTGCTTGGCTACTCTAGCATCGGCCAATCATTGAATGCGCTGACTCCAGGGCCTTCGTTTGACGGATACATCCACTCGGCCAGATTGTCGGCGATCGTCGTAGTCCATCGTCGGTCTTTGCCGCGCTTTGTTGGTCTTTGTCGGCCATCGTTGGTGATGCCGGTTGGGATCGGTTGACGTCGGTTGATGTCAAACAGGGGAGCCTCGGGTCGGCGCGGGTTTTCCCCAATCAGAATGTTGACGTCTATCGGCCAGGTGGGAGGGAATCATGTGCGGAAGGATGACGCTGACTCGCTCGGGTAGCGAAATCGCGGAGTATTTTGCGCTCGAAATGGCCGCGGATCGTGTGAGGGAATTGGACGGAACCCCTTTGCGGCCGCGCCACAATGTGGCGCCTTCGCAGTCCGTTCCAACGATCATCCAATCGGCCGACGGTCGACGCGAAATGAGTTGGCGACAATGGGGCCTGATCCCTTCGTGGAGTCCATCGGCGAGTATGGGCGGCCGGCTATTCAATGCGCGGTCTGAGACGGCGAGTGAGAAGCCGTCGTTCCGCAACGCCTGGAAGCATCGACGTTGTCTCGTTGTTGCAGACGGCTTCTACGAGTGGACGCCGCGCAACCGAGACCATCAGCCCTATCACTTTCGTTCTCAAAAGGGCACTCTGCTCGCCTTCGCCGGCCTCTATGAGGCATGGCACGGGGAGGGCGGCGAGGTCATCGAATCGTGTACGGTCTTGACGACCAAGGCGAGTGCCGACCTCGAAGGAGTCCATCATCGCATGCCCGTGATCCTTTCGCCGGAGCGCTTCGAGCGATGGCTCGACACCGAATCGAATTCCATCCCACTCGAGTTGATGATGCAGTCTGCACCGGAGGGAACACTCCGGCGGCAGGCGGTCGGCCGTGGGGTCAATAATCCGCGCCTCGATGATCCAAGTTGCTGGGCGCCCGTTGCCCCCTCCTTGTTAGCGACAAGTCCGAAGCTGGAACCGGCAGGCGTGACGAAGGACGAAGCGGGCTACTTCTCGGCGCAGGGCGAACTATTCGGCGCCGGCCGAAAGGGCAGCGAATGAAGCCTGCTGCACGACGTCGAGTCGTCTATGTCCTTTGCATGATCGCGATCGCCTTGCTCTACGTCTTCTCCGTGCCCTGGTACCGGGATGTGGACGAGCCACTCACGATCTGGTTGGGTTTGCCCGATTGGGTCGCTGTGGCTTTGCTTTGCTATGTGGGCGTGGCGATTCTCAATGGCATCGCCTGGTCCGTGGTCGAAGTGCCTGATCACCCGGAAGACCCGGATGATGGCGAGGCCAGGCGATGAATTTTGGCGCCTGGGGTGTTATTTCGCTGCTGGTCTATCTCGCGGCTCTGGTCGTCGTCGCCGAGATCGCGCGGCGCGCAAAGCAAGATACTTCCCCTTCGGATCATTTCCTGGCCGGGCGGAGCCTCGGCACATTCGTGCTCTTCCTGACCCTCTACGCGACCGCCTATAGCGGTAATTCCTTGTTGGGCTATCCGGGTCGCGCCTATCGCGACGGCTATTCCTTCATCATGGCCACCGGCTTCATGATGTCGATCATCGTCGCCTTCCACATCGTTGTTCCACGCTTGCGGCCGCTCGCGGTCCGCCACGATTTCGTGACGCCCGGGGACTATATTCGCCTTCGTTTCGAAGGGCCCTGGGCCAAACCCCTTCGTCTGGCCGTCGGCGTGCTGATGAGCCTTGCCCTGGCCAACTTCCTGCTGGCGCAATTGAAGGCGATGGGCGACGTGGCGAGCGTCGTGACGGATGGCCGCATTCCCTATGCGGTCGGGGTGGTGGGACTAGCGGGTGTCATTCTTTTCTATGAGACACGCGGCGGGATGCGCGCCGTCGCCTGGACGGATGCGGCACAGGGGATCGTGATGTTGCTCGGGTTGGCGGCGCTCTTCGGGTGGCTGCTCTCGGAAGCCGGTGGGCTGACCGAAATCACGTTGGCGGTCGCGGAGCGTCGGCCAGAGGCCGTTCGCGTACCGACCATGACACTGAGCATCAATTGGTTCAGCACGATTGTTTTGATGGGGCTGGCGAGCGTTCTCTATCCGCAGGCCATTCAACGAATCTTCGCTGCCCGGAGTGGCCGCTCGCTCAAGCGTTCCTTCTCGGGAATGACCTTCATGCCCTTGGCAACGACCCTGGTCGTTACGCTGATAGGCGTTGCGGCCATCGCGAGGTTCGAGATCAAAGACGCGGTGGCCACGGACGAAGTCGTGCCGCTGCTGCTGGCGGATTGGGGCTCGGCCGGGGGTTATTCGGCAGCGGCTGCGATGCTCGTCTTTCTCGGCGCACTGTCGGCGATCATGTCGACGGCGGATTCCTGCCTGCTTTCATTGGGCTCTCTCTTGTCCCGCGACCTGCTGGGCAAAGAGGGTGCGGCCGAGGCGGACACGCGACTGGGTAAGCGCCTGGCGGCAGGAATGCTCCTGGCCGCGATTCCCTTCGCGCTTTGGCGCGAGCTGACGCTTTGGCGATTGATCGAATTGAAGATGGAATTGCTGATTCAATGTGTGCCCGCTTTCTTGATCGCGCTTCATTGGTCGCGTCTGCGGGCAGGGCCAGTTTTCGCGGGGATCATCGTCGGGACGTGCTTCTCCGCAGGCTTGTCGCTGGCGGACGTGACTCGACTCGGCGGCGTACACGTGGGGGTCGTGGGGTGTGCGTTGAATACGCTG
>CAZMFM010000143.1:0-10342 GCA_964565565.1 uncultured Spirochaetaceae bacterium | reverse complement strand
TGGGTGCTGGCCGGTCCGATCGGAAGCCGCTTATTGGCCAGCTTCGGCGCCGAAGTCATCCGCATCGAGTCGAGCCGCCGACCGGATTCGATGCGCAGTCAACTCGGACCCGACGGCCGACCGGATCCCGACCTGGGCGGACTCTTCAACAGCGTGAATGCCGGCAAGAAATCACTGGCCGTCGATCTCAGCACCGAAGCAGGTCGCAAGATCGTCGAGCAGCTGGTCGCCCAGTCCGACCTCGTCCTCAATAATTTCAGACCGGGCGCACTCGATCGAATGGGCCTCGGCTACGAAGTCCTGAAAGCCATCAAACCGGACATCGTCTTGCTCAACCTCCCAGGTGCGCATCCGACGGGGCCCTGGGCCGGCCGGGCGAGCATGGGCAACATTCTCATGGCGGCCTCAGGCTTCAACATGCTGACTGGCTTCGAAGGCGACGTGCCACGGGGAATCGGCATTGCCTACCCCGACTTTGTTTCTCCCCATCTCATGGTGGCCAGTGTCCTGGCGGCGATTCGCGAACGCGACCGGACCGGGCGCGGCCAGGAGATCCAGGCCGTCCAACTCTCGGGCATGCTCTCGCTCTTGGGGGTTGAATGGATGCACTTTCAGGCAACCGGAAAACAGCCTGCACGCAACGGCAATCGCAACCCGAACGAGTGCCCACACGGCATCTATCCAACAACCGGCGAGGATCAGTGGGTCGCGGTTGCCGTGGTGAACGACCGGGAATGGCAGGCCCTCTGTGGCGTGATGGGTCGGAGCGACCTCGCGCGTGATCCGCGCTTCGCGAGCCATCCTGCGCGCAAGGAGCACGAAGACGAGGTCGACGGATTATTGCGGCGCTTTACCGGCCGACTCGATAAATGGGATTGCGCAGCGCAGCTTCAAAAGATCGGCATCGCCGCCGCGCCAGTCGAGGACCTGCAGGATCTCTACGAGCGCGACCCGCTCGCGAGAGATCACTATCAAATCGTGAGACAACCCACAGCCGCCGACGTCGACATCCCCATCGATCGTGAAGCCGCGCGCTGGGTTGGCTGCGATCACAGACTTCGACGTTCTCCCGGCGTTGGCGAACACAACGAAGAAATCCTGAAAGGATTGCTAGGCCGTAGCGACGACGAGTTCGTCGAACTCATACTCAAGAACGTCCTCGAGTGAATTAGCCATCTGCCACAGAAGCCACGATGCCTTCAACTCGCCACGTGCGGCGAGAATCTATGGATCGCCACAATGAACTGTGCGATGCGGCGAGTCTCGAGGGCGCGCTCTTGGTGATGGTCGTCTTGTTTGCGCTTCTCTCGTCGTCGAACCTCACCTCGCCCAGTGCTCCACCAAGTAACGGTGCGAAGGCCGCCCGAATGGCCTCCGTGCCCTGGCTTCTTCCACCGCCGCTGTCTTCGTAGATTCCGTCCTCGGAAAAGAACGCAAGTACGCTGTCGAGGTCCTGTCGATTGAAGGCATCCGTAAAACGTTCAGTCAGGTCGATCAGCTCGTCTCGTCTATTGCTCATCCTGTCGCTCCTTTACTTCAATGGCCACGCCTGATTCGGCGCGGCCAGATCGCTGCAACTCGCACAACGTCGCTCGGATCATCTTCCCAATCGGCTGCTCTCGAGGAACCTGTCAAAACGGTCGCGTCTCGCCGATGCGGAGCACCCAGACGTCCTCATCGGTGTAGCCCGCGACCTGACCAGCCCGCCGAAAGCGTTTCGGTGGTTCGTCGAGCGGCTCGTCGGTCAGGTCGAAGGTTCCGAAGTGCATGCCCACAAGACGCCGTGCACGCAGCGCACGCCCCGCCTCGACCGCTTCTTCGGGATTCAGGTGGAACGGTTTCATCATCGCGACGGGCTCGTACGCGCCGATCGGCAGGGCGGCGAGGTCGAAGGGACCGAGTGCCTCACCGATCGCGCCGAATCCCTCGAACGCGCCCGAATCGCCCGCGAAGTAGAAGCGCCGGTCTTCCGTGGTCACGGCCCACGACGACCAGAGCGCGCGCCGGTTGTCGGTGAGCCTTCGCTTGCTCCAGTGCTGGGTGGGTAGGCAGGTCACCCGCACTCCCGCGTGGTCGACATGTTCTCCCCAGTCGAGCTCTTCGACGTTCGAGATGCCCGCCTTGCGAAGCAGCTTGGCATTGCCGAGCGGCACGTAGAAGCGCGTGTTGGAGTCGCGGTCGGCGAGCGCCTCGAGCGTGCTCAGGTCGAGATGGTCGTAGTGGTTGTGGGAGATCACGACGAAGTCGATCGGAGGCAGGTGTTCGAGCGACATGCCGGGCGGGACGTGACGACGTGGGCCTGCGAAGGAAATCGGGCTTGCAGTATCGGACCAGATGGGATCGGTCAGGAAGGTGACATGCCCGAGCTGCACGAGCAGCGTCGCGTGTCCGATCCACGTCAGACTCGGCTTGCTGCTCCTGGCATTTTCGCGCAGCCACGCCCCGTCGTTTTCGATCCGCTCCGGAGCGTTCGGACGCGAACGGAAGGCTCCGGCGATACGTCGAAAAACGAACGGAACTGTAACGGTCGGCCCGGCGTGCTCGATCGGACCCGCCACATTTTCAAAGCGTCCCGCAAGATCGCGCGGTGCGGGGCCGAACGAAACAGTCGGGCCCTCCGCCTGTGCCCCGGCCATGCCCGACATCGCGACCAGTGCACCGGCGAGCAGCGGCCAAACGATCCCGCGCACCTCTCGCCAGGAAGGAGCGCGGATCTCCCCGAGGTACGCGTCCTTGCCGGCCAACCTCGTCACAACGACTTCGCGCCCGTCGTTGACGAAGTATTGCTCGTTGGATTGGCCGACTCTCGTGCGTCCCCTCCCCTAACATGCGGCTCCAAGCGAAATTGCTGCCGAATCTTGCGGTCAAAGAAAGAGGCTGGAACGATCCTTCTGAGGCGCGGAAGCCAGACCGCGCCTCGACCGGCTGGGTAGCGGAGACGCGGCTGCCGTGCCTGGATGGCGCGAAGCACCGTTTCAGCCACGGTACGTGGATTGCCTCCATTGGCGAGACCGTCTTCGAAGGATGCGAGGAGCTGCTGGCGGTTCCCATCGTAATCCGCGATCCGGTCAGAGGCCACTTGGATGGAGCTGTGGAAATCCGTACGGAAGAACCCAGGCTCGACGATCGAGACATGGATGCCAAAGCCGTGCAACTCGTGCTGCAGAGCCTCACTGTATCCCTCGATCGCGTGCTTCGCTGCCGAGTAGAACGCCTCGCCAGGCACACCGATAAGCCCGGAAAGCGAACCCATCTGGACCAGATGACCACCTCCGGCCTTTCTCATCAAAGGAAGAACCGCGCGGGTCGTACGCACCAGCCCAAAGAAGTTCGTCTCGAATTGTGCCCTCGCTTGTTCCAGCGTGGTCTCCTCGGCGAACCCCTCGAGGCCGTATCCGGCGTTGTTGACGAGCACGTCGATACGACCGGCCTCGCTGAGTACGTTCGTGACACATCGCTCGACCGAGACGTCCGATGTCACGTCGAGTTCGACCATGGCATACGCTCCGGAACTCGTTGCCTGTGGTGTGCGGCTCGTTCCGAATACCCGAAAGCCGCGATGATGGAGATGGCCTGCGATGGCCTCCCCGAGTCCAGAGGAAGCCCCCGTGACCAGAACGACACGATCATCCATGTTGGTTGTTCTCCTATTTTTACATCGTCAAGATTGAATTTCGAACAACATAAGTGTCAATTATGACAATGTCAAGACTGGAGTACTGGCGTGCTGCGTCGAAGCACGGAAGCAGCGGCGCGCCGGCTAAGCCGTCAGCTCTTATCAGTCATCTTCCTGGCCGAGGTGATCAAGTTCGTCCGCGCCCCGCCAACCATCAGCCTTGCCACTTTGGCCACCAATGCCCCCTCCAGAGCTGAAGACCACTCAACGCAAGCAGGGGAAAGACGCCCCACCTCACAGCCATCACGAATGACGGTTCCGTCGACCACGGAGAATATACGAACGCTCCAAGAACCGAGGCGGCGAGCAGATGCACGATTCTCACCGTGAGTCTGATTCGGCGAGTCATTGCCCGCCCACCCTGGACGACGGCGATTTCGGCACGGCAGGTGGTGAGTCGACGGACGGCGTGGCGGTGATCTCTTCGAGTGCCCGCCTGGCAGTCTCAGGGAACATCAACCAAACGATGATAGGCACGAGAAGGCTTGCCCCTGCCACGGCTGCGACGGCGCTCCAGTTCGAACCGAACGTCGCGAAGAGCACGGAAACAATCGACAAGCCGACAACCATGCCCCCGTCACGAGAAACCGAACGCACGCCGGACGCCGTAGACCGCCCTGCTGTCGGGAAGAGTTCGGCCCCGAACGCCGAGAGGGTGACCTCGGTTCCCATCATGAAAAAGATCAGAAGTATCCAAAGCGCCGGAACGAAGATGCCCGACGCGGAGTAGTACGCCATCGTCACGATCGCGAACCCAAACCCGAAGACAGACGCCATGGGTCGCCGGCCGTGGCGGTCGCTGAGCCAACCGGCCAACGGATTGCCGACAATTGCGAACGCGCCGCCAAAGAAACTCAGCGATGCGACTGCAACGGGCGTCCATCCGTGCACGTCCTGGAGATACTTCGGCGCAAAGAACCCAGCCGGCCCCATCGCCATCCCAAATGCGAGCGAAGCCAAAATGAGCGAGACAAAGAGTGTCCGGTGTTCGGTCATGAGCCGCCGCACCGGGTCGAAGGCCGGCGTAACTCGCTGCTCGGACTCACGCTCCTTTTGAAGCGTGGCGAATCGCTCCGTCTCGGGCAGCGTACGTCGCCAATAGGCGACGAGCAGCAACGGGCCAAGACCGAAGAGATAGAGTGTTCGCCATCCGTAAGGCAGCAACTCGACGAAACCGAATGCGAGCGAAGCGAGTCCCGCGCCACTCGCCTGGATCGCGCCCAAGGCACCAATTCCCCAACCTCTGTGCTCGGGTGCGAATTCCTCCGCGATGACAACGACGGCAATCAATGTCTCCGCGACCGCGAATGCCCGAGCGAGGAACTGGAGCACGACGAAGGTTTCGGCGTTCGGGGCGAACGCCGTCGCTCCCGTGAGCAGCGTATACACGATGACAGTGAAGAGCAGAATCTTCCTGCGGCCCATGCGATCGGCGGCGATCGCGACCGGCAGCGCCAGTATGCCTCCCGCGCGCACGAGCGAGCCCAGGAACCCCAGATTCGATTCCGAGATCATGAGTCTGCCTGAATCTGTTTGAGACACAGCTGGAACAAATAGACGTCGTACTGCTCGAAGAGAGACACGATCGCGACGAGTCCGAGTATTCGCCACTGGCGCGCCGTGAGATCCGGAGGCCTGCCGAGGAACCACGTGAGCCGATACCAACCCGGACGCTTTCCTGCGGCGCTCATCGGACCCTCCCCTCGAAGAGTTCAGTCGCGCCTAACCTCCGGTCAAACACGCCGCTCCCCAACAACAAATCCGCACTCGGAAGAGTCCAGGCTCGGGAACGAAGTCCAAATAACACAATCCCTTGCCTCTACGTCGGCACGCTGGGCTCTAGAATGGTCTCGAGCATCCCGCCGGCTTGAATTCTTTCCAACATGCGCTTTGCAAGCACCTCTATTCCGTTCGCCGGCCTCACATAGACTTCGAAATCGACGATCTGCCCATTTTCGTTCCAGCGAATCAAATCGATCCCTTTGATCGATCGATCGTCCACTTTGGCGCTGAACTCGAGCGCCCAACTCTCATCATTGATCAGTTCACGGTGGTAGGTGAAGTCGACGAAAATCTCGAATACATTCCTCAATAGGAACGAAACGACCTCCTTGCCTTGCCTGGGTTGGAGATACACAGGCGTATGAAAGACGACGTCCTCGGCAAGAAACTCATCGAGGATCTTGAAGTCTCGAGTCTCGAGAAGTCGATGCCAACGCGCGAGCCGCGCTTGTCCCTTCAACATGGTGTGTCGCTCCAGTAGGTGATGGTTAGAAATGCACTTGCATCAACTGAGACCTAGGACTGCGTTCAATACTCGATCTCGATGTCGGACAGCGGATAACTGACACAAGAGTGGATATATCCGTGCTGGCGATCGGAGCGGCGAACCCGAGCTTCCTCCGGTTCGAAGACCTTCCCGGCAACCAGCCTGAGCCGACATAACGAGCACTCTCCCGACCGGCAGGATGCCTCCGCGTAGACGCCGTTCCTTTCGAGTGAATTCAAGAGTGGCTCTCCCGCCGACACTTCGATCGCCCGACCACCCGGCAGTTTCACCACAAACTGCGTGTTTGGCTTGACGTCCCCGGGCCATCCGGAACGCCTGTGGGCCGCCGCCGGAGGTCCATTCGCCTCAAGACGAATGCGTCGTCGCGGGACCCCGAGTTTCTCGAGCTCCGGTACGCAAAACGAGTACATCGCCGGAGGACCACAGATGTAGAACATCTTTCCGTCGATCTCTCCAAGCAGTTCTCGCAACAAATCGGCAGTGATGAACCCGCGCCGGCCCTCGTAACCAGGGTTCGGCTCACTGAGAACGTGCGTCACTCGAAGACTCGGGACTTCGGCCGCGAGCAACGCGAGGGGCGCCTCAAAGATGACATCGCTCTCCGATCGCGAACCATAGACAAGGTGGAGCTTGCGGGTGGACTGACTGTTCGCGATGTCTTGCATCATCGCGTATGCCGGCGTAACTCCCGAGCCACCGCACAGGAAGATCAAGTCGTCTCCGTGAAAGAGCGGGTTGTAGTGAAAGTTTCCCATTGGCCCGGTGGACTCGAATGCCTGGCCCTGCACGGCGTGGTCGAGCAGATGATTGCTGACGAAGCCACCCGAGACGCGCTTGATCGTCAAGTCATAGTGACGGCGCTCCCCAGGAGCGGAAGAGATCGCGTAGGGTCGACTCGTACGGATACCTCCGACTTCCACGAACAGGTTGACATACTGGCCGGCCTGGAAAGGTGGCAGATAGCCGGTATCCGAAACAAAACGAAGTGTTTTCGTTGTCGGGGTTTCCTCGATCAACTCGGTCAGCGACAGGGAGAGGCGCCTCGGGTGATACCTTGCCACTGTCTCCCATACGCTTTCCGAAACGCTTCGAAAGCCATCGCTGGCGCCTTCGCGCAACGCGATCTCTCGACGATATTCGGCGTACCCCGCAACTTCACGTAGGACCTCTTCGTTCATTATTCTCGCTCCTCGTTGCTCGTTGAGATCAGGTGCTTCGCTAGCGTCGCGCCGGCTAGAAGTGTCGGTTGAAAGCCGCCCGATCCAACCCAAGTACCGGTCAGGTGCACGTTCGGAATCGGGGGCATGCGCGGCTTCGGGTGCAAGATGTTGGTGTCCATGATGTCCTGCTCGAAACCGTAGATGGCGCCGCCCGGATGGCCGAGGTATCGCATGTGGGTGAGCGGGGTGGCGACGTCCACCTCTTCGATCTTCGAGCGAAACCCGGGGTAGCAGGCCTCCGCCATCTCGATCAAGTGGTCGGCATAGGCGTACTTGGTTGAGATGTATTCTTCTGGATCGAGCCCGATCCAATGTTCACCGTATTGCAGCGTCATCAAGGCAACGTGCGACGCTCCCTTCGGCGAAAAATTCGAGTTCTCGCAGTCGTAGCAAGTCAAAAGCGCGTAGCCCGGGGGCTCGAATGACCGCATCTTCTGCACGGCCAGGTCGTGGTCGACATCGGTTCCGAGGAAAGTTGCCGACACTTCGATACCCAGGTCTTCCGGAACGCAATCGAGGCCCACATGAAGCACGAAACCGGAAACGCCGATCTGCCGCGAGGCCATATCTTTGTAGGCAGACTCCGGGACATCAACCGGATCCATCATCTGCGAATACGTGACGATCGGGCTGACATTCGAAACGACGGTCTCCGCGAAGATCCGCTCGCCGTGTTCGGTCTCGACGCCCACTGCGAGACCGTCTTCGATCAGGATGCGCTTCACGCCACAGTTGAGCCGGCTGATGCCGCCCGCGTCGCGGAATGACTCAACAATGGCGGTGGACATGGACTGGGAACCGCCTACGACGTGCGCGGGGGTGAAGACGCGATAGGCCCAAAGCAAAAGCGCCAGCTCCATGAACTTCATCTCGCACGGGGGACTTCCCATATACCCCCAGTAGGCGGCGAGCACGTGCCTGATCTTCTCATCGTCGAAGAATTCGTCGAGAACTTCTTTCGCGCTCTTCAGTGCGTATCGAAAGTAGTCAGGAAATTTTTCGCGAGCCTCTTCGATCGTCTGCTCCGTCTCGAGCAGCTCTCGGGAGCCGAGGTACTGCGGCGCCACGCGGTAGACCAGGTCATCAAAGCGATCAATAGCCTCTCGCTGCTGCGGGAACTGCTCTTTGAGCACCTTGGCGAACGCTGCGCGATCGACCGGCAGCGTGCAATCGATCTCTCCCGGGATGAAGACTCGGTAGAGATTCTGGTCCCGCACGAATTCAAGATCCTTTGTCACGCCAAGATCGTCAAACATGGCGCAGAGTGGGCCGGGGGCTTCGACTGTCCCCACCCCACTTAGCTGGTGGAGGGCGACCTCGAACTCGAAGCGTCCGCGCGTAAACGAGGTCCCACAGCCACCAGGAATGTTATGTCGTTCCAGGAGCAGCGTTCGTTTGCCAGCGCGCGCCAGTGTCGCCGCACAAGTCAAGCCGGCATTGCCGGCACCGATGACGACGAAATCCCATTTCGGGTCGGAGTTGGCTTGAATGCTTTGCATAGTAGGTTCCTCGTGGTTTCTTATTATGACAATGTAAAGATTGATTTTGACAATGACAAGACTATTTGGCACTATTTCGCTGATGGCAGCGAGAAAGAGCAAGACAGGGACGCCAACACCCCCCGCGAAACCGCCTTATCATCACGGAGATTTGCGCCGTGCACTGATCGATGCATCCCTCGACATCATTGAGAAAGAAGGGGTTTCCAGTCTCACTTTGCGGTATGCGGCACGCCGTGCGGGAGTGAGCCATGCCGCTCCGAAATACCACTTTGGCGACCTCCGAGGGCTCCACTGCGCGATCGCCGAGGAGGGTTACCACTCGCTGCGTCGCTATATGGAGCGCGCTCGGGCGAGCGAACCGGATGCAGACGCCGCCCGGGAACTGAAAGTGTTGGGCATGGCCTACGTACAGTTTGCCAGCTGCTCCCCGGGCCATTTCCGTGCGATGTTCCACCCGAAGATCGCCGATAGATCCGACCAACCCGCGCTCGAGCTGGCCGCACAGTCGACGTTCGGGTATCTGCTAGAAGTTGTCCAACGTGGCCAGAACGAAGGCCAATTTCGCGGCAAAGATGCACGCAATGTAGCCCTTGCCGCCTGGTCTCTGGTCCACGGGCTCGCGACGCTCGCGACCGACAACTACCTCGCGAACAAGGGGTTCAGCTCCACTGATCCGGTCGTACTAACGGACCAACTGTCGGACCTGCTGGCGCAAGGCATTCGCGCGGGTCGAGACTGAAAACCACACAAAGATCGCTTTCCCAACGCGCACGGGGACGCGCACAGTGTTGAGCGCCGAGAGCAGAGAGGCGAACCGATGGGCATGTTGATCGACGGAGCCTGGAGCAACGAGGACCGGCGCGCAAACCCAGCCGGCGAGTTCGTCCGTCCGGTCTCACCTTACCGACATTGGATAGGAAGGGCTGACAATGAGTTCCCGGCGGAAAGCGGGCGCTACCACCTCTTCGTGAACGCGGGTTGTCCCTGGGCCTACAGGACAATTCTCTACCGATCGATCAAGCAGCTCGGTACGCACATCGGCATTTCCTACACCCTTCCTGCGATGGGAGCGCATGGTTGGACCTTTGGCGACGAACCCGAGCCCCTGCTCGGCGCGCATTACATGCACGATGTCTACACCAGCGCAGACAAGAATTTCACGGGGCGCACAACGGTACCGGTTCTCTGGGACCTCGAACGAAGCACGATCGTCAACAACGAATCAGCCGACATCATTCGTATGCTGAATTCCGAGTTCGACGCCCTACCGGGCGTAGCGACGACCAACTACAATCCAGCAGCCCACACGGCCGAGATCGACTCGCTCAACCAAACCATCTACGAAAACGTGAACAACGGCGTCTACCGATGCGGCTTCGCCCAATCGCAACAGGCCTACGATGCGGCTTTCAATCGCCTCTTCGAGACCCTCGATGCGCTCGATGCACGACTCACCGAGCGGCGGTTCCTATTCGGTGACGATATCACCGAGGCCGACTGGCGACTCTTTGCCACCCTCGTGCGCTTCGACGTGGGCTACTACGGGCAGTTCCGTTGCAATCGAAACCGATTGGCCGATTTTCAGCACCTCTGGCCCTACACTCGGGATTTGTATCAACAACCCCGCGTAGCAGAGACCGTGGACATCGACGCC
>CAZMFM010000142.1:0-10428 GCA_964565565.1 uncultured Spirochaetaceae bacterium | reverse complement strand
GCACCGGCTCCGCGCCTTGCTCGATCACTTCTTCACCGACGACGCATTCCTCGACGTCATTACGCGAGGGCAATTCGTACATCAGGTCGAGCATTGCGCGTTCGAGGATCGCACGAAGTCCACGTGCACCCGACTTTTGCTTGAGTGCCTTCTTCGCAACCGCTCCCAATGCACCTTCCGTGAATTGCAGGGAAACGCCTTCGAACTCGAAGAGCTTTTCGTATTGCTTGACCAACGCATTCTTGGGCTGGGTCAAAATCGCGATCAGGGCATCTTCGTCGAGCTCTTCGAGGGTGGCCACGACCGGAAGACGCCCGATAAACTCGGGAATCAAACCGAAGTGGAGCAGGTCTTCTGCCTGGACCTCACGCATCATCTCGCCCTTCTTGCGATCGCCGCTTTGTTGAATATCGGCAGCAAAGCCCAATCCCTTCACCCCGATCCGTCGCTCGATGATTCCTTCCAGACCCACAAAGGCTCCACCGCAGATAAACAGGATATTCGTCGTATCAATCTGCAGGAATTCTTGCTGCGGGTGCTTTCGCCCACCCTTGGGTGGAACACTCGCCATCGTGCCCTCGATGATCTTGAGCAACGCCTGCTGAACACCCTCGCCGGAAACGTCGCGCGTAATCGAGGGGTTCTCGCTCTTGCGTGCAATCTTGTCGATCTCATCGATATAGATGATTCCGTGCTGCGCACGTTCGACATCATAGTTCGCGGCCTGCAACAGGTTCAGCACGATGTTCTCGACATCTTCACCGACATAGCCTGCCTCGGTCAGCGTCGTTGCGTCCGCGATCGTGAAAGGCACATCAAGAATCTTGGCCAATGTCTGTGCGAGCAACGTCTTTCCCGAGCCGGTTGGCCCGAGCAGCAGGATATTCGCCTTCTGCAATTCGACGTCGGAGATGCCACTGCTCTCAATGCGGCGGTAGTGGTTGTGGACGGCGACGGAGAGAATCTTCTTCGCGGCGTCCTGGCCGATTACGTACTCGTCGAGTGCGGCCTTGAGTTCCTTCGGCTTGAGAATCCGCGGCGGGGCCTGACCGGATTCGTCCTGGCCATACTCCTCGGCGATGATGTCATTGCAGAGTTCGATGCATTCATCGCAGATATAGACCGTCGGTCCGGCGATGAGCTTCTTGACTTCCTTCTGCGATTTTCCGCAGAACGAACAAGAGAGATTTGCGTTGTCGTCTCGCTTCTTCATATTTCCTCACCCCCCAGTGATCTCGGCTGGTCCATCCCACGAACCGATCCAAACACCGACTTCCTTGAACATTCTCGCCCGCGCCGCCTCATTCTTGAACTCCGGCGGGTCAGCCACGATACGCCTTCAGTCTGACTTGTCGGACTTCCCAGCCACTCTTTGACTCGTCACGACGTCGACGATGCCATAGTCCCGCGCTTCATCGGCGCTCATATAATAGTCTCGCTCCGTGTCGTCCGCGATCTGTTGAACTTCCTGACCCGTATGACTCGCAAGAATCTCATTCATCCTGTCGCGCAGCTTGATGATTTCCTGTGCCTGGATATTGATGTCCGAGGCCTGCCCGCGGGCACCCCCCATGGGCTGATGAATCATGATGCGGGAATTCGCAAGCGCCGAACGCTTCCCCTCGGCGCCCGCCGCCAGGAGCCAGGCGGCCATCGACGCAGCCTGTCCGATACAGGTCGTATGCACTTCGGAACGAATGAATTGCATCGTGTCATAGATCGCGAGGCCGGCCGTGATCGAACCGCCGGGCGAATTGATGTAGAGATGGATGTCCTTGTCGGGATCGTCCGCCTCGAGAAAAAGCAACTGCGCGACGACGACGTTGGCCACCTCGTCATGAATTTCGTTGCCTAGAAAAATCACGCGATCGCGTAGCAGGCGCGAGTAGATATCGAAGACCCGCTCGCCGCGCTGATTCTGCTCGATCACGTAAGGAATCGTGAAGGCTGTTGGACGTGTCCGTTCCATCGTTCGTCGGTTCTCCCGGGTACTCATCATTTCGTTCGCCAGCGTTCCGGCGCTCGATCCCATCTGTCTTCAACGCGCCCACTGCGCGCTATCCCACCATCAAACCCATCACACGGTCGAAGCGTCGTCTTCGTATCGCGAAACGCACGACTCAAGCCAACAACGAGACGTGAAGAAGCGCCGCTCCGCTCCTAGTCTGAGTCAGTCGGTCAGCCTTGGCAACACGTGCCTGAACGTCGCAGGCATCGGGCGATGGTGATACACGACTCCGGAGAAACCCGCAGTGATCACTGACGTCGGTGTGGTGTCGCGTCACGAAGTCGGTGGCCGTTGCGCCCTGCGTCACGATCGCGAGCCTGGCGTCTTCGTTTCCGGTTCGAGGCGACTCGGCTTGCTGCCATGCATGGTGCGCATTGCTGCGCCGCAAAGCACTTCAGAAAACCTCAAGCTTCTTCTGAAGGTTCGACCTCGGTGATCTCCGCCTGTTCGACGAGATGGGCGAGTGCCTTGCGATCCACGACTTCAGCAGCGATGGCATGTCGCCATCCCTGCGCCTCGGCCATGTCCTGCATCATCTTGGCGTCGACTCCCTGAGCCGTTGCCATCTCCCCAAGCCGCGCATCGATCTCTTCATCACTGGCCTCGAGCTCCACCTGCTTGGCGACCGTCTCGAGCAGCAACGCTTCCTGAACGCGTCGTCGCGCATCGTCCCAGCCCTCTTCGCGCATCTGGGCAACGCGCGCACGAAGATCGGCCTCGGGCATTCGCCCCTTGAGCTGCTCTTCGAATTGTTGGACCTGACTCTCGAGCTGACGTTCGACCATGGTCGGCGGTACCTCGAAACTGGTCCGGGTCACGAGGTCATCGAGCAGACTGCGATGCAGGGTTTCATCGGAGGAACGTTGAAGTTGTTCTTGAAGTCCTTCGCGAATCTTGTTGCGCAATTCATCGAGGGTTTCGAAATCACCGACGTCCTTGGCAAGCTCATCGTCGAGTTCCGGCAACTCGCGCCGCTTGATCGCGGTGACCTTCGACGCGAATACGGCGGTCTTTCCCGCTAGTTCCTCACTGCCATAGTCCTCGGGAAAGGGAACTTCGAGATCGCGCTCCTCGCCGGAAAGGGCGCCTACGAGTTGGTCTTCGAATCCCGGGATCATCCTGCCCGAGCCGAGCTCCAGATCCACGCCCTCGGCGCTACCGCCCTCGAAAGCCACGCCATCGATCGTGCCCTTGAAATCGATCGTCACCTGATGTCCGTCGGCGGCCGCAATCTCCTCGGACTCCTCCACCCAGTTGACCTGTCGTTCACGCAGATTCTCGAGCTCGGTCAGGATTTTTTCCTCGGCGACGTCGACCGTTGGTCGCGACCCCGAAAGCGCTGCCAAATCAGGAAGTTCGATTTCAGGCTTCACCTCGATTCGAGCCTTGTAGCGAAAGTTTTCCCCCTCGACCGGGGATTCCGCCTCGATCTGTGGCTCAACGACGGGCTGCAAGGCCGACAATTCGATGGCGTCTGCCAGGGTCTCGCGGACCAGTGCGCGCTCAACCTCCTCGCCAAAGGAGGCTCCGTACATCTGTCTGATGACATTCACGGGAACCTTGCCCGGCCGAAAGCCCTTCACACGAGCCGTCTTACGAAGTTCCTTGACGATCTTGGCGTACTCCGCGTCGACGCGGGTCGCTTCGACCTCAACCGCGAGCTCACGGACGACGGGGGATATTTCATTCGTTTCGATTCGGAGGTCACTCCGACCGGATTCAATTTCAGTCATGATCTGTCCTTTGATAATGAGGCGTCCCGGGACACGTTTCGACCGGAACACAGCGGCCATCGAGCTTCAACTTCGAACTGGTTCCGCCTCGATTCCTGAGCTGTAGCGACAGCCGACTGGGCTGGCCACCAACTGCGGCGGACCGGATCGTAGCGGGATTCGTGCGCGCTGCGAATCCCTCGACTCTACTCCGCCAGAGCGGCTCCTGGCCGTATGTCCGAAGAGCGCAGTCCGGGACCACCGCTCCAGACGGGATTCGGAGGGCAAAATCTCGCCACCGCGATCGGGATCGCGCGCAATTTTCCTCAAACCGAGCGCTAGCGCCTCGAGCGACCCACGCATACACGCTGCACGCCGCTCGGCTTGGACCTTCAGACAGATGGAAATCCGATGAAAGCCTTTCGTTTCGAGCAATGGCAAACGACCGCAACCCTCAAGGATGTCCCGCAACCCGAACCGGGCCCCGGCGAGCTTTCGATCCGCATCGGTGGCGCCGGAGCCCGCCACTCGGATCTTCACATCATGCACGAGTGGACACCCGAGAGCTTTCCCCAGCTTGCGGACTGGCCCCTGCCCTTCACCCTCGGACACGAGAATGCGGGATGGATCGAAGGTGGAGACCACGAAGGCTTCGACGTGGGCGCGCCCGTCGTGATCACGCCGCATATCCACAAATTCTCCCTCGACGAAGCCGTTTCCATCTACGAGCAGCTCGAAGCGAATCAGATCAAGGGCCGTGCGGTCCTGGTTCCCTAACAACCGACCTTTTGCAGAGACGGACGGACGAATCACACCACTGCTGTCGCCATCAGCGGTCGCCTCGTCACGAATGACAGGATCGATTCGGACCACAGGTTGGGCCCCGGGATCGTTACCGAGATCTCCCGGGCCGTCGGTGAATAACTCGAAGGCCTCGCAACCCTCGTCGTGAATCAGCGCGGGCGGGCGGCGCGGATGGTCAATTCAAACTGCCTTGTCGGCACATCCGATGAGTACCCACACATTAGGCAAGCCGTGATCAGGACCCGATCACCGCGTTCCGGCACGAAGGCCGCCAGCCTACCAACACGCAGAGCCCACACCCGATCAGCAGGGCCGTCGACGGTTCCGGTACTGTGGCGATGAAAATTCCATTGCCACCGCCGTTTGTGAAGCTCGCTCGAAATGCCAGTTGATTCCCGCTGAGCGCCTCTCGGCCCATGAAGAGTTGGGCGATCGTCTTGCCATCAAGAATATCCGACACACCGATCACTTTTTCGAGTACGCCATTCATCTCGATGAATATCCCGACGACTTCCCCCCTGATCGGCCCACCCAGAAACGCAACATCGCCGCCGCTGATCGACGGATCGCTGAAGCCGCCAAAGTTTCCGCTCCCGCCCGGGAGCCCTATCTCTGCGCTGCGCAGCCAACCCGACGATCTCGCCACCTCAAGCGACAGCCTCGCTGGCCTTTTGCCGAGACGGGCCCTGTCCAGTCCGCGTCCACACAGCGCTTGATGTCCTGCCATCCGTCGATCTCGATCGCTTCACAAAATTGCGACTTCGAGCAACCCACAGCGTCGATGACGACCCCCACTGCGGTATCTGAACATTCGTCGCGGGCATCCGTCAGACCGTCACCGTCCGCATCCGGCGGATCGAGGCAGATCGCGAGATCGGCCGAAACCAGACTCAACTCTTCGCGAAGGAGAACCACGTCCGCGAGCGCATCATCGCGCTCGAGCCGCGCCTGGGCCAGAACGTGGTCGGCCTGGAAGGGAAAGATGTCGCACGCGTCGCCGAAGCGATCACTGTCTTGATTGGCCTGGTCGTTCGGAAGATCCGGACAGTTGTCGACCGCATCCCGCCAATCATCCCCGTCACGATCTTCGTGGTCATTACAGGCATTGCCGAATTGGCTTCCATCAAAGTTCGCCTGAAACGAATTCGGTATGTCCGGACAATTGTCTCGATCGTCTTCGACTTCGTCCGCGTCCCTGTCCAGACGTTCATTGCAGGCGTTGCCCAGACCGTTGCGGTCCAGATCGCGCTGCTCGGGGTTCGCAACGTTCGGACAATTGTCGTCGAAGCTCGAGATGCCGTCCTGGTCGCTGTCGAGAAACGCCGCCGGATCGTAGATGCGAATTTCGTCGGGTGTCACCACAAAGAGTCTCGACTCGTCCGGAAGCAGATTCATCCGTCCGAAGAATCCCCTCGATTCGGCGGTCACGTCCTCTGAAGTCGAAGCGTCGAGGATCCCGATCCGCCCCGCAAAGCGCGAGCGGATTGGGTACGCATGGACAACGATGGACGCTCCGGCCGTGCCACGCCAAGAGGAGTAGACCCGGCGAGCGTCCGGCGCCCACTCGAGCGCGAGTGTATCCCGGGAGAAGTAACGTCCGTCAGCAATTGGCGAAAATGCCGTGCGAAAGCTGTTCGTGGTTCCGAGCCAGATCTGGATGGAACGAGGGCCCAAGAAAGTGTTCTGGCGAACGCCGCTCACTGTCGCGAAGTTCTCAGCGTCGTGTAGAAAAGTCGGGCTGAAACCCTTGCCAATAAAGCGCGAACGCAGAACCCCCGTCGCTGGCTCATACAAGACCGTCGTGACAGTCAAGCTGCTCCCGTTTCGAATCCTGACCGTCGAACTCATCAATACGATCAGCTTGTCCGCCGAGAGCGCGAGGAGCGCGGGACCGTCCGTCGAAATGACGACGGAATACTGCGAGGTCGTCGGGTCGTATCGATAGACGGGCACACGGCCGAAGGGGTTGCGCGGATGCGACGTCGAGATGAGCAAAGATCCATCGGCGAGAAACAAGGCATCAAAGCTGCGTACGGCCAGACTCTCGGTCGAGTCCGTTATGCGTGAGACAACGAGCGACTCGAGGTCGATGGAGAACAATCCCGTCCAGTCGCGTGGCATGACGGAGCCCGGAGTCGGGATCTCGACGACGACGAGCGAAGCCCCGTCGGGCGAAATCGTCAGCTCGCTGAGCGGGCGCTGGCCGATCGTGATCGGAGTCAGGAAGGCTTCGGCAGCGATGTCGTAGCGAAGAACCTGGCCCCCATCGGTCGAGAGATAGAGCAGGTCGCGGCCCTCATCATGAAGCAGGTCCCAGGCGCCGGGCGCATCAAGGGTATCAAAGGCTGCTCGAGCCGCGGCAGGAACAAGGCCAATCAGGAGCACTGACGTGAGAAATAGAATGGTGAGCCAGAGTCGAGCAGACGGGTCGATCGACAGACGCCTCGATAGGTATCGCATGCAGCACAGAATACCCAGGCCAACCTCTGAGCGCATCCAGAGATGCCCGGCATAGCATGGCCTTCGCCAGCCGAGCGACTGGAAAAGGCGCATTGCCCCCTCGCCCAATGCATCCAACACCAGAAGACAGCGGGTTACAAAGCGAATCAGAAGCTGGTGATCGGACAAGGAAGCTGTCAGAATCAGGCGGTCCACCCCGGGAGTAGCGCATCGTGAAGAGCAGACTCAACGACACCGCGACGTCATTCGAGCTACAGGACGCTCATGGCGTAATCCATCGTTCTGTGGACTACTCGGGAAGTTGGCTGCTCCTGATCTTTCATCGCCACCTCGGTTGACTGCCCTGTCGCGAACACCTTTCGCAGTTGCGAGAGAGGGAAGACGAGCTCGATGCACTTGGCGTGAAGGTATGCATCGTAACCTTCGAAGCCGGACTGATGGCGCTCGCCTATGCCGAAGACACCGATCTGGCCTGGCCGATCCTCGTCGACGAGTCGCGCTCCCTCTATAAGGCGTACGGCATGGAGCGCGGCAGCTGGTGGGATGTATGGGGGCCCGCATCCTGGCTGGCGTACGCAAAGCTGCTAGTCCGCGGCAGACGATTTCAACAATCCGATGCGGACGTCATGCAGCTCGGTGGCAACGTACTCATCGACCCGAGCGGGAAGATCCTGGTCCATCATGTCGGCTCCGGCCCCGCCGACAGACCTTCGGTAGCGTCATTGTTTGATGTTATTCAACGATGAATCCCGCCTGAGTTTGTAGCCGCAGTCTTCAATGACGCCGGAATCCTCCTCAGCGACCCAAGGCCTGGCACGGCTCACGTTTCGCAGCGTGCGGCGGGGCGGGAGACGGCTCGCGTTCTAGCCTAAAATTTGAGCCACTCGCCGCATCGACGGTATTCTGTGCTTTTGCGAGTTGGTGAAATCCTTTCGGAGGCGACGATCGGCGTCCTTATCGCTCTTGCGAATAGGAGTTGTCAGCAGCGTTTTTAGCAACACCGGTAAGTACTGATACGACAATTGGATTCCGATCGCGGAAAATTCGCCCCGATTCGGGCGGACTGGCCGTCGGTCGGCGTGTGTTGGTCTTGCGCGGCTGGGCGATAGACGATCGCTATGCACGGTTCTGGCGATGGGTCCGTTCCTGAAAATGCCACAAGAGCATCAGTGCCGGGTAGACCAATAGGATGAACCATTGAGATGACAGTTGAACCGAGTGTTCGAGCCCACTTGCACGCCACAGAATGAATACGGACGTCAGTGCACAAAGTCCCGATGTGCCGATCAAAATCTGGAGTGCGAGATAAGCAGACAGGTCATACCGACGTCGCCACAATGACATTCCAACGAAATTGGGCAGGAGACCCAGGCCAAGCACCGCAATTCCCACCATTTGCCCCTGTGCAATCACAAGGCAGCCCAACAAGACGAGCCAGCCGGTGGCACCGATCTGGCTACCAAACCATCCCCCGCGATTCCATTGGAATCCCCCATGACTCCGCTTTCCATCGAACTCCATGCAGGCTTGATCGGCGGAGCGGTGGTTGAGCTTGATCGTCGTTCGTCCAGCAAGAGATGGCGGCTCGCCAGGTGTGAGTCCACGTCATCATGACCTCGGTGATCCGCGGCACAGGCCGCCACGGGTCAGCGGAATAGCTGCCATCATGAGCATATCGACTAGGCCGGAAATCACCCTCGACCGTTCCTGCCTAGCGAAGGGGCCTCCTGGTGAGTCCGGAGACGTTCATGCGCGCTATGGTCGAGCGAGCGTCGGCAGCGTGAGGACGTAGTAGTTGAAGACCGCAGCGAAGAGAAGATCGATTCCCGCAAGACCGGCCAACGCACCGGCGGTCCCCGTCGTGACGAGGTCGTGGACCCCCAGTACCGCACGAGCGGTGTGGACGATCCCGTTCAGATTTTGGATCCCGCTCCGCTTTTCGAGTCTGCGAGAGGCGTAGATCAGCATAATCCCCAGCAGAAAGAGCGCGAGTTCCGCGGTGTTTGGCGACCAATGTGCCCTGCGCATCGGCGGGAGCGGCCAACGTCTGGCCGCCCAAGTGGAGCCCATCACCTAGCCGAATCAAAATGGGTGAAGTAGAGCAGCACGAGGAAGGGCGTCGCCAGAGTTTATCCGCTTACGTTGTAGGCGCTGAGAAACTCCAAGCCCATCGATCAATCGAAATTGACCGAACAGGCCTGGGCACTCGTCGAGCCATGGCTGTTGCCATGACTCCTTACCCAGTGTGAACGCGAACCTCTTCGAAGTCGACGTTCCCCGAAAGCGGGGCAGATTCGCAAAAGGCTCGAGAGGGAATCTGCGCGCTCGTTGCCGGCAAATCAAGCAGAAATCTCGCACCGCCGATGAGTGAGTACATGAAGAGATTTCGATCGAAAGCAGAATCGTTGGAGTCGCCGACTGGCGAGTCACGAACGCTAGTTTTGGTGCTGCTCTGCCTGATGCTCTCCGTCCAGACTGGGGCGGCGTCGACCGGGTCTAGGCTCCAACGAGTCGATCCCCGTGACTTTCCCAAGGCCACCTACCGGGAAGGCCTGGCCGCTGTGAGACTCGGCGACCGTTACGGCTATATCGACGACAGTGGCCGGTTCGTCATTTCTCCCCGTTTCGAGTTCGCCCAGAATTTCTCGGAAGGTCTGGCTCGCGTCGAGATCGACGATCGCTATGGCTATATCGACCGAACCGGACAAATCGTGATTGCACCGAGCTTTCACAAAGCGTTCAAATTCAGCGATGGTCTGGCTCGGGTGTGCAGGCCGCCTGAAAACCCATCGATCCTCTCTCGGCTGCTCCGATGGGATGACCGCTACGCCTATCCTTGTGGATATATCGATCGACAGGGGAAGCTAGTCATCGACTATGACTATCTACCCTCCCATGGGTTCAGGAACGGCTATGCGCGAGTCACCGCCCTGGATGGTCGCGAGGGCTATGTCGACCACGCTGGAAAATTCGAACCCACCCGCGAACCAGCCGGTCCGCTCGAGGTCGAGGAGGTGATAGTCGAAGCGATGCTGAGCTACGCTCGGGTTCAGCGGCGCTACTTCGTAGAACACGGACGTTATGCCCACGAGCTCTCCAGCCTTTCGGATCTACCTTCCGGGATGGCCGAGGCCAACCTGATGAAACCCGGGGCAGACTTCCACGGCTATCTCTTTGGATCCGTCGAGATGAACGGTGCGTCCCAGATGGACTACGAAAAGGATTTCGTTCTGGTGGCCTTTCCGGCCCGCTATCTCGTATCGGGACGCTCATCCTACGCGATCGGCCCCAAGGCCATCGTGATCATGGGCAATTCTCACGGAGACCCAATCTACAACGCGACGCAGCTCACGGCCTGGAATCCAGTAACGGAATGAGACTACAGCCCGGCGTGCGTGCGTGCGTGCGTGCGTGCGTGCGTGCGTATAGGAGTTTTAAGCGGGG
>CAZMFM010000141.1:8941-10491 GCA_964565565.1 uncultured Spirochaetaceae bacterium | reverse complement strand
CCGCTCGACCGACATCGACCTCGTCGTCGGGATTGAAGCCCGGGGCTTCATCTTCGGAACCGCGATCGCCTATCAGCTCGGCGTCGGATTCGTTCCGCTCCGAAAACCCGGGAAGCTGCCGGGCGAGACGATTGGTCGTGACTTCGATCTCGAGTACGGAAAGGATCGGATTGAGTTGCATGTCGGTGCGATCGAAGCCGGCCAGAAGGTTCTGCTGGTCGATGATCTGATTGCGACGGGGGGTACCGCGCAGGCGGCGGTCGAGCTCTTGCGCGAGGTGAATGCGGATATCGTCGAGTGTGCCTTTGTGATTGCGCTACCCGATCTTGGCGGGGTAGAGCGTCTCGAGAAGTTGGGTTGCCTGGTTCATTCGTTATGTGAGTACGCGGGCGACTAGCGGGCGATGCGTGTCGGCGGCGAGCAACTCAGATCGATCTGGATCGACGACGCGAGCGGCGAATTGCGGATCATTGATCAGACGCTGCTTCCCCATCAATTCGCGGTCCGGACGATTCCCGATCTGCAATCGGCGGCGGAGGCGATTCGCACGATGCGGGTTCGGGGGGCGCCGCTGATCGGCGCGATGGCCGCACACGGGCTAGCGCTCGCCCTGGCCCGGGACCCGAGTGATGATTCACTGTCTCGAGCGGGCCGCGATTTGTTGGCGACGCGTCCGACGGCGATCAATCTCGCCTGGGCGATTTCCCGGGTGACGAATGCGGTCCTTCCCTGCACAACCAGCGATCGGGCCGATCGCGCGCTCGTTGAAGCGTTGGCGATCTGTGATGAAGACGTGGCCTGTTGTGAGGCGATAGGCGTCCATGGTCTCGAGATCCTGCGCGGGATTGCCGCCGGCCGCGGTGGGCAACCGCTTCAGGTCTTGACCCATTGCAATGCCGGCTGGCTCGCGACGGTTGATTGGGGAACGGCGCTGGCGCCAATCTACAAGGCGCATCAATCGGGATTGCCCGTCCACGTCTGGGTTGATGAAACCCGCCCACGCAATCAGGGGGCGAGCCTCACGGCCTTCGAGCTGCGCGAGCAAGGCGTTCCCCATACGATCGTCGTCGATAACGCCGGCGGTCATTTGATGCAGCGTGGGCTCGTCGACCTTGTGCTTGTCGGCAGCGATCGAACGACCGCGCGGGGCGATGTCTGCAACAAGATTGGAACCTATTTGAAGGCGCTGGCGGCCGAGGCGAATAGCGTTCCCTTCTACGTGGCTTTGCCGATGTCGACGATCGATTGGGAGATCGAAGACGGACTCAAGGAGATTCCGATCGAGGAGCGCGACGCGGCGGAGGTCCGGGTCGTGAGGGGGCTAGACGCTTCGGGAGAGGTCGCCGAGGTCGAGCTGTTTTCGGAGGCGAGTGCCGCCGCCAACCCCGCCTTCGATGTCACGCCGGCGCGTTATGTGACGGGGCTGATCACGGAGCTGGGGCTAGTCGAAGCAAATCGGGAGGCGCTGTCGGTGCTTCGGAAGCGTTCGGTCGCCCGTTGATCGAGTGCAGCCATTCAAATCCACCCGAGGGGGTGCGCGTGTGAGATCG
>CAZMFM010000141.1:0-8841 GCA_964565565.1 uncultured Spirochaetaceae bacterium | reverse complement strand
CGATCTACATCGTCAGCTGGAAAACAATCCAGCGGTGGTCCTTCTCGGGCCCAGACAATGCGGCAAGACAACTCTCGCGAAAATGGCGCTGACCAGATATCCGCGAGTTGCCTATCTGGATCTCGAGGATCCGACCGATGCGGCCAAGCTTCAAGATCCCATGGCGTATCTAGCGCTCCACCCCGACACCTTGATTTGCCTCGATGAGATTCAGCGCGTTCCGGAACTCTTCGCAGTCCTCCGAGGTGTCATCGACCGAGAAGATCGAAACGGAATGTTCCTCTTGTTGGGATCCGCTTCGCGAGACCTCCTGCAGCAGAGTTCCGAAAGCCTGGCGGGCCGAGTTTCGTATCTCGAACTGGGTCCATTTCTCACGGACGAGATTGTCGATACGGAGTATGACAGCGAGAGTCGTCTGTGGGTGCGTGGAGGATTCCCTCGGAGCTTCCTGGCTGCGGACGAACGGGCGAGTGTCGAATGGCGACAGAACTTCGTACAAACCTTTCTCGAGCGGGATATCGGCATGCTCGGTTTCAAGATTTCGCCCGCAAACTTGGGACGACTATGGCGCATGTGTGCGCATCTCCACGGCGCCCTCTTGAACGCTGCGAAATTGTCAGGCTCTCTCGGAGTGAGCGCGCCCACCGCTCGCTCGTACATCGACATCTTGACGAGCACCTTCATGCTTCGATCGCTTGAACCCTATGAAGCCAATCTGAAAAAACGGCTGGTGAAGTCTCCAAAGATATATCTGCGCGACAGCGGAATATTGCATAGCCTGCTCGGCATCGATTCCCATGAAGCGCTGTTAGGCCATCCAACGCTGGGCAGCTCCTACGAAGGGTTCGTGATAGAGAACTTGATCTCCCACGCCCGCGGATACATGCCATCCTTCTACCGCAGTGCGCGGGGAGCGGAGCTTGATCTCGTTCTGCAAAAGGGCTCCAAGACGATCGCCTTTGAAGTCAAGGCCTCGTCGACGCCCACGGTTCAAAGAGGCTTCTGGAATGCCATCGAGGACATCCAGCCGGACGAAGTTTGTGTGATTGGACCTGTCGAGGAGGCCTACCCACTGGCAGGTGGAGTGATGGTGCGTCCCCTGCGGGAGGCGCTTGAAATGCTCCAGGAACTCGATTTATCCTCGTTCTGAGAACCCAAAGGTCCTCGGATACTTTGTTATTCAGCCCCCGTAAAATCCCCGATACCAGTCCACGAACGCCGCCATCCCTTCCTCCAGCGAGATCTTCGGCCGATACCCGACCGCTTCGACCAACGCCGACACGTCCGCATAGGTCGCCTTTACGTCCCCGGGCTGGAGCGGCAGCATCTTCTTCTTCGCCTTGCGCCCGGTGCATTCCTCGATCACTTCGATATATCGCAACAACTCGACGGGTCGTTCGCAGCCGATATTGAAGACCCGCCAGGGCGCGTCACTGCGTGAGGCGTCCGGGATTGCTGGGTCGTAGTTCGGATCGGGCTGCGCGGGTTGGTCGCTGGTTCGCAGCACGCCTTCGACGATGTCGTCGATATAGGTGAAGTCGCGTTGGTGGTCGCCGTGGTTGAAGACGTCGATCGTTTCGCCGGCCAGGATCTTCTTCACGAAGATGAAGGGCGACATGTCGGGCCTTCCCCAAGGACCGTAGACGGTGAAGAAGCGCAGTCCGGTCGTTGGCAGTGCGTAGAGATGCGCATAGGTATGGGCCATGAGTTCGTTGGCCTTCTTCGTCGCGGCGTAGAGGCTGACGGGATGGTCGACGGCGTCTCGCTCGGAGAAGGGCGTCTTGGTGTTTCCACCATAGACGGAACTGCTCGAGGCATAGGTCAGGTGCTCGACGCCGTGGTGGCGCGCGCCTTCGAGAATGTTGAGGAAGGCGGAGAGGTTGGCGCTTCCGTAGACCTGCGGATTCTCGATCGAGTGTCGGACACCGGCCTGCGCGGCGAGGTGGATGACTCGAAGCGGTCGTGTCGACGCGAAAAGTTCGAGGGTGCGTTCCGTATTCGCGAGGTCGAATTCGAAATGGTGATAATGCGGCGAGGATGCGAAGCGTTCGAGGCGTGCGCGCTTGAGCGAGACGTCGTAGTAGTCACTCATGCAGTCGACGCCGATGACTTCGTCCCCGCGCGCGAGCAGCGCGTCCGCTACCGCCGCGCCGATGAAGCCCGCCGTCCCAGTTACCAGAATCTTCATGTCTTGGTCATCGCCTCATCACGCGGAGTCCTTTAGGACGAGCATTCCACGTATTCCCTCGACCCCTGCACGTCCGAATTCTCCGCTAGATCCTAATTCTGCGCCATGCCCCGGAACGGAAGCGGAGCACCAGGAAGAGCGCGAGCAGAACCATCGAAACCAGACCGCCGACCCAGGCGCCCGTGAGTCCCCAACCCATGGGCACCGCGAAGAGATATGCCAAAGGCAGGAATACCAGCCAGGAAATCAGACATCGCGCAACGAAGGGCCAGCGCGTATCACCGGCGCCGCGCAGCGCGCCATCCGAGACGATCGCGATGGCATCGAAGAATTGGTAGAACGCGCCGACGACGAGTAGCGGCCCTCCGTAGACGAGCACCCTCGGATCAGTCGAGAAGATTCCGAGTAACGTCGTTGGGATCAGGACGAAGAGTGCTGCGATGAAGGCCGCCAGAAGGCTGCCCAACAACATCGAAGAGCGAAGACTCCTGGCCACGAACTCCGGTTGGCCAGCGCCGATATAGCGCCCGACTAGCGTCGTCGTCGCGATCGAGATCCCGACCGCTTGCATGAAGGACAGGCTGAGTAGTTGAATGAATGCCTGACTGGCCGCCATCGGGGCGTCCCCCATGCGTGCGACCAGCGTCGTAAAGACGGCGAAGGAGAGCATTTCGATCGTCCACTGGCCGCCGATCGGAATGCCCGTATTCCAGAGTCGCTTGATTTCCGCGAAATTCGGTCGTTGGAAATGGGTGTTGAACCTTGTCTTGATCGAAGGCAGAAGGAAGACGTAGGCGACCGCACCGAAATAGATCCATTCCGAGATTGACGTCGCGAGTCCGGCACCTGCGACACCGAGTTTCGGCATTCCGTACCAGCCATAGACGAGCCCGAGATCGAGAAAGAGGTTCGCGATGTTGGCAACTAGCGTCGCGAGCAGCGGCGTGCGGGTGTCGCCGATGCCGCGGAAGAAGGCGGAGAGCGAAGACGCCGCGGTGATGCCCATCATGCCGAAGGCGCGGGTGCGCATATAGTCGGTTGCGAGGGGGGCAATCGTCTCGGTCGGGGCGAGGATTTCGATCAAGCTGTCGGCGAAAAAGAAGAGGCCGCAACCCGCGAGTCCGGCGAGCGGTACGACCGAGGCCAGTCCTTGCCAGGACCAGGTGCCACAGGCTTCGGCTCGGCCGGCTCCGTGATGTTGGGCGACGAAAGTCTGCACGCCCGTCGACGTACCCACGAAAAAACAGGTCAGGGTCCAGACCCACATGCCACCTAGACCAACCGCTCCGAGTTCGGCCGCGCCGAGTCGTCCAACGATTGCCGAATCGACGACGCCCATCGCCGTCATCAGGATCTGCGTCAGCACGAGCGGCCCCGCCAACACGGCGACCTCTCGCAATCCACCGCGCGGATCACCGGCGGCGTCCACAATCCGGCCCGGAGGTCCATCGATTGTCGGGTGTTTTTTTTCGATCGTCATGGCCTGCCTCGTGTCGCCCGCCGTGGCGGGTCACCGCCCATCCATCGTATGGCCACCGTTCGTGGCTGAACCCGATGGATGGGTCGGAGGAATCGGAAGAGTCCGAAAAGCCGAGGGGCCACAGTCGCTTCCGCGTCCGTGGCCCCTCGATTTCGACACCCTCTTAACGACTGACAGGTGACGGTTAGTCTTGCTTGTCGTGAGCTGGAGTCATGGCCAGACGCGGATTCCTTTTTTGATCCCAATGCCGTTTCCGGGCTGACCGACTAAATCGATTCGGGTCCGGTTCGGCTGGATCGACACTCGCGTTCTCACGCTTGTTCTCACGAGCAGAGTCGATGCCATGGGATTGGCTGGGATATGATCCACCATCTTCATGCTCCTCGTCGGGCTTGTTACCATGGCTCTTCCTGCGGAGCAATCGTTGCTTGCGAATCGCCCTCTTTGGGGCAGGATTAGTTCGGAGTTTTCTCTTGGCTTCAGCGCGAAGCAAGGCCCTTAAGCGTCCTGATCGGCTGGGCGCATTGGCGAAGGCACTCGGTGTCCTGGGTGTCGTCGCTGTGGTGGCTCTTGCCGGTTTGCAAGCGGGTTGCGAGACGACGCCGGTTCGCGCGCTGCGCGGGGCGCGCCATTATGCGGCCGGCAATGAGGCGCTCGAACGCAGCGATGGTGCTCGCGCGGTCGAAGAACTCGAGCAGGCAGCGGATCTGGTTCCGCACGCATCGGAAGTCCAGAACCATCTCGGGCTCGCCTATTGGTCCGAGGGAGAGCTGGACGAGGCGAGGCTTTCTTTCGAGCGGGCGCTCGAGCTGGACTGCGAAAACCAGGCGGCGGCGACCAATCTCGAAAAACTGAGGACGTCGAATGGCTTTACGTTCGACACTCGCTCCACGAGTGATGGAGAATCGGGACAATCTGATGAAGTTGGAGGCAGTACAGATGGCGGGTGATGATCGGAAGCTGAGTTACAGCGAGCGGGATCGGATGCGGCGTGAGGGCGGGGGCGCTGGGCGATCGGGAGGGCGACCACCCAGCCGACGTGAGCAGGTCGAAGGTGAGAAGCGCTCGCGCGAGGCCTTGGCGGTGGCGGACTCTCTCTTTACGGACGAAAAAGGAGGCCAGGTGGGCAAGGCTCTGGCCGATGCCGTTCGCGCGGCCCATGGCACGTCCAGTCTGGCGGGGGAATGTCGGTCCTACCTCGAAGAGATCGGGCCACCCTCGGATCAGGAATTGGTCTCGATCTTTCTCGACGCGGGAGACAAGGCGCTCACGATCTGTGCTCTCGACTCGCTATTGCGCCTGAAGGGCGAAGGCTCCGATGAACTCGAAGGTGGGCTGAAGCGACAGGTCCGAATTCTCTCCGAGGACTTCGACGATGACCTCGCGTCTCGGGCGGAAGAAATCCTCGAGTAGGGCCTGCGCGGGGATCGTCTTTTCCACGCTCGAGGAGGTGGGAAGGGCGAGAGATGATATTGTTCCTCCATGTCCCATGAAGTCGAAATCAAAGCCCTCGGTCTCTACCTCGAGCAGAACCAGCTGAAGCATACGAAGCAGCGCGAGCTGATTCTCTCCGCCTTCCTCAAGGCGAAGCGACATATCACGAGTGAAGATCTCTATCAGGCCGTTCGCCAGGCGCATCCGAATATCGGCTACACGACGGTCTATCGGACCATGAAGCTGCTGGTCGAGGCCGGTCTGGCGACGGAGCGACGCTTCGACGACGGGATCACGCGCTACGAAATCGAGCAGGAGCATCACGATCATCTCGTCTGCCTGAAATGCGGTGGCATCCAGGAATTCGAATGCGAGATGATCGAAGAGACCCAGAACGAGATCGCCAAGCGCCACGAATTCCAGGTCCTACGCCATCGCCACGAACTCTACGGTCATTGTCGGGAATGTCGCGAGGACTGAGCGGCCGCTCCCTCGGCTACATCACGGCACCAACTACACCTACTACACCAACTACATCAACGGCACCAACTACACCTACGCCGCCAACGGCCTCAACGACGCCAGCGATCGCGCGGTCTCAAAGCCTTGGAAGCTCGGACGCGTCGTGTTCGGCGAGCACCCGGGCCGTGCTGTCACGCTCTGAGAGCAGGGGCTCTTCGATGGGCCATTCAATTCCGATCGCGGGATCGTCCCAGCGAATGATGATGTCACCGGTCGGGTCGTAGACGTCGGTGCATTTATATTGCAGTTCTGCTGCTTCGCTGACCACGCAAAAGCCGTGGGCATAGCCTTCGGGCACCCAAAGCTGGCGAAAATTCTCCGCGGACAAAAGTACGCCGACATGCTTTCCGAAGGTCGGCGATCCCTGGCGGATGTCGACGGCTACGTCATAGATCTCGCCGACTGACGCGCGCACGAGCTTTCCTTGGGGCTTGTTCAGTTGAGCGTGGAGGCCGCGCAGGGTTCCGCGACTCGAGCGACTGTGATTGTCTTGGACAAAATTGGCTTCCAGACCGGCTGTCGCGTATTTCTCGGCGTGCCAGGTTTCGAGGAAGAAGCCGCGTTCGTCGCGGTGGACGTCGGGCTCGATGAGCAGGACTTCGGGTAGTTCGGTGGGGGTGATCTTCAAGGCAATCGGCTCCAAATCCAGAATACGGCAAGAGCATGCCATGGAATCTGGGGAAGTGGGTGCGGCGAGTCTGCCCAGGGTCAGGGGTTGTGGGCCGCGGGCTTAGCCGCAGAGTTTCTCGACCGGCGTGTCGCGGAAATTCCCCGAGAGTCGGATGCGTCCGGAGTTCAGCATGTAGGTCACGGTGGCGAGGACTTCCTGCTCGGTGTTGCTGACTTCGCTGACGGCTTCGATCAATTCGAGCAGCGTGACGGGTTGGGGCTCGTCGACGGTGCCGGTCGGGATCTCGTGAATCGCGGGTCGATGGTCGATCGGAATTTCGATGCTCGTCAGACTCATGCTCGATTCCCTTTTCTGGTGCGCCGGTGTGTCCCCGCGCGAAGGCGTTCGTTCCATCCGATTCTTTTCCATCGGTCGTGCGCGTCCTTCGATCAACATCCAAATCGCCCCGTCGAATTGCGCGCCTCGTTCACGGGCCTCGTTCGAAGCGCCTCGAGTCACGTTCCCGCCGACGTTCGAGGACGTCGAGTGAACGACGAGCGGCGGCGCGACAGCACAACCGTCAACAATGCATTCGCCGTGCCCACTTCGAGGCAAGCGCAACCCGAGTGCATTGAAGGCGTATGACTTCGGGATTTGTGAGCCAGCCCGTACTGAGCCTGTTTCAGCTCTGGCTGTGCCGTATCCGGTCGCTGGCGGAAAGCGCGAGTGACAAAATTCAGGCGCTCGAGGTTCGAGAATGGTCATTTTCCGATGTCTCCGATTGAAGAAATGTCTGATGGACGACGGGTCGCTCGTGCAATTCATGGGACGGGCGTTCAGCTGCTCGGCCGGAGCTGCAGGGCTTCGGCGACCGCATCACGTCCGGTTTCCAGCGCCTCGGCGAGATCGGCGATCGTTCGAGCAACCCGCAGGACGCGTCGGGTGGCGCGGGCGGAAAGGTGCAGACCAGTCACCGCACGCCCGAGCAGCGAGAGCGCCTCGTCGTCTGCCGCGACCAGCAGGTCGAGCCTTGCGTCGGGAATCGCGGCATTGGTGACCACTCCACGCTCGCGTCCGATGGCGCGTGCTCGGGCCACGCGCGCTCTCACTTCGGTGCTCGTTGCGCCCTCCGTCGGGCGCCGCAGGACCTCCCAAGGCACCTCGCCGACCCAGACGCCGAGGTCGACACGGTCCAGAAGCGGCCCCGAGAGCTTTCGCCGGTAGCGGGCCAGGGTTGCGTCGTCGCAGCGACAATCCCGCTTTGGAGATCCGTAGAAACCACAAGGGCACGGATTCGAGGCAGCGATCAACTGGAACTTCGCGGGCAGTTCGCACGAGAAGTTGGCGCGGGCGATGCGAACGACGCCCTGCTCGATGACTTCACGAAGGGATTCGAGGCATCGGCGGTCAAATTCCGGAAGTTCGTCGAGGAAGAGCACTCCGTGATGGGCCAGGGAGACTTCGCCCGGGCGAATCGGATTGCCACCGCCGAGCAGTCCGGCGGCACTCGCCGTGTGATGGGGCGCGCGAAAGGGTGGTGCATCGGAGATCGCCTGGTCCGCGGAGAGCATTCCCGAGGCGTCCTGGACACAGAAGGCTTCGAGCCGTTCGCGATCGCGCAGGGCTGGTAACAGGCCGGGGAGTCGCCGAGCGAGCAACGTCTTCCCCGTCCCCGGCGGCCCGGTCATGATCAGGCCGTGACCGCCGGCGGCTGCGATCTCGAGCGCTCGTTTCGCAAGCGCCTGACCGCGGATGTCGGAGAGGCAGAGCTCCACTCCGTCCTGATCCGTTGCGGTCGCAGAGGCCGTTGCGGGCTCTTCTTCGACGGGCAGGAGCTTTTCCCGGCCGCAAAGGTGGCCGATGACTTCGCGCAGCCCATCCGCTCCGAAGACCCGGATCCCGGTCGCGAGGCAGGCGCGCTGTGCGGAGGCCTGGGGAACGATCGCCTCGTACGCACCCCGATCACGCATGGCGAGCACGGCGGCCAGCGTTCCCCGGGTGCCGCGGAGCCGCCCGTCGAGGGCCAGTTCACCGACCAGTCCGCGGCGTTCGAGATGTTCGCGCTCGAAGAGGCCGGTCGCCGCGAGGATGCCGATCGCGATCGGTAGATCGAGACCCGCACCACTTTTGCGAAGCTCGGCGGGGGCGAGATTGACGGTGACCCGGCGATCGGGGAAGGACAGGCCGACAGCGGCGATCGCGCCACGGATTCGGGAGACGCTCTCGCGGACCGCCGCTTCCGGTAAACCGACGATGTCGACGCGCGGGAGTTGGGAGGAAATGCGAACCTCGACCTCGACCGGGGTGCCCGTCACCCCGACGACGGCGGCGCTCCACACGCACGCCACATCGGCGGCTGTCGTCGTTCTGGTGGATGACGCGGGTGACGCTAAAGAGGAGGTCGGAGGAGAGGCCAGAGGAGAGGCCAGAGGAGAACTCGGCGGAGTATCCGACGGAGAGGTCGGGGAGCGGGTCGTGGAGTCCATGGTGTCTGGTACCGGCCGGGACCGAGTGAACTAGACAAGAGACGCCGAAACGAAAGAAGGCAGAGTCCTCAGGGTAGGACTCTGCCTCCGACTTTCGAAAAGCCCCGCGAGGAGCGGGCCT
>CAZMFM010000140.1:0-10664 GCA_964565565.1 uncultured Spirochaetaceae bacterium | reverse complement strand
ATTCCGCGGGGTTTTGGGATCGTCAAATTTCTGAAGCGGACCGGAGACGGTAGGTTCGGCGTACTGTGCGAAAAGTCGGCCGAACAAGAACCATCGCGTTTCCAAGGCTTGGCGGCCTGCCGCGATCATCGGTTTTGCCCAATTTCCGCGATCCATTTGGTCTAGGGTGAAGTCTATGAACGCTCTGCCGTTCCAATCTCTGATAGTGGTCTCCGCTGGATGGGTAGATCAGCACCAACAGAACGCGATCCAACATTTCCAAGATGCGAATCGAGCTCTGCGCGAATAGCTCGATGGGAAGCGTCTGTGATTCGCCGATCAGCAGCGTCGTCGACTCGCGGTCAAAGTCAAAGCGGTCGGTCGAAACGGGCTCTTTGAAGAAGGGAATGTCGTGGAAGACATTCCGGAAGGCCCACTGGGGAGCGATTGCCGCAACCGATTTCTTCAGCGTCGAGCTGATCACAGCTTCTGGATTGGTCCGATACCTCGTTCACTTCGTCATCGATCTCAAGACTTGGCGGATCGAAATCGCCGGGAGCCTATCCCAACCCGATGGAGCTTGGACGAACCAGATCGCGCGCAATCTCCCTGATGCCGAGACGGGTTCTTGAACCCGTCTCGCTACCTATTCCATGACCGTGATCCTCTCTTCACCAAGTTATGTCGGGAGAGCCTCGGGACCTCCGGCGTGGAGACCGTGAAGCGCCCGGCTCGAAGCCCCAACCTGAACGCCTACGAGGCATAATCACCCTGTTTCGAGACGATCCGGTGTATCCTGTCGGGGTTGGGATTGATTGAGTTTCTCGCGGAGGCCGCGCAGTGAATCGCTGGGACATTTTGGCTGCTGTCATGCTAGCGGTGCTGCTGGGGGGCCCTCCTCAGGTGTGGGCCGGCGAGCCTCTCTTTCCAGGGCAGAAGATCGCCGTCGGAAGCGCCCCGAGCTCGGTGGCAACAGGGGATTTTGACGGCGACACCTTCCTTGATGTCGTCACGGCGAACTATCTCGACAACGACGTAAGCGTGCTGCTCGGCAACGGCGATGGAAGTTTTGCGGCGGCCGCTACGTTTGCTGTCGGAGGGCGGCCGATCTCAGTGGCCATAGCGGACCTCGATGGCGATACCGTCCTCGACGTCATCACGGCAAACGCTTTCGGCGGCAATATAACCGTGCTGCTCGGCAACGGCGATGGAACCTTCGCGGCGGCGACTGCCTTTCCGGTCGGAAGCGGACCGAGCTCGTTGGCAATAGCGGATCTCGACGGCGACACAATCCTCGACGTCGTCACTACGAACTCAAACGGCGATGACGTAGGCGTGCTACTGGGCAACGGCGATGGAACCTTCGCGGCGGTGACTGCTTTTCCGGTCGGAAGTGGACCGCGGTCTGTGGCAATAGACGACCTGGATGGCGACACGATCCTCGACGTCATCACGGCGAACTTGAGCAGCAACGATATCAGCGTGCTACTGGGCAACGGCGACGGGACCTTCGCTGCCGCGACTGCGTTCACGGTCGGAACTGGCCCGCAATCACTGGCAACGGGAGACCTGGATGGCGACCTCGTCATCGACATCGTCACGGCAAACTTCGACAGCGACGACGTAAGCCTTCTGCGGGGCAACGGCGATGGAACCTTCTCCAAGGCGACCGCTTATGCAGTCGGAAGTGCCCCGATCTCGGTGGCAACAGAGGACTTTGATGGCGACACGATCCTCGACGTCGTCACGGCGAACTTTGGTAGCGACGACGTAAGCGTACTGTTGGGCAATGGCGATGGTACGCTCGTGGCGACGACTGCCTATGCGGTCGGAAGCAACCCGTACTCGGTGGCAACGGCAGACCTGGACGGCGACAACATCCTCGACATCGTCACAGCGAACCGGGCCAGCAACGACGTAAGAGTGCTGCCGGGCAATGGCGATGGAACCTTCGTGGCGGCCACTACGTTCGCGGTCGGAAGTACTCCGAGCTGGGTGGCCACAGCGGACCTGGATGGCGACAACGTCCTCGACATCGTCGCGACGAACTTCAACGGCCACGACGTGAGCGTGCTGTTGGGCAATGGCGATGGAACCTTCGCGGCGGCCACTACGTTCGCAGTCGGAAGTTGGCCGTATTCTGTGGCAACGGCGGATCTCGATGACGACACCGTCCCCGATATCGTCATCACTCACCTCTACAGCAACAGCGTAAGCGTGCTGCTCGGCAACGGCGATGGAACCTTCGCGGCAGCGGCCGTCTTTTCGGTCGGAATCGAACCCGGCTCGCTGGCAATAGCGGATCTCGACGGCGATACCGTCCTCGACCTCGTCACGGCGAACCAGGACAGCAACGACGTAAGCGTACTATTGGGCAACGGCGATGGAACCTTCGCGGCGGCGACCGCGTTCCTGGTCGGAAGCGGCCCGCGCTCCGTAGCAATAGCGGACCTGGACGGGGACTTCGTCCTCGACCTGGTCACGGGGAACGTCGTCAGTGACAACATAAGCGTGCTGCTAGGCAACGGCGATGGAACGTTCGCCGCGAGCACCGCGTTCGCGGCCGGAGACGCCCCATTCTCGCTGTCAACAGCGGATCTGAATGGCGACACCCTCATCGACGTCGTCACGGCGAACTTTGCTGGCAACGACGTAAGCGTGCTCTTGGGCAACGGTGATGGAACATTCGCCGCGGCCACTGCGTTCGCTGTCGGAAGCGTTCCAATGTCGGTGGCAACAGCGGACCTGGATGGCGACACCGTCGTCGACGTCGTCACGGCGAACCGGAACAGCAACAGCGTAAGCGTGCTACTAGGCAATGGCGATGGAACATTCGCGGCAGCCGCCGAATTCGGTGCCGGAACCTTCACGTACGCAGTAGCGATAGCGGATCTGGATGGCGACAACGTTCTCGACCTCGTGACGGCGAACTTTATTGGTGACGACGTAAGCGTGCTGCTGGGCAATGGCGCTCCTCAGGCTCAGCCGTCGCTGGTTCCGCTGCTCTCCGAGCCGACCAAGATCGTCCTCTTACTGACGCTGCTCGCGCTTGGCGTCGAAGCAACACGCCAACGGAGGCCCGGAACGGGCTCCTTTTTCGACTTCGACCGAGAAAAGCCACAATTCCGCGGGGTTTTGGGAAGACCGAACTTACAAAGCGGACCGGAGACGGCGGGTTCCGGGTCCGAATGAAGCCTCGGTCCGCGTATTTCTCCGCGGCCATGTTGGCCAGTTCGCTTTCGCCCCCGATTCGCCTAGCCAAAGGCGGGGCTCAACGGCCGGAAGGGATCTTGACTCCCTTGTGTCGGAGCCATGACCCAGCTCCAACGACCGATGCGATCAACAAAGCGGCACCCCAGAAGTTGAGCGCTGGCACGAGCGCGCTGCTCGCTGTAGCAATGAACACGTCGGAGTCACCAAAGAAGACGGCGTCAGCAGTGGCTGCCCAGGTCGCATTTCCATCATGGACCAGAGACCCCGCGTAGGCTGCAGTCGTACCAGCGGGGTCCATGGCGACGGTCGCCGTGGACCAGGTCGCACCCACATCATTGGAAACTGCGTAGACGGGCACGCGATCGACTCCATTCGTTCGCACCGACGACCACATTGCCCTCCATTCGCCCGCTCCATTGGTCGCAATTGAATCGATGCCGATGTAGTCCCTTCCCGAATAGGACGTAGCGTGAGGCGCAAGCTCTTCCGCGACCGACCAGCTGAGACCATCGTCGGTTGTTCGCGAATAATAGGGTCGACGCGAAAGAGAAGAAGAGGCGACATCGCGCTCCCACATCGCGATCCAGTTGCCACCCGCATCGGTGGCGAGCAATGGACGTCCCGATTCACCGGCTCCGTCGATCAGCGCCTCGGAGAGGAGCGTCGAAGAGGCCGACCAAGTTGCACCAGAGTCTGTGGACCGCGAGTAGAGCAGCTCGAGGGTCGTGAGATCCGCAAGAGCAAGCGCGCGCCAGACGGTGATCCACGTCCCGTTGCCATTAGTCTCGATCGTGGGGTCAAAATCGGCGGCGGCGCCGAGAGGGAGATCCGTACTGAGGGCTACAGGGCTCGTCCACGTCACTCCGTCATCTATGGAGCGAGCGACGAGAATGTCTTGTTCGAGCGGGACTCCGGGACGATCCGCTTTCCAGACGGCGACCCAGTGTCCGGCGCCATCGGTGGCAAGCGAAGGGAACGTATCGAATTTCGTCGTGTCGGTCGCCGCATCTTGATTGAGGAATGCGGGCATGCTCCACGTGATTCCACGGTCCGTCGATCGCACGTATCGAATTTCAAAATCGGGACGACCAGCAATGGGTGAGAATTCGCCGTGCTGCCATACGGCGATCCAAGTATCCGAACCACCGTTCGCGATTCGGACCCGATACTCGTCCATATCATTGATCCCGCCCTCCTCAGACGGGTTCAAGAAGTCGATTGCAGACCAGGTCTCGGCCCGATCGACGGAGCGCACGAATAGAGGATCAAAATCGTTCGACTCCGACGAGGACCAAGCGGCGACCCAAACGCCGCGCCCGTCAGTCACGATATGCGGGGACTGATCTGAACGAGTGTCGAAGAGATAGTCTTGATTGAGGGCACGCGTAGTCCCAAAGTCCTGGGCGCTCAGCTCGCCACCGCTTAGCAGAAAGGTCGCGCAACACAGAACGATCCATGGAATAGGGGATAGTCCCATTTTCGACGGGGTTGGTGCGCCTCCGGTTCGACGCGCCTCGGCGTCCGCAAATTCCGGGCTCAGGATCATGCAGGCCACCCACACACGACGCTTGGCGCAAATGAGTCAATGTCGCCTTAGTCCAACGCTATTCCACAATCGAACCCGGCGCCACGACACGAAGCGTGCCAAGACTCGGGCGAGGGAATTCGAAAGAGACTGGCCGGTTTCTCTCGGCGCCGACACCCGTCCTAGCGAGCAAGTTCTCTGCTCGCACGCCGAGATTGGGATGGGTAGCCCGGCTACATCGCCTAAGCCTGAAGGCCGCTTCGCCTCTCTAACTCTATTGCGACTCATTGAAATTAGGCCCCCGGCCCCAACCACAGGGAGATCGTTGCCATGGACTTGGAAAGGCTGGGGAACCTTGGGCCCGATCGATCCGATATAGTCTGTTAGTTGACGTCTTCCCAGTATTTCCCCTAAGGATCAGGGAATTGATCGCAGGAATAAGTTCGCTTCAGACTCCCGCGCCGCCATTGAGTCTGCTGTTGCAGAGATTTCCCGCATCTATCCAGAGTTCGACCGAGAAGACCTGCGAATGCGTGGGATTGCCGGCCGGGGAAATCGGCGGAGTGGACAGGTGAAGGCCTATTGGCCAGACGAAATCGCGTCGGGACCGCGCCTTTTCCATACCCAGATTCCAACGCTTTGCTTCGCCGCTCATAGCAGCCTCTTGTCATTCATTCCGAGACGTTAGATCCTGGTTTGGCACTATCCAATCGTCCCGATCGTGATCCTCACGCCGCTTCCGCCGGCCAATTCCAGGATTGGCCGAGTCGAGAGACGGTGAACGAAAGCGGCGAACCGATCAACGCACACCGGCATCGCATGCGCGACTAACGAAACGCTCGCCCGCCGATCAATTCGCTCACCGCCCACAACACTCTCTCGAATGCCGCAGGGCACGCGCGACCGCGCGCAGATTCAACGCGCCGAGGCCCCCAGTCGATCCAGGCCGACCAGCTTCTATCGTCCAGGATCTTGTAGTCTGAATAGCGTCTATCCCAACTCCAGAAATCCAGCTCGTCGAGCTTCTTCCGAAACGAACGCCACTGGTCCCGGTCTGGAGCGAGACGTTCTTCCCCTTTGCGCCCGGAGCCATACCAGGTGTATGCAATCGTCATATTCTTCAACTCGACCTTGTACGAGGCACCCAGGTCGCCGCCGATGTGGAACTCGAATTCACTGGGAATTCCCTCCGGTTCCGGCACAAATCCATCGAATTGATGTCTTCTGTCCAATGTTGTCATTCTCTCGAAATATTTCCGGCCAATACCGGTCCGACCAGGTGACGCGAACCCGTCTCGAGCCTTGACGACACGCCCCGCACCACGACCCCGGCGATGCGGTCACACAGGAAACGTGTCAGGAACGCACGAGGCGTGTCGTCTCTTACTCATTCCCCTCCGGCAGGCCGTTTTTGAGCGGCACCTCCGCCCGTTTTCGGGCACCAGATTTCCAACTCGCCGCCGATCCGACTTTCTTCTTCCAGACCTTCGCGGAAGGCCGACTGAATTCGAGCGCCTCACGACCTCATGCCGTTAGGCGGCGGAAGCCGACTTTCGGCCTCCGCCTCAGCCCCAAGGAGAAGAGGCTGAAACCCGACAACGCCCTCCCCCACATCAACCAGGGTCACTATCCATGCCGCGAGAGACAGCGGTTCCATACACGTTATTTCTCGAAGATTTCTGGTTCCTCTGGCGCCGCGAGGACCTGACTCGCCGAGTGGACCCACGCTACCTTGACTCCCGGGATCGGGTCGATTTCGAGGCATTTCAAGCCATTTCAACCAAGCGTCGGTAGCGATCAGAGCACGGGAGCGAGCAATACATGGGCATCCTGGAGAACCCAGAACGGGCGGCCGCCTACGCGCTCTCGACGCGAACGACGATCGGTCGATCCTCGAGTAATGCCGTCGTGCTCCCCATGGAATCCGTCTCAGGCATCCACGCCTCGATCGACTGGGTTGGTGACCAATGGAACGTGCGAGATCTCGGAAGCCGCAACGGCACCTTTCTCGAGGGCGACCGCCTCGCCCCTTTCGAGGCCGTACCCCTCACAACGGGAGCATCGATCGCTTTCGGAGGACCTGACTATTCATGGCGACTCGCAGAATCAGGCCCCCCACAGATCGCGGCACGCTCGGCGTCCGGCCGGATCCTCCAACCGATCGGCGACGTATTGACGCTCCCCAGCCTCAAGTCCCCGGCGGTCGTGACACTGATCCGCGACGGCCTTGAATGGGAGTATGAAGCCGAGGGTGTAATGCAATACGCGATCGACCAGGTCCGGATCGACCTCGGACCGGAATCATGGACGTTGCTAGTCCCCGAAGTCTTGAGCGAAACAACACTCATCCGCGATGCTTCGAGAATCGAAGATCTCACCCTGAGGTTCATTCCGAACCGCAACGAAGAGCACATCGAACTCCAGGCCGAAGGCAGTCGTGTACACGAGCACTTTGATCACCGCGCACACTTCTACTTACTTCTCACCCTGGCTCGCCTTCGCCTCGAAGATGCCGAACGAGAGGACCTGCCCGCGGCGGAGCATGGATGGGTCGAACGCAGTGAGCTCGAACGCATGCTTCGCATCGACACGCAACACCTGAACCTGCTCGTCTATCGGGCGCGGAGACAGTTCGCTGCGATTGGTCTCCGCGATTCCACGGCGCTCATCGAGCGACGAACCGGCTCAAGCCAGCTACGCATCGGCACCGGCGATCTTGTGATCGTGCCGCCCACATGAATCGACCGGATTCGGCTGGAAGTGCACCCGGGGCTGGATACAAGGATTCGAACCGGGGCGGGGACGAACTGCGACCTGGCGATCGACTCGGCCCCTTCCGAATCGTCCGATTGCTCGGTCGCGGCGGCGAGGGGCACGTATACGAGGCCGTCGAAATCGAACGCGATCAGCGCGTGGCACTCAAGATCCTCCACGCCTCCGGCGATGATCTGGCCCGAATCCGTACTGAATTCCGGGCACTCGACGGCATCGCGCACCCACACATCGTCCACTTCTACGAACTCGGCCGCCATGCCGACACGACCTACTTCACGATGCAACTCGTCGACGGCTCGCCACTGATCGAAGGGCACGTCGCCACCACTCTCGTTCCTTCAGCCCGATCGACCGATTCGGTCGAAGCGAGCAATCCCGTGGAATTGGTCAGCGACGCGGACTCCCCGGAGTCAATCGTCCCCCCGAACGGGCACGAAATCCCCGATGCACTCGTGGCCACCCGATCTAACGAACGCGACCCGGCACGTTGGCTATTGAGTCTCGTAGGCGCCGTTGAAGCAGTGCACGGACGAGGCCTCCTGCATCTCGACGTCAAACCTTCGAACCTCTTAGTCGACCAAAGTGGTCGGCTTCTGCTCGTCGACTTCGGCCTCGCGACGCGCTTCGATCCGAAGACCCGTCGAGCCCCCGCTCCGAGCCACGTCTCGCCGGGCTACTCGGCGCCGGAGCATGTACGCCAACTCGATGTCCGTCCATCGAGCGATTGGTTCGGCGTTGGCGCCACGCTCTTTACGGCTCTCGTCGGCCGACCTCCGACCCGCGTCCTGGCCGATGAGAGGGCGTCCGTCGCACAATCCGGTTCGCTCGGTGCGCTCTGCGCCGCACTTCTCGAGCCGGATCCCATAAAGCGGGCAGACGCCGACTCGATCCGGCGAGCCCTCGGCGAGCGGCCCGAGTCGCGAGCGGGGCCGTTGGAATTCGAGGCGCCCGATCTCGCAGACCCGACGGAGCGTCTGCGCAAAGCAACTCGCGCTCTGGCCGACGAAACGACATCCCATCGTATCGGGGTCTTCCACCGCAACACCACGAACCCTCTCGGCTTGGCCCCCCCAACACACGGAACCATTGATGATGAATCGTTCCTTCGACCGGCATCGACCCGGCCTCGCACCACCCTCCGTCTCTACGCCCGCTGCCGCCAATGGGAGGGCGTACCATTCGGTGTTCTACGCGACCTGATCGTGGAATCCAGACTCGTCGAACGGATCAACCCCGGCGACACCCCGAACCTCGCTCGAATACTGGGACTCGATTCGAACGCGGACTCAACGCGCATCGAGGCCAACCGCAATGCGCTGCGCGGCCCGGCACGTGAACTCGCCAGTCTTCTCTCGGCCGACCAGAAGGGCCGCCCTGAAATTTTCCTCGATGAGTTCCAATGGTGCGACCTCGACTCCCTCGCCGTCCTACTCGAAATGTTGAATGCCTCGAAGCAGTGTTCGGTGGACATGATCCTGGTGCACCGGAGCGCAGACACCGCGAGTGATCCACTCGAGCGTATGCGTCGCTGGCGGCTGAGTGCGCCAGCCGCGACCACCTGCCACGAATTCATCGATTGGCGGGACGAGAAACCGACGGCGATCCCAGGAACCGCCCCCCTTACCACCCAGCTGATTGCAAATCTCGACGAACACGAACTCGGCTATCTCGAACTATGTGCCGTCGCCGGTTCACGCATTTCACAGGACGAGATCCGAAGCGCGCTCCCCGATCCAACACGAGAAATCGAGACGCTCTGGAACCTTCGTTCGAAAGCTCTCGTCCTCTCGAGCGGACCGCGGTTGTCCGACATGGTCGAGGCTACGCCGATCGTCATGGAATCGATCCAAGCCACGCTTTCGGCGGAACGTTCCCGACAGCTACACCTCGTGCTCGCCGAAGCGGCGCGAAAATCCGAATACGGCCAGCCGGCAGCAATCGCCCATCATTTTTCGAGCGCCAACGAACCAGTACTCGCCTTCACACATCTCGTGACCTCGGCTCGACTCGCGCGGGACGCCGGTGCCTTTGACCGCTCAGCCGACTACTACCTTTCGGCCTTGGAGATTCCCGCGGAAGACAAGGCTGACCGCGCCATACTTCTGGCCGAAGCGGCCTCCGTCCTGAAACAAAGTGGCCGCGGCCGAGAATCGGCCGATGCCTGGCTCGGCGCGGCCTCGCTCTCGAGCGAAGACGGTGAGGACGGCAGAGACTTTCGACTGGCGGCGGCGGAGATGCTGCTGACCAGCGGCCACTTCAGAGAGGGCCGGTCGCTGCTGCGTGAGATCGCCGGAGACTTCGGCCTTCGTTATCCGCATACGCAGGGCGAGGCGATTCGGCGCGCAGGGGTCGGACTACTTCGCGAGGTCCTGCTCAGCGGATATATGCGGGCGCGGAGGCGCCCCGACCCGCTCGCCCTCGAGAAGTCGAGATATTGCAGCGCCGCCTTCCAGGGCCTGATGCCGATCGACCCGACTCGCGCCGCTGTTTTCGCCACCGAGGGCGTACGGTGGGCGCGGCGGTCCCATGTGAAAAATGCGGTCGGTAGCTCACTCGTCTCGCTTGCGAGCGGCGTCCTCTCTCCGGCCGGAAATCGGATGCGTCGCTGGGGTCGCCGAATGCTTGGTGCGGCGGATCGTCTTGCCGAAGCGGAGGACAACCGAGAACTCAGCATTCGCATCGAGATCGCACGTTCAACGATGTCCTTCTGGGAAGGCCGATGGAACGCAGCCTACGATCATGCGGCCTCCGCGCGAGGTCAACTGGCCTCGACCGGGATCGAGCGGGCATTCAATCGAAACGTCTTGAACCTGGTTCAGTCGCGATCCCTCGAAGAACTCGGCCGATGGCATGAAGCTTTTGCCATCTCTTCGGAGATGTACGCCGATGCCATCGATCGCGACGACGCCTACGCCGCGGTGACAGCGCGCCTCAGCCTGGGCATGCTCGCGCTCGCCCGGGGCTCCGCCGGGGACGCGCGCAACTGGGCCGATCGCGCCGTCGAGCATTGGCCAGGCAGAGGCATGCAGGTCCAGCATGTCTATGCGCTACGGGTTCACGCCTACGCTGACCTCTGCGACGGCAGCGCCGAGGCCGCCTGGAATCGACTCGACAGCAACTGGGAAGCAATTCGGGGCGGGATGCACCTGCGTGTGATCGCCGGCCGGGTCGA
>CAZMFM010000139.1:8915-10705 GCA_964565565.1 uncultured Spirochaetaceae bacterium | reverse complement strand
AGAATCAGGAATAGGAAGCGTACCCTTGAAGCCCGAAATTCATCCCGACTACCACAAAGTCATTTTCATTGATTCCGCGACCGGAAATGAGTGGGAGAGCCGCTCGACCGTAAGCTCGAAGGAAACCCGCGACATCGATGGTGTCGAAGTGCCCGTCGTACGTCTCGAGATTTCATCCGTGAGCCACCCGTTCTGGACCGGCAAGATGCGCGAGCTCGATGCCGACGGAAAGATCGATCGCTACCGCAAGCGGTATGGCGGAAAGAAGAAGGAAGAATCCTAGATCGGGACGCCTTCTTCGCAGTCCTCGCAGTCCTCGCAGTCTTCGCAGTCCAGCAAAACGATTCGTGTCGGGCCGGCTTCTCAGCCGGCCCGTTTGCGTTGATACGCCGCCCCCGACCATCCATGGATCGTCAGGCAGACCGCAGGTCACCGAGTCCATCGTATTTCACGTAGAGCTCGCAGCCCTCACGCGAAGTCGCGTGGTGGCTCGACTTCGCCGGCATGCGCAACCAGCTCCCCTCGCCGTACTCCCCGAATTCGTCCGCAAATCGGCCCTTGAGAACGAAGATCTCAACGCCCCCCTCGAGTTTTCGAACACCTGGCGAAGCCCCCGGCCGCCAACGCTCGAGCCAGGTCGAATCGGGAAGGATCTCATGAACCGCAAGCCGCTTTCGCTCGATCCCTTCAAATTCGCTGTCATCCCAATCCATCGCCCCGGTCTGCAATGCGATGTGTTCCCGAGTATCTCCGGCCGCTTGTCGAAGCTTCACGAATAACAAGCAGCCACCCCGCGAAAAGGGCGCATGCCTGAACCCTTCCGGATTGAGCAGCCACGTACCCGCCGGCCAATCCCCATGTTCATCGGAAAAGACACCATCAAGCACGAAGATCTCTTCCCCCTCTGGATGATCATGCACGGGGAAGCTCGCCGCGGCCTGATAGCGAACGATTGACGTCACCTGGCCCGATTCCCCGGGTCCCACGCGATGCAGCCGCTTTCGCCAAACCGTACCGCTCGGACTCGCCGTCCAGGGAAGCGTCGCGGTATCGACGACGACGCGCTTTGAAAGATCGCCATGGAGGGGCGCTGGAGAATCGGGCTCGCTCATCGGTCTAGATCTGATCGCTTTGCACGGGCGAGGAACCTGCAAGCTCTGGCTCGCCGGGCGTCGAAGTTGAAGCCGGTGCGAGCTCAAAACCCGGAATCGTCGCGAGTCGTTCGAACCATCGACGTACGTTCTCATAGGCACTGATCTCGACACCACCTTCGGGCGCCAGGGCCAGACCCGTATAGTTGGCCACATCCGCGATCGTGGGCCCGCGACCGGCGAGAAATGCGTGGTGCTCGAGGTGTCGATCGAAAACGGCGAAGACACGATGTGCAAGCTTCCTGGCCTCTGCAAGATTTCCGGAGACACCAAAAACTTCGATCAACCTGGCACGCCCTGGCCCTTCCGAAACGTCCGAAGTCGCTGTCGCGAGCCATTCTGCGACGCGTGCCTCGCCTAACGCATCCACGGGAAGCCAGCGGCCTCGACCGTATTTACGCCCCAGGTAGACCAGGATTGCGCTCGAATCACGAATCACGATTCCGTCATCCACGAGTACCGGCACGTGCCCGAATGGGTTCAATTCGGTGAATTCCGCGCGCCGCTGCCCTCCGGCAAGCAGATCGACGCTGAGGCGTTCGTAGTCGACAGCGAGCAAAGAAAGCATGTTGCGAACCTTGTGTGCGTTGCCAGAGAGATGATAGTCGTAGAGTTGGATCATTGCTGGGCGCTCGTCAG
>CAZMFM010000139.1:0-8815 GCA_964565565.1 uncultured Spirochaetaceae bacterium | reverse complement strand
GTTGTATCGGGTGTTGTGCCAGCTGTTGCGTCATGCGATCAACCGATCAAGCCGACTCGCGTAGCAACGGCGTGCCCCAACGTTCTCGACCATCTTCAAGGTGTGAACGCAAGGCTGTTCGTGCGCGATGAAGCCGGGTCTTCACGGCCGCCGGCGAGATCGCCAGCAGCGCGGCCGTTTCTCGCGTGTCCCGCTCTTCGAGTTCTCGAAATCGCAGGACACTTTGGTGGGGTTCGGGGAGGGCGGCGATCGCGTTGCGGACGTACTCCGTGAGTTCATGACCTTCAAGTTGATCGTGTGCGCTTTCCGAGTTGCGCGAGGTAAGCGTGGCCGTCGTGAGTGGATCCAAGCTCTGCTCGGGCTTTCGGCGCCTCGAGCGCAGCTTCATCAGACAGGCGTTGACGACGACGCGATGAAGCCAGGTCGACATCTTCGCCTGGCCCTCAAAGCGATCGATCGCTCGATGGGCTGCCAGAAAAGCTTCCTGGACCGCATCGCGCGCATCCTCTTCTTCGCTGAAAAAGCGACGGGCAACCGAATGCATCCGCTCTCGATGGGTCTCCACGAGATATTCGAAGGCGCCCTTTTCGCCATTCTGGAGAGCGGCAACGAGGTCGGCTTCCCGCGAAAGATCGAGCTTTCGCGGCCGTCGGGCGCGGCGTTGAAAGTGTCGATCGACATTCGCGGGCGTCGAGAGATCGGGCTGATGATTCCAGTCCCCGTCCGTGTTGGGATCGACATGGAAAAGGCTGTCGGATGCTTGCAGGTCCATCGCTTGCTCTCACTTTCCTCGACGGCTGAGCGTCGTGAATGGGCATGTGAAAGCCTTGAAATGCACCCGCTGTGCCAAGAGCCGAACCTTCCCCTAAGTGTCTGTAATAGAATGGTTTAGGACCAATCGATCAAAATTATACAGGGTCCGAAATATCGTTATCACGAAATATCGTTACGAAATTTCGTGCTCGAAGCGTCGATCGGACGCTCTATTTCAGCCCGAATCGCTGGAGCCGCGAAGCGACCGTCGTTGGCCTGAGGCCGAGCAGGTCCGCGACGCCACCCGGGCCGGAGACCCGGCCTTCTGCCTGTTCGAGCGCCGCGCGAAGGTTCTCACGTTCTGACTCGCGCATTTCGGCGTCGGTTCGAACCGAGGTCGCGTCTCCGGCGTCGACTGCGACTGCGGCGGCTACGACGGCACTGCGGACTTCCGATTTCGCCCTGCCCAACCCATCCCCGAGCAGCCGACCCAGATCTAGGCGCAGCCGCGCGTCGGTCGACAGGATGATCGCTCGCTCGATCACGTTTTGTAGCTCGCGAACATTCCCCGGCCAGGCATGCGCGGCCAACATTTTGCGGTCATGGTCTGTTAGTCGCGCCTTCTTGTTCAGTTTCTTCCCGAGATGCTCGATAAAGTGATCGGCCAACATCGGAATGTCTTCGGAGCGATCGCGAAGCGCGGGGACGTAGATTGGAAAGACATTCAAGCGATAGTAGAGATCCTCACGAAAGCGGCCGGCTCTGACTTCTTCTTCGAGATCGACATTCGTCGCACCGATAATTCGGACGTCGACCTCACAAGTCCGATCCTCGCCGACCCGTTCGAACTGGCCTTCTTGCAGAACCCGCAAGAGCTTGCTCTGCAGATCGAGTGGGATCTCGCCAATCTCATCGAGAAAGAGTGTTCCGCCATTGGCCGCGGCAAAGCGCCCGACACGATCCTTGACCGCCCCGGTAAAGGCCCCTCGAACATGGCCGAAGAATTCGCTCTCGAAGAGGTCCTTGGGGATGGAGGCGCAATTGACGCGAATCAGCGGGCATTCCGATCGAAGACTACGGCGATGAATCTCGCGTGCTACGAGCTCTTTGCCAGTGCCTGACTCCCCTAACACGAGAACCGTGGCATCGGTCGAAGCCACCTGCTCCACTTGCTGACCGACCTTGCGAATCGCGCGGCTCGCCCCGAGGATTTCCCCGAAAGACTGGGATTCATCGATCTCGTCGCGCAGATATTCGTTCTCGATCGAAAGTCGTTCGCGAAGCGCCTCGATCTCTTCGAACGCGTGTGCGCTCGCGAGCGCCGCGGCTGCGTGGTCCGCGATGACGCGCAAAGTGGCGAGCGAGACGGGACAGAAGCGGCGACGCGTAAAAACGCCGAGGACGCCGAGGACCTCACCATGATGAATCAGCGGCTGACCGCCAAACCCGATGATCTCTTCGCGCGAGGCCCAATCGGGCCGAACAATCCAGTCCGCGTTCTCACGAATGTCTTCGATCCAGACGGCTTCGCCCTTTTCCGCAATCAGTCCGACCTTCTTCACGCCAAGGGGAAATCGGCGAAAATCGCCATCCAGACGACTCCAATCAGCACCCATTTCGCGGGGTTCACGCCCCCGGCTAGCGACGAGGTGAAGGCAGTCGATGTTGCGTGCACAGAGGTCGCGCATCGAGCAATGCGCGCACGAGTCACCGGGTCGAACGATCCAGACTCGAGCAAGCGCCAGGTCGGGAAGTTCCGTAAAGCGCTCGACGATCCGATCGAGCAGACCGTCGAGGTGTCGCTCGCGGGCGAGATCGAGCAGAAGGCATTGCGCCCACTCGACGGGCAGATCGAAATTCTCGCCGTCTTCGGCGCAGTCATCAGACTCCATCGGGGAAGAATCCACGATCTGCGCGGGCTCGACAACTTGATGGCTCACGCTCGAGACTCGACCGGATACGCGGAGAAGCCGTGACCGCGCGTTGCCGGAACCGTTTCCCGAGGCCGGCGGCCACGGGTGGATGGGTTGCGGGGTGGGGCTTGTCTAGAGATCGCAGCGGGGGCCGAACCGAGTTCGGTCCTTCAGGCTGGGCGGCCGCCCAGCTTGCGTCGGATCTTGTTCTTGAGCCGAATGGCTCCCGGCGGAAGCTTGGCATCGTCCGTGCCGAGCAAGAAACCGTCGAGGCCGCCCTTCTTCTGAACGGTGCGCAACGTGCGCGCAGCGATACTCAGTGGCACGCGCTGACCCAGGGCTTCGGAAATCAGGCGAACCTTCTGGATATTCGGCTCAAAGCGACGATTCGTCGCTCGCTTGGAATGGGACACATTGTGTCCGTACTGAACTTTCTTACCGGTGAGTGCACAAACGCGCGCCATCGCCTTGCTCCAACTTTCTTCGTCTCGTCCAGGGTCTCGGCCGCTCCGCTCCGCGCGGTTCGGGCGCCGAGACTCGGCGCTTGACGGGGTGACTGAATGGCCTGGGTCACCAGGCGTGTCAGGGGTGTTCTCGTTCCATCGGTCATCGGCCGCTCGGACCGCGCCCAGAAAGGCCCGTCTCGGCCCATGAGCGAAGGCAGTTTTTAGCGAGCGGGCGCCCCGGGGTCAACTGAATGCCATGTGAAGCACCCTTCCCTTCGGACCATTTACGCATTGCCCCTAGGGGTTTCGCGGGTCCGATCGTCCCAAAGGCGGATCGGACCCACTCTCCCCGTCGCCCTGGATCGCTCTCGCACTCAGCCGAGCGCGGGAATGGGCTCTGAAGACGTGGCCACCTCTGCGGGAATCGTGGTCGGGCGCAATTCCTCGCGAAGGCTCTCGAGTTCTATGCGCGCGGATTCACGTCGCGCCTCGTCGCGGAAGCCCCGGAGCTTGGTCCGGAAAGCATCGCCGTCTTCACCGAGTTCCTTGTTCACATCCCCTTCGAGGACAGCGCGTGAGATGTGTTCGCGGACATTTTCGAGGGCATCCATCTCTGCGTCGACGGAGAGTCCTTCGATCGCGGACTGCAGCCGTCTTCGTGCCCGGGCGTTGGCCAGGGTTGCGAGCATGCGGCCCTTCTCCCGAACGAGCGATCGAATCTCTTCTCGAAAGCGAACCAGGTTCGTCTTCGCTTCTTCAGCCTGGATGCGCACCTGGTCGAGTTCGTGCTCCGCTCGTTCGAGTTCTTCGAAAAGCGCCTGCTTGTGTGCAATCAGCGAAAGCGAGGATTCATCTTCGCCGCGGCGAATGCTGCGGCGAACATCGTCATGCAGACGAGCGATCTCTGCGCGACGATCGCTGATCTCGCTTTCGATCTTGTTTCTCATATACAGGATTCCGGCGACGGCACTCTTGAGTTCCCGGTATTGACGGACCCGCTCAGCGATCGCTTGTTCGTATACGACCTCGGGCGCCTGGTGTTCGCGATCACGAACCCAGGACCCGAAGATCCCATGAAAGAGACTTCGCAGGCGACTGAACATGCTCGGCTTGTGATTGGACATAACTTCTCCTCTGCTCTTTTCTTCTCTCTTCATTCAGATTGACCGGAAGACCCGGCTAGTCGCGGGCGCGACGTCTAAATTCGTCGGCCTTCAGACCAAGTTCTCGAATTTTCTGTTGCAGGCTCTGTCGCACCATGCCGATCGCACCGGCGGTGCGTGAGACGTTGCCTTCGTTCTCGCGCAAGGCTTCCGAGAGATAGACCCGTTCGAAGCGTTCGATGGTCTCCCGCTTCGCGTCGGCAAAGGGCAGCTCGAGTCCCGGCGCGCTACGCGCGGAAGGGGTCGCTGGCGAGTCGAGCTGAAGATCTTCTTCAGTAATCTCGGATCCAGGGGCGAGCACGGCGGCACGTTCGAGCACATTCCGCAGCTCTCGCACGTTCCCCGGCCAGGGGTGTCTGGCCAGGCGGGCCAGCGCCGCGGAGCCAAGCTCCTTCTTTGGGCGCTCAAGCCGTTCGGCCACCTGCCTCAGGAAGCGATCGGAGAGCGCTCCGAAATCCTCGATGCGTTCACGCAGGGGTGGAAGCTCGATTTCGACGACCTTGAGCCGGTAGAAAAGATCTTCACGAAAGTTGCCCGCGGCAATCTCTTCTTCGAGATCGCGATGGGTCGCACAGACCACGCGCACATCGACCTCGATCGTTTCCGTTGAGCCAACCCGTTCGAGCTGACGTTCTTCGAGAACCCGCAATACCTTCGCCTGGGTTTCGGCACTCATGTCGCCGATCTCATCGAGAAAGATCGTCCCGCCCTGCGCGGCTTCAAAGCGCCCGATGCGACGGCGATCCGCGCCGGTAAAGGCCCCCTTCTCGTGACCAAAAAGCTCGCTCTCGACGAGCTCCCGATTGATCGCTGCACAGTTCACGGCGACGAAGGGGCGTGAGCGACGCGAACTCGTCGTATGAAGGGCCTGCGCGACGAGTTCTTTGCCGGTCCCGCTCTCGCCTCGGATCATCACGGAAAGGTCGGTTTCAGCGACTTTCTGGATCGTCTCGAAGACCCGCCGCATGGCCTCGCCGGCGCCGATCAATTTGTCGAAGCCAAAATCGCGCTGCACTTGTTCGCGTAGTAGGCGGTTCTCTCGTTCGAGGCGATGTCGCTCGAGCGAACGAGCCACGACGACCCGCAGTTCATCGTTGTCGAAAGGCTTCGGAACATAATCGTCGGCACCGGCCTTCATCGCCTCGACAGCGATCTTCTCCGAGCCATGGGCCGTAATCATGACGACGGCCGTTTCGGAACGCTCTTCCTTCGCAACGCGAAGGACATCCATACCCGTTTTCCCTCCGCCTAACGCGAGATCTGTAATGACGAGATCGAAGCTCTCCTGGCGAAGCCATTTCTCCGCAACCTCTCCGTCTTCAGCCAACTCGACATCGAAACCCTCTCGTCGCAAAAGCCCCTTCAAGGCCAGCCGGATGGCATGTTCATCTTCGACTACAAGAATTCTCTCGCTCATGATGTCCTCGATTCACTTCGTCTCGCCCTCGGGAAGGTCAGTACGAATTCCGTGCCAACCCCCTTCTGGGATTCAACTTCGATCGAACCGCCGTGGTTGTCGACGATCTTGCGGCACATGGCGAGACCCAGACCAGTTCCCTCTTTGCGCGACGTGTAGAAGGGATCGAAGATTTGATCGAGATCGTCGTCCTCGATGCCGAGTCCGTTGTCCGAAATCCGTACCCAGATCTCGCTGCCGGCCAGGTTCTCGCCCATCGAGACGCGAATTTCTCGCTCGCCTTTGCGCGCTTCCTCGAGCGCGTCGATGGCATTCCCGACAAGGTTGATGACTACGCGCCGCAGCTGCTCCGAATCGCCAGACAGGCTTCCCTCCACATCGTATTGACGACGGATGGCGACTTCCGCCCGGGAAGCCCGGTCGCGAAAGGTCTCGATCGCGGACTCGAGAACGTCTTCCATCACGATCGAAGCGAATTGAATCTCCTCTTCTCGCGCATAACGAAGAAGGTGGGTAATCGACTTCTCGACGCGCTCGAGTTCAGCGACCGCCACGCGCGCGTACTCGACTTGATCTGGACTCCCGGGCTCCTCCCCCATCTGCTGCACGAGACTCTTCGCCGCGGTGATCGGATTTCGAATCTCGTGCGCGATCGATGCGGAGAGATGCTCGAGAGAACGATGATGCTCGCCCTCTAGATTCCGACGCTCATGACTCACCCGGGTCGAGACCCGTCGCTGGACTTCCTCCTGAAGAAATTTCTCGCGGAGCCTTGGTTCGTAGAGCAGGCGAAATGCTTTGCGACCGATATCCACGCCAAAGACGACCAACAAAATCGCACCCACGAAGGGAATGAAGATCAAGAGCGGAATCGTGATGATTCCCGCTCGCACGACCTTCCGCGAGAGCTCGACCTTCTCGTCCGCAAGCCTTTGCGCGTGGCGGTAGGCCAACTCATCCGGAGACAGAAGCGACTCGTCGATCGCATCGAAATTTCGCGCGTCCTCGTCCGCAAACGCATCGGCCGCCCCTGCCGCGGTCTCGCGATCGGCGTCTCGCCCTTTCCGGCGATGGCGCCCAGCGTCTCGCCGGCTCGATTTCGGACCTCTCCACATTCGCCTCTCCTCTCGGCTCTTTTTTCGCCCCTGCTCTCGGGCGCCCAGCCCCAGCACCAGGGGCCCGTCCATTCCTCGTTCCGTACTCGTCGCGGGCGGTGCGGTCGTCAATGGTCGCTCTCCTTCTTCGCCGTCGCGAGATTCGGATCTTTCGGAAACGAAAGCACGAATTCGGCGCCCTGGCGGGTTTCCGCCAACAGCTCGATCCGGCCTCCATGGGCCTCGATCGTCTTGCGAGAGAGGGCCAGCCCGAGACCCGTACCCTCCTGCCGCGTCGTATAGAAGGGACTCCAGATCCGTTCGCGCTCGTCGGCTGTGATGCCCGGCCCGTTGTCGACTACGCGTAGCCAGATCTCATTGCCGGCCAGGTTCTCGCCGCCGAGCACCGAAATTCGGGGCGAGCTCGTTTGCGCCGTCGCGAGCGCTTCGAGGGCGTTCGAGACCAGGTTCTCGATCACACGCCTGAGCTTTTCCCCATCACCACGCATTTCACCAGGCCGATCGAAATCAATCGTCAATTCGACACCCGAAGAGGCCGCTCGGTCGGCAAGGCCCTCGATTGCAGCCAGGGCCACGGAGCGCAATTCCAATCGACTCATGCGCGGTTCTTCATCGCGCGCATAACGCAGTAGATGTGAGATGGAACGTTCGACACGGTCGAGTTCGGAGAGCGCCGTCTCGGCGTATTCGAGATTGTCACCGGAGGCTGGATCCTCCCCCATCTGTTGGACCAGACTCTTTGCGGCGGTGATCGGGTTGCGAATCTCATGTGCGATCGACGCGGATAGATCTTCGAGCGAGCGCCGACTCCGGGTCTCCACCTCGCGGCGTTCCGTCTTGACGCCATGGGCCGAGCGTGCACCGACCTCCTGCTCCACCCAGCGGTCGCGCAGCTTCGGAGCGGTGAGCGCCCAGAGATAGTGGCAAAAGACGCCGATGCCCCAGCTGAGGCCGACGACGGCGACGATCCGGACACTTCGCGTGGTGACGAGGATGATCGCCAGGGTGGCGAGATACGAGCCGAGGTGGGTCAGGAAGGCGATGCGCTGATTGGCACGTCGACGGGCGCGTGCGACGAGCCGATCGTGCTCGACCTGCTCTGGGCTGCGTGCGTCTTCATTCTTGCGAGCGAAAAAACGACCACGATGGCTCGACCTTCGGCTGCGGCGGATTCCGTCGGCACGAAGCCTTGCACGTTCGGCCGAGCGAAAGGCACGGCGAGCATTGCGCTCGGCCTGTCTCTCGCGCTTCGCGGCCTTGACCGCGCGGCGCTCCAATCGCTCGTGCGACCTCGCTTCGCGACTGGCCCGTTCCGCATCACGCGTCGCCTCGGGTGTTGTCGGGTTCGGGGGAACAGGCGTGGTCGGGGGCCTCGGAGGGGGAGGCGGGCTGGTGGAGGACGACGACGATCGTGATTTCGTCGCGACCTGCTCACGAAATTCTTCGAGCTCCTCGACGCCGCGTTCGACCAGGCGATCCAAGCCGCGCGTGCTGGCCTTCTCGAGTTCATCGACCTGCTTGCGAAGCACGTCGACGAACTCGTCGATGATCTTGCGACCGTTGCCCATATCCGGGTCTCCGGGGCGTCCGGGGTGAACTATCCATGGCCCATTCGGCGCTGCGGGTTTCGAACGCCCGGCTGCAGAGTGAAACGATCCCATGCCTCGTACTAGAGCAAGGGCTGGGCCAACGCAGACTGGTTTCTCGTCGACCTGAGGCCCTTCCCAGAGCATTTGGTCGCAACCGGATGCAGCCAGAATACTGCACTGTCTTGGATTCCGGACATTCTCGGGGAAGCTGAGCGCTGAATCCATGGGACCCGACACTCCCCCTGGGAAAAGAAAGATCTTGGAGCGATGTCCGGCGATAGACGCCAGGCCACAGGTCACGCCGCTATGCTGCCGAGCCATTCAAGCAAGGAGCGCAGCGTGGTCACGATCGGCATGAACTATTTCGTCATCCCCGGCAAAGAACAGATCTTCGAGGATGCCTGCGCGAAGGTCATCGA